>NC_021985.1:6694322-7010043 GCF_000444875.1 Streptomyces collinus Tu 365 | reverse complement strand
CCGGGCGTCCGCGTCGGCGGGTTCGCGTAGTTGGAGCCACTCCGGGGCGTACCGCGCCGGCTCCTCGCCGCCGTCGTGTCCCCCGGCCCGGTCGTCGTTCCCGTCGTTCCCGTCGTTCCCGTCGTGTCCGCCGTGCCCGCCGTGCCCGCCGTGGTTCTCGTCGGCGCCCTCCCGCAGCCGCAGCGTGGCCCGCTCACCGGGCCGGGTGACGGGCCCGGCACCGGCGATCACACCCGGGGAACCGCCGTACGCGTCCTGCCCGCCCCGCGTGCCCTGCCCGTCCGGCCCTGCGGCGGCCGCACCGGACGGCTCGCCCGTCCGCTCACCGGCGTCCACCCGTGTCTCCTCGCTTCCGGCGGGCAGCGGATACGCGCCCTCGCGGGGCCCCGGCTGGGCGGGGATCCCGCCGGTCACCGTCGTCGTCTCGGTCATGCCGCCCTCCCCTGGGCCTGCGGAAGCCGGCCGAGGACCCCGGCCAGGCTGCGGGCGGTCGTCGCCCAGCCGTCGAGGGCGGCGCGGCGCCCGCGCGCGGCGGCCTTCAGCCGGCGGCGCACGTCGGGTTCGCCGAACCAGCCGCGCAGTTCGGCGGCGAACGCGGCGGGGTCCTCCGGCGGCACGAGGATGCCGGGGACGCCGCCGTCGGGGGCGCGGCCGACCGCCTCGGGCACCCCGCCGACGTCGGTGGCCAGCACCGGCACACCGCGCGCCAGGGCCTCGGTGACGGCCATGCCGTACGTCTCCGCGTACGAGGTGAGGACCATCAGGTCGGCCGTCGCGTAGCTGGCGTCGAGTGCGGCGCCGGCCTGCGGCCCGACCAGCCGCAGCCGGTCCTGGAGGCCGTGTTCGCGGATCAGGCCGCGCAGGTGGGCGACGTACTCCGGGTCGCCGGTCAGGCCGCCGACGCAGTCGCAGGTCCACGGCAGGTCGGTGACCGCGGCCAGCGCCTCCACCAGCCGGTGCTGGCCCTTGCGCGGAGTGACCGCGGCGACGCACAGCAGGCGGGAGACGCCGTCGGTGCCGGGGGCGAGGGGCGCGATGTCGGCGCCGGGGGCGGCGACGTGCACCCGTTCGGGCGCCAGGCCGTGGTGGGAGACGAGGCGGCGGACCGCCCAGTCGCTGGTGGCGATCACGGCGGGCACCGCGCGCAGCACCGCACGCTCGCGCGCGTCGAGGTCGGCGGCCACGAGCGGGTCGAGGCCGGTCTCGTCGCCGAGGGGCAGGTGCACCAGCACCGCGAGGCGCAGGCGTTCGGCCTCGGGGACGACGATTTCGGGGACGCCGCAGGCGACCAGGCCGTCCAGCAGGACGACGGTGTCGTCGGGCAGTTCCCGCAGGGTGCGGGCGAGTACGTCGCGGTCGGCGCGGGCGGGGCGCGGCCAGCTGCCGGGCACCGCGTGCCGCACGGCCTGCCAGCCGAAGCCGGGCAGGTCGAGGCAGACCCGGCGGTCGTAGGCGTTGCCGCCGCTCGGCGCGGCCGGGTCGTCGACGCCGCCCGGCATGACGAAGTGCACGGTACGCAGGGACATGGGGACGATCCCGGCCCTCTCGGAAGCGGTGGGCTGCGCGGGCACGTAGGTGAGCCGCGCCTTCGCCACGGTCGTCTCGGTCACAGACCACGCTCGTAACTCGCCCAGGCGATGTGCGACTCGTGCAGGGTCACCGAGAGGGACTTCAGGCCCTTGGCGCCCTCGCCGAGCGCGCCCTTGTGGACGCGTTCGGCGAGCCGGTCGGCGATGACCTTGGCGAGGAACTCGGTGGAGGTGTTGATCCCCGCGAACTCGGGTTCGTCGTCGAGGTTGCGGTAGTTCAGTTCGCCGGTGACGGCGCCGAGTTCGCGCGTGGCCAGACCGATGTCCACGACGATGTTGTCCTCGTCCAGCTGTTCACGGCGGAAGGTGGCGTCCACCAGGAACGTGGCGCCGTGCAGTCGCTGCGCGGGTCCGAACACCTCGCCGCGGAAGCTGTGGGCGATCATGATGTGATCGCGGACGGTGATGCTGAACAACGGACGACCCTCCAGGTGCGGCGCGTCTGGTGTCCCCGGCGGTTCCCTGCCGGGGGATGCCGTGTAGTACGGCTCCTGACTTCCCCGTGTTCAGCCTCCCCTCACTCTTTTTCCTGCTCAAGCACTACGCCCCGCGCAGGTCAGGTCGCGGGTCGGGGGTCCTGGCCGTAGCTGATGCGGTGGCACAGGGCCGGGATCTCGCCGGAGGCCAGCTTCGGCATCAGGCCGGGCAGTTCCTCGAAGGCGCTCTCGCCGGTGACCAGGGCGTCCAGAGCCGGGTCGGCGAGCAGGTCGAGGGCGAGCGCCATCCGTTCGGCGTAGCCGCGGCCGGCGCGGGCGGCCGGGGAGACGGTGCCGACCTGGCTGGCGCGCACGGTGAGCCGGCGGGAGTGGAAGGCCTCGCCGAGCGGCAGGCTGACGCGCCGGTCGCCGTACCAGCTCATCTCCACGACCGTGCCCTCGGTGGCGAGGAGTTCCAGGGAGCGGTTCAGGCCCGCCTCGGTGGCGCTGGCGTGCACGACGAGGTCGCAGTCGCCGAGGGCGTCCTCCGGGCCGGCGAAGTCGACGCCGAGCGCCCGCGCCGTCTTCGCGCGCGCCGGGTCGGCGTCGACGAGCTGGAGCCGTACGCCGGGGAAGCGGGCGAGCAGCGCGGCCACCGAGCAGCCGACCATGCCGCCGCCGACGACCGCGATCCGGTCGCCGACCAGGGGCGCGGCGTCCCAGAGGGCGTTCACCGCGGTCTCCACGGTCCCGGCCAGCACGGCCCGCCGGGCGGGCACCCGCTCGGGTACGACGGTGACGGCGCTCACCGGAACGACGTAACGGCTCTGGTGCGGATAGAGGCAGAACACCGTACGGCCGAGGAGGTGCGCGGGGCCTTCCTCGACGACGCCGACGTTCAGGTAGCCGTACTTCACCGGCCCGGGGAAGTCGCCCTCCTGGAACGGGGCCCGCATCACGGCGTGTTGGGACTCGGGCACCCCGCCGCGGAACACCAGCGTCTCCGTGCCGCGGCTCACTCCGGAGTACAGCGCGCGGACCAGCACCTCGTCCTTGCCCGGCGCCGTGAGGGCGACCTCACGGATCTCACCCAGTCCCGGCGAGCGGAGCCAGAACGCGCGGGCCGACCGGTTCATCGGCATCCTCCTGAACGATCGGGAAGTGGTTCACGTACCGAGATGTGCACAGGCCGCGCACAGTACGCGGCGGTGATCGACTCTGTCACTCGGCCGGAGGAATGTGCGGTGGCCCTGAACAACACGTTTGACGCAAGGCTCCAGCAGGAGACCGCTGTGGGAGCGGGCGTGCAGATCCTGCTGCTGGCCCTGCTCGGCTCCGCGATCGGCATGGGCCCGGCCGGCTGGCTGACGGGACTGGTCTTCGCGTTCGCCACCTGGGCTGTCCTCTCCCGCGCCCTGCACCGCTCCCGGCTCAGCTCCTTCGGCCCCGCCAACCGGGTCACGCTCGGCCGGGCCACCCTGGTCGGCGGGGTGACCGCGCTGGTCGCGGACTCCTTCGAGAGCTCCCCGCCGGTCACGCTGCTGGTCGGCCTGACCGCCGTCGCCCTCCTGCTGGACGGGGTGGACGGCAAGGTGGCCCGCCGCACCGGGACCTCCTCCGCACTCGGGGCCCGCTTCGACATGGAGGTCGACGCGTTCCTGATCCTGGTGCTGAGCGTGTACGTGTCGACGCAGCTCGGCCCGTGGGTCCTGCTGATCGGCGGCATGCGCTACGTGTTCGTCGCCGCCGCCCGGGTCGCGCCCTGGCTGAACGCTCCGCTGCCCCCGTCGTTCGCCCGCAAGACGGTCGCCGCGCTCCAGGGCGTCTGCCTGCTGCTCGCGGGCGCCGACCTGCTGCCGCACACCGCCAACCTGGGCATCGTCCTGCTCTCCCTCGGCTCCCTGGTCTGGTCGTTCGGCCGCGATGTGCTGTGGCTGTACGGCAACTCGGGCACGGGGGCGGGGACGGGAGCCGAGGAGACGGCCGCCGTGGAGCCGCTGGTGCGGGAGCTGGAGCTGGCGGCGCGCTGAGCGCGGGGGGTCGGTGGTCGACTGTCGGCGGTGGACAGTCGGCGGTGGACAGTCGGCGGTGGACAGTCGGCGGTGGACAGTCGGCAGTCGACCAGGGACAGCCGACCAGGGACAGCCGACGAACAGCGACCTGCCGCTCTCACCCCTACGCCGAAGGCGCCCTGGGCGCCCTGGCGGCCAGCGCCCGCAGGATCTCGGCCGCGGGAAACGGGGTGTGCTTGCTCCGGGTGAGCAGCCGGTGGTGGAAGTCGTCCAGGACGAGCGCGTGCGGTGCGTGCCGGTCGATGAGCGCGGCAAGATCCGGCGGAACACTGCCGGGCCGGTTTCCCTCGGTCCACGCTCGCAGGAACGCACCGGGTTCGACGCCCCCGCGCACCTCGTCGGGCAGGTGGTGGCGCAGCAGGTGGGTGGGGACGTACGAGCGGTCGTACGGCAAGTGGTCGGTGAGGAAGCGGTGTTCGGCTGCGGACAGCTCGAAGTCGCGGCTCAGCGCCAGCCCGAGGTCGGCGAAGTAGACCTGCCGGCCGTCGGTGAGCACGTTCCGGAAATGGGCGTCGAAGTGGACGAGTCCGCGTCCGCTCATGAATTCCGTGCCCTCGCGCAGCGCGCCCTCGGCCCACAGATGGGCCCATGAACCGTGCGCCGAGCCGGACACGGCCGCCGCACAGGTGTCGCGGAGCCAGTCGGCGAGCGTGTGCGGCACGTGCTCCAGGAAGAGGACCAGGCTGGCGGAGGCCGCCCCGATGGCTTCCAGCCGACGCCGGACAGCGGCCGATCCGTCCCAGTGCGCGACCGCTCCCTCGACCCCGCCGAACTCGTCGGCGAAGCCGTCGGGAGGCGTGTCCGGCAGGACCCGCCAGTGGTAGAGCAGCGGGAATCCCGCGTAGTCGTCCCTCAGCACCCAGCTCGTGGTCATGAGGTGCGCGGCCAGTTCTCGCCAGGCGCCGAAGCCCGTGGAACCGACTCCGTACTGGTAGAAGAGGGGAAGTTCGAAGTGGTTGGCGGTCGACCGTATACGGTCGACCGTCAGTTCCAGGTCCGTGAGCGGCACGCGTTTGACGAAGACGCGCAGACCGTCGACCTCCGTCTCGGCCGCCCTGCCGCCGACCCCGGAGCCGAGCCCCCGCGCACCGGCCACCACGTCCCGCAGTCGGCGGTCGCTGAGCAGGCTGAGCCGGGCCCCCACCGCGGCGTAGGCGGACACCCGAGCGGCGTGCTCCGCCCGCCCGACCGGCTCCATCGACGTTCTCTCCCCCATGTGCCCATCCTCACCGCCACCCGCAGGGCGGCCGCAACCGGTTTACGACCATGCCCCCGCACACGGCAGGGCCCGGACCGGGCACGCACGGTGCCGGTCCGGGTCCTTCCCCGGTACCGGGTGACGACCGAGCCGGTGACTACCGGGTCGACCGGCCGCGCAGGATCGCGAACGCTGCGGCGGCGAGGCCGAGCACACCGACCACGAGGCCGGCGACCCCGAGCCCCCGGGCGGTGGAGTCGCTGGAGTCGCCCGACGTGGCGGCGGCCTTCGGCGCGGCGTCGGAGTCGCCCTTCGACGCGGTGGGCGCCGCGTTCTCGTCACCCGCGGCCGCCAGCTTCAGGACCGGCGCCGGGTTCTCCGGCTCCTCCCCGCCCGTCGGCGCCTCGATCCAGCGGGCGACCTTGCCGTCGGAGTAGGTCTGCAGCGTCTTGAACATCAACTGGTTCGTGCTGTCGGGAAGTTGCCCGAAGGCGACGTCGAAGTCCTCGTACTGGCCGGCGCCGATCTTCCCGCCGGTCCAGGTGATCTCGGAGACCGCGTCGGTGATGGTGCCGTCGTCGGTCTTGACCGGCGTCTTCAGTTTGGTGGTGGTCACCTTGGGGGTCCAGCCGTCCTGCGGGTGGACCAGGACGCCGAGGACGGGGTGGTCGGTGGGCAGGAAGACCTGCACCTTGTCGGTGGAGGCGCTGTCCTCCTCGTTGGGCACGCGGAAGGTGAGCACGCCGTCCGTGGCCCCCTTGGCGTAGCTCTCCGGATGCACGGTGACGTGCGCCGAGGCGATCCCGGCGGCGCCGAACAGTCCGGCGGCGGCGAGCGCGGTGACGGTCGCGGCCCGGCGCAGGGCGGTACGGCTGCGGGTGTGCGTGCGTGTCGTGGACATGGATGAGTGGATCTCCGTACGGGTGAGGGGTGTGGGCTGGTCAGTCCCGGTTCAGACCGTGTACGGGATCGGGAGCGGAGGCCCACGACGGCTCACCGCGTGCCGCAGCGCGGGCCGGCGGGGCGGCTCGGGCGCGGCGGGAAGGGTCAGGGTACGCCCGGCGGGATCGGGCAACGGGGCGTTCCGCCACCAGGCGACGAGCCCGGGCACGAGCGCGACGGCCCGCCGCAGCAGCGACCACAGCGCGGCCTCGCCCCGCCGCAGCCACCAGGAGGCGACGAGGGCGGCGAGGAGATGGGCGAGGGTGGCGTACACGGTCGTGGCGTGCGCGGTCGTCGCATGGACCGTCGCGGAATGGACGTGCATGGCCGCCATCCCGTGCCCACCCATGTCGCCCATGTTCATGGCGTGAGCACGCTCGGAACCGGCGGCCGGGCCCGGATGAGCCGCTCCGAAGGCGAAGTGCAGCCCCGCCTGCGTGGCGAGCATGGCCGCACCGATGCCCGGCAACGACCGCTCGCGCCGGCCGAGCACCCAACCGAGCCCGAAGACCCCGAGGAACGCGGCAGCGTCGGCCCCCACCGACGGCATGTCCCCCATGGCCAGCCCGTGCCCGGCACCGGCGAGCAGCACGCACACCGCGGCGAACACGGCAGCGCGCAGGCTCCTCACGGCCGGGGATGCGCTCATGCTGAGGGATCTTCCCACGGTGGGGGGATACGTGGGGCGGGGACGGGCTGTTCAGTCGTCTACGGCGCGCCGCCGATGATGCAGAGTGCCGCCCTTACGCGTGGCGTGGCATCCACCCGCGGTACTTCGCAGACCGACAGGCGCTGCCGGGGGCGGTAGGGCGGCCGAAGTTCACGCGCGGTGGAAGACGTCGAGCGGGCCGTAAGCGGTCGCCTTGCTGTCGGCCAGCTCAGGGTGGTCGTCCACGCGGTCCCGGAGGATGCCGACGGTGTCGGGCCACACGGTGAAGTGCCCTCCGTCGCCGACGAGGATGCGGTCCCAGTCCTGGGAAGCCGAGACGCCGGCTCGGTCGATGACGAACCCGCGGCAGTCGGCCGCATCCTGATCGAGCGTGCGCACCAGTGCCGCGACCGCCTCCTCTCGGTCGGGCAGGGGGACGTCGGTGAGGCGCAGCGTGATGCTCTGCGTCGTCTCGTCCGTGCGTCGCACAATGCCGGTCACGGACTGGTCGTAGCCCTGCCAGCAGGTGAACTCGGCCTTCGAGTACCGCTCGTCGGCCAAGGCGGCGGCCAGGGCCGCGCCGTCGCCCATCAGCGGCTCACGGTTTCCGACCGGCGTCTCGCGGAATCCGAAGAGGGCATTGGTCAGCGGGTGCACGGCGGAGAGCCCGGCGTTCTCCAGATGTGTGAGGAGATGCTGGGCACGGGCGCTGTCCAGCTTCGGCACGTACCAGGTGAAGAAGCCCGCAGCCTTGGACGGGGCCGCAGCGGGGGCGTGGTCCGGGAACTCCTCGTGGAAGATGTGCCTGGCCCGTTCGTCGGGGACGACGGGCACGGTGTAGTCGTTGGTCCGGATGTGGTCCAGGAACTCCTGGGGCAGGGCGGCGTGGTGACGACGTACGTAGTGCGTGAGATCGACGGGCCAGAGCCAGGTGCCGTCCGTCATCAGGGATCCGGAGCCGACGATCCACTCTTCGCCGGTGAGGACGTCGCGCTCGGCGCCCATGGTGGTGTAGATCTCCAGGGCCGATTCCAGGTAGGCGAGGATACGGTCCTCGTCCCAGGGCCCACTGTCCTGTACGGCATCTCGCAGCGACGGCGCATCGTCTGGCGTGGTGGCCCGACCGCCGGTCTCCCGATAGAAGCCCGCTCGCTTGATCATTTTCACTCCTGTGAGCCTGCCCTAGTGGGCCATGGGCAGGTAGGTGCGCCAGTAGCCATTGTTGCCGATGGTGGGGGTCTGGTTGAGTCCGAGCTGGGGGGACGTTCCCACCTTGCTCGTGGGTGCCGTCACGGGTACACCGAGCTCGTTGGCGACGGACTGCGCGAGGGGCAGCTCGGGCGGTCTGGCGTCGGCGCCGGAGTAGCAGGAGATGAGGCGCACCGGTTCACCGTGGTAGTTGGGGTTGCTGCGGATCGCGTCCGCGATGTGGTGGGGGTGCACTTCGAAGTCTGTGAGGGTCTTCCCGGCGGCGTTGACGCGGCCGGGGACGAATACCCCCTCGTCCGTGCCGTGGACGACCACGTCGTGCACGCCGGGGACACGGGCGACCCGTTGCAGGTTGTTCAGGGTGCGCTCGTCGTAACCCACCGTGGTGGTGTTCTTGCCGAAGTAGACAGGGTCGCCCGAGATCAACTCGTAGTCGCCGGCCCGCGCCGGAGGGACGGGAATCTTCGAGTCGGGGGACTGGATCAGCTTCCACGTACGGGACTTGCCCATCTCGTCGAGGGCCGCGCTGTTCAGCCGGAAGCCGTTGAACAGGCCCACCGCCCCGCCGTTCTCGGCGACGATCCGGGCGGTGCTCCCGCCTGCTCCGAACGCGCCGCCGAACTCCATGCCGTAGCGGGCGGAGTCGCTCACCTCGTCGAGGCTGAGGCCCTTGCTCTCGCCGGTGGCGATGGCGATGGGCTGGGTGACGGCGAGATCGACGGTGATCGACTCGAGTCCACCGATGGCGGCCGTGACGAGGGTGGTGCCGGCGATGGTGGCGATCTCGGTGGACACGGTCACGCCGAGCGTGGCGGACAGCTCCAGTTGACGTGCGGGCCGTAGGACTCATGGAGCTTCCGTCCCTGTTCGTCGTCACCCCACGGCGAACCGGCCGCCCCCAGAGCGGTCCTGAGCTTGGTCAGCGCCTTGGCCAGGTCGGAGCTGTGCGTGTGGAACTGCGGGGCCGTCGCCTTCAGATCGGCGATCTTGATGTCGAGTATCTTGCCGTCGCTGTGGTCGCCCATGGCGTCCTCTGCTCCCCCTGAGTCGGCTGACCGGCCCGAAGACGGTAGTTCACCGAGCCGGGATGCCTTCGCGGTCCTGACGAAGGGGCGGCAGAGTTCCGATCAAGGTGAGCAAAGGATGAGGGCTCTGCTGCCCGCCAAGTGATCACCGAGGTGGCGGCTGCGAACCCGGGCCCGCACCTCCGTCGAAGGCGGAAGGCGGGCCCCTTCGGCAGCCAGGAGGCCAGTCGCGGGGTCAGGACCTGGGTTCCTCCAGCTTGACGGCAGCGGAGTCCGCGCCGTGCGGTTCAGCCTGTGCCGGGACGAAGGATTCGTGCTCTTCGACGACTTCACCGTCCACGACTTCCCCCTCCATCACTCGGTGCGACGGGTCCGCCAGCGGCAGGCCGGCGAGGTGCTTCTTGAGCCTCTTGGCCATCGGGAGGTAGGTAGCGAAGGTGAGCCCGCCGGAGACAGCAGCCCCTACGAGGGGGATGGCCTTCGAGACGGCCTTCGCGAACGACTCCTTCGTCATCTTGACGCCGATGTAGGCCGCGACCTTCTTCACTATGGGATAGACGACGCCCTTGGTGAGCGCCTTCTGAGGCAGCTTCTTGGCGACCTGTTCCGACATCATCCCCGCGACCTTCCCCACAGCGGCGTTCGCCGACTGGGTGCCGAACATCACGCCGAAGAACAGCGTGAGCACCCCCACGGTCGCGTCATCGACGTCATCGCCCTCGTCGGAGAACAGTTCGGGCCAGCTGTAGAGATAGGCGAGCTTCTGCGCGATGCGCAGCATGTGGCCGACGTACTGTGCCAAGTCGGCGGGCACCGTGGCGGGAAGGGCGAGGATGCCGGGTATCCCGGCCGCGGCGGAGAGAGCGCTGACTTTGGCGGTCTCGTAGCGGATCGAATCATTGGCCGCTTTCTCCAGAACGTCGACGGTGATACCCGCCGCCGCGGGGGTCTCTTCGATCGCTCTGCGGATCTCATCCTCGGTGCAGTGGCGCGCCAGCGCCGTCCGCAGGTACGCCTCACGGTGGATACGCACACCGGGGAGCTTGGCCGCCGCCAGCAGCACCGCGAAGAAGCGCGACTCGGGATTCTCGACCTCTTTACCCTGCTTCATGGCAGGAACTTACAGTAGCTCCGCAGATCACGGAGGAGACCCCAGGGTTCGCGTGCCGTCCAGGGTCAGGTACGCCTTCGCCGACACGGTCCGTACCGCGTCAGCGAGGCCGGTTTCCGGCTCACCAGCACTTTGCTAACTGTGCCTCACATAAAGTTGCGGGCATCTGATCACACTCGGGGGAGAGATCATGACCGTAGACGACATATCACCGGGCGGTGCGGCGCCGACCCGGATGCGCCTGAACCATGCGGCCCCGCTCGATGGCGGTGGAGGCTCGCCGTCCGGCGGCAAGGATCTCGCTTCGAGCCCCGCGGAGAAGAAGAAGGCAGCCGAGGCGATCGAGAGGCACCTGGAGCCCGACACCCACAGGGACGGCACCCAGGCGCGTGAGAGCACGGGGGCAGCCGCACGGGAGTTTGAGGGGTGGCTCACCGGACCTGCTCTGAAGACCGCGCGTAAGACGTGGAGCGAACAGCTCACGACGCTGATGAACCGCCTCGGCTCGGAGAAGGCCGCGTTGCGCGCCACGAACACGCTGCTGCGGAACACGGACACCGGCATCGAGCTGGGCATCCGCAAGTCCTCCGCGCTCGACTCGTTCTGATCGCACAGGTCCGACCGAACCGCGGGCGCCGTAACAGGAGTTCAGTCATGGTGACGTACTACGAGATCATGGGCACCGACCTGTCGAAGCTCACCACGGCTGCCGACGACTGGGCCGCCATGGCCAAGGACTTCGACAAGCTCGCGCGAACCTACCATCAGGAAGTGCATGGAATTTCCATCGGCGACATGTGGGTGGGTCTGAGTGCAAGCGCCGGCTCCGCACGCTTCGACGTGACGTGGAAGGAGTACCAGGGAGCGCAGAGCGAGGCGAAGGCCGTCGCCGAACTACTCCGGGACGCGCACGCTGAATTCAGCCGTCTTCGCAAGAAGATCGAGTACGTCGGAGAGGACGCGGTGAAGGCCGGCATGAAGGTGTCCGAGCAAGGCGCCGTCGCCTTCGACACGTCCAAGCTGGATCACAGCGAGTACATGGCCTACGTGCACGATCGCGACTACCAGGAGAGCTCCCGCAAGGCTGCTGCCGGATGGGCCGCGCATCTGGATTCGGCGGTGGCGGCCCTGAACGACGCGGACGAGGGGTTCGAACTCGCTCTCGCCTCCGTGATGCAGGACAGCGACCCCTTGGACGGCACGATCGGCGGTTTCAACCGGGAAGCGGGGCCCGACCCGTACCCGTCGCTTGCGGAGAGGGCGAAAGCGCAGCACGTCCCCAAGGGCAAGAAGGCGGTCGCCGAGTGGTGGCGCGGCCTCGATCCGGTCACGCGCGGCATCCTGCTTCAGGAGAACGGCGACGAGTTGCGGAAGGCGGGGATCATGAGCCCGCTGTACCACTGGCATGCTGCTGACGCGGGGTCCGGAGCCTTCGACACCGAGAAGCCCACGGCCAAGGATCTGTGGTACCTGGCCCGCGCGCAGGCCATCGCGGCCGGCGGCGACGTCAGCGGCGAGAACGCGGCGTCACGCAACATGGAGCATTACCTGAGTGCAACGGGTGAGCCGCTGGACCTGGACATCGACCGCATCCTCAAGGATGATCCCGGATTTCGCGACGACGTCTCGGTTCACATCGCCCAGAACATGGGACGGTTGCACAAGACCGGACTCGCTCAGGAGTTCGACATGCGAGGCAGTAGCTCCACGTACACCTACGACCTGAACAGCGATGCCAAACCGACAGTGAGCCCGCCGGACCAAGGACGAGAAGGAACCCGCGGCGACGTCTCACGCGGTGACGAGGAGAACCGGTGACGACCAAACGAGGTGCCCTCCTCGTCGCGGCAGTGGCAGCCACTTTCCTGCTTTCCGCCTGCTCCAGCCCGGACACGGACGAGCGCCATGTGACCGACGGTCGCACCTCGCGGTGGGACGAGAACGCCGGCGCGCCCGAGGCGTCGGCGTTCATGCACGTGACGGCACCCAAGGGTGCGACCGAGGTCAAGGGAGCCGTGCAGATCAACCCCCAGGAGGACATCTACCTCCTCTCGTTCGTCACCAGCGAGAAGAACGCCGAAGGCATCGCGGCGGACCTTCGCCCCGAAGAGCCGCTGAAAGTGAAGAAAGTCGACTTCGCCCCGGATGGCCAGCTGTTCCGGCACCTGGGGCTTGCCGAGCCGCAAACGCTGAAGGGAGCCCGCTCGGCCGGTGTCTGCCCCCCGTGCGTGAAGGACGATCGCCGCAAGAAGGTGCAGTGGATCGACATCTACGTCCAGACACTCAAGGCCGGTCACGCCAGGGTCTATCTGAAGGCGTTCTGACCTCGGTGTCAGCCGAACACGGCACCGGGCCCGAGGCGGACGTTGACGGCCGCACCGCACTGGCCTGCGCGGGCATCCGGCGAGCACGGCGCCTGGGTTACTGAAGGTGTTGCGCGAGCCGACGTACGCGGGGCCCTCGGCAAGCGGTGCGCTTGCCGAGGGCCCCGCGTCTGTTCAGAGTGCCGCGAAGGCGACGAACTCGGTCCAGATCGTGGGGTCCACGGCCAACGGGGCGCGGGTCGTGTCCTTCGAGTCGCGGGCGTGGACCCTGGCGGAGGCGGCGGCTACCTGGACGCCTCAATGAGTTCGTCCACCTGCGGCTTGGTGCCCTGCTTCTCCTCGGGGAGACGCCAGTTCTTGGACATGTCCCGTAGCCGGTGCGCCTCGTCGCAGATCAATACGTCCAGCGGTGGCTCCGGCCTGTCCACGAAACTGCTGAAATACGCGAAACGCTCCCGGAACTCGGATGCGGTGTATCCGACGTTCTCCTTGATCGCGGCGTTGAAGGCCCGCGATCCACTCGCGCACTTCACCGTTCGACCGGCGGCTTCGAGATCGGCTCGTAGCTGAAGCCCGATGGCGCTCTTCCCGGTACCTGCTCCCCCGGTGACGAGGAAGACGGCACGCTGCGGACGGGGAACGGGCGCCTCCCGATCCGGGGCGTCGAGAATGAGTTCCGAAGCCTCGAGCACGTCGTCGGCGACCTCTTTCTGCCGGCCTCTCAGGGTGAAAACCATGTCCTCACCATTCGACTTGACCATGGCGTCGAGCAGCGGCGTGTTACGGAGGTTCATCCGGTGCAGGATGTACTCGGCCGCGGAGTAGTCCTCCTCTCTGGTGAAGTGACGCTGCAGATCCTTGAGGAGCCTGGCCCGGGTGTCGCTCGTGTACGTACGGGCGTAAGGCCCTGTGGGTGCGTCGACACCGAGCAGCGGACGGACGGATTCATCCGTGGCGTTGTGCAGGTAGGTGAAACCGCCGCATTCGAAATGCAATCCGTTCAGCGGGCCGCTGGGTCCGGTGAACAGTTCGTAGTACTCACCGAGTTGAAGGGCAGGATGGGTGACGGGATCCTCGATGCCCGGTACGTATACGAGATCGGCCGTGGCAGCCTCCACCCTCGTCACCGACGACCATTGCTTCAGCTCGACGAGCTGCACGGAGAGGGTGCCTTTCCCAGGATGCCTTCCTACGAGGACCACATCAATCTGGCCCTGCGTCTTCGCTGCCTCTTCTGAGGCGTGCACGGTGGGCGAACACTCGACGAGCATCTCGACGTTGCCGCGTTCGGCAGCGACCAGGTCTTCCGCCAGCGAGACGAGACTGCGCGCCCACGCTGAACGCTCGCCGTCAGAGGAATCGCCTCGCTGGAAGTGCACCCAGCGGGCCGCGAGGTGGGGCACCAGACGGCGCCGTGCGTTCAGAGCTAGCAGGTCCCGTGCCGCTAGTCGCAGCAGGAGCATGGACACGAGGAGGATCCCCCAGAGCACGAGTGACTCGTGCGGGTGGGGGCGTGTCCATGCAGGAAGCCCGTCGGGCCGCAACCGGTATCGGGGATCTTAGACAGGCAGCGGACCGGACCGGAAATACCGAACGACTTTCGGCCTGCTGAGGGACAAGGTGTGGCCGGATGCGGCCAGTGGGATGGTCCGGCCGTGTGTTGTGAGGCACGGTCAGGCCGTTGTCAGCTCTCGCACGACTCCACCCGTCAGCTCCCTCAGCTTCTCCCGCGTCTCCGGGTCCGTCGAGTACACGATCGTGCCGATCATGCCGCGGGTCAGCAACACCTTGTACGTGTTGCGGATCAGGCGGTCGACGTCGGCGTCGGACGTCGACTTCTTGAAGACCGGGTCCTTGGACTGCGTGCGGTCCGTGATCCAACGGTCCCCGCGCCACACCAGATCGGGGCCGATGATCACGCCGGACCAGTCGTACTCGAAGCCCTGGGCGGTGTAGACGCAACCGACCTGCCCGAAGCCGGCCGGGTCGGTGGCCCAAAGGGCGGACGGCGGCGCACCGGCGACGGAACGGTCGCCGCGGAGGTTCCATGGCCTGGCCCACTCACCGATGACGACATCGGCGGGGAGCGGAGCGCCGGGCCTGGGTTCCGGGGACCAGCGCCAGCAGTATCCCGCGGACATACGGGCGCCGTAGCCCTGGGCCCGGCGGCTCTCGAGGAATGCCTCCAGTTCTCCGGGACTGTCGGCGACCAGCAACTGCATCCGGTCGTCGGGCTCCCAGACGACCGGACCGCCAGGCTGGAGTCCGAGGAGGCGAACCACCCAGCGCAGGTACGCGTCACTGCCGCCGCAGCGGAACTGACTCTCCAGTGGCACGACACGGCATTGGAGGCCTTTCGCGGCGGCTGCCGCCTTGATGTCCTCCACCGTGCCCATCTCGCCGGGGCGCACCACCTGGTGTTCGTCGAGAAGAAAGACGGGGACGCGGGCGACGTCGATCAGTTCGTCGATCTGCCGCCTACCGGTGCGGTGAGCGGCCGAGGTGAAGCGGTTGGCGGAGGTCTCGCGGATGCGGTGGGCCTCATCGCAGATCAGGACATCGAGGGCGTTCTTCTCTGTGGTCATGAAGCTGTTGAAGTACTTGAAGAGGTCCTGCACCTCGCGCTTGCGGGAGCCGGCGATCTTCCGCATCGTCTTGGTGAAGGACTGGGAGCCAGTGGCGTGCAGTGCCGGGACGCCCTGCCGGTACAGCTCACCGAGCAGGGAGAGCGCGATGACGCTCTTACCCGTGCCGGGGCCACCCGTGATGACGACTATCTCCTTGTGGTCGGACTGTTTGGCCTTGCGTACCGCATTGAGCACCAGGCGATAGGCCACCTGCTGTTCGTCGAGGAGCACGAACTGCTCGCGTTCGCGTACCTCTTGGGCCGCAACGGCCATCAGCTGCCTCGACGGAACCGTCTTGCCGGCCTGGAGCTCATCAGCCGCACGAGCGCCGGCGGCCTTGTCGCTGAGCTTGGCGCGCAGGTGCTTGATGAACTCGCCGCGCCTCTCCCCCGTGAACATCTGGCCGCGGTCGTCGAGTTCGATGGCACGGAGTCCGCCTACGCCGAACTCCGTGGCATTGTGCAGGTACGCCACGCCACTGACCCGGTGCGGGTGTTCGGCCACGGCTCCATTGAAGTTGACGAGGTACTCGCAGTAGCGGCGCACCTGCTCCACGGGGTTGAGGACGGGATGGGCGTAGGCATCGATCCTGCACAGTGCCGGGTCGTCCTCGTCCGGCTCCGCCTGACTCCACTGCTTCAGTTCCACGACGACGTACGACGGCTCCCCGGTGACGGGATGCACTCCGGCGAGGACTGCGTCGGCACGTTTGCTGTTCAGCGGGAGGGCGTACTCCAGCATGATCTCGACTTCGCCGAGACCGGCGTCGTTGAGTGCGGCGGCGAGTGCGGGGATGCTCCGCTCCCAGGAGCGGACCTCGGCGGCGCTGGGCCGGTAGCCGTGCATGTGCGCGAACTGCTCGGTGAGGTGGAGGTAGAGCGAGCTGTCGAGTGCCCTCTCGGCGATCGTTTGCGCGGACTCGCGGAACAGCAAGGGAATCCCCCAGGCAGCACGAAATGACTCGTGCGGGTGGGGGCATGTCCTTGAGACTCCACGTCAGTGGAGCGGAAGCCCGTCGGGCCGCAATGACGACGTGATCAAGCCTACCCGCCTTCGCGGCACCGGAGGCAGGGTGCAGTCGGAGGACCGGACGCCAGTGGCGCCCGGTCCCTTCGCGAAGCGCCGCGGGGCCCCGTCAGCCCTTCTGCTCCACCCGCACCCAGTCCACCTCGGCCCGCACTCCCCCGCCCGCGATCTTGTCCACGCTCGACTGGGGCAGGCCCCAGTAGGGGCTGGTGACCTTGTTCCAGCCCGCCGGGTACGCGCCGCCCAGGGCCAGGTTGAGGATCACGTACTGGTTGTGGTCGTAGACCCACTGGCCGCGGGTCGACTCCAGGACGTTGCGGGTGGTCTCCTGGACCAGGTGGTCGTCGACGTAGAAGCGCATCGCCGTCGGGGTCCATTCGACCGCGTAGGTGTGCCACTGGTCCGCGGTGCCGCCGGCGGGGTACGTCTGGCGGGCGCCGATGTTGCCGTCCGCCGAGTAGCCGGGGCCGTGCAGGGCCGTGCTGGTCCAGTCGCCGTAGCCGATGTTCTCCATGATGTCGGTCTCGCCGGAGGCCGGCCAGGAGACGGACGGGTCGTCGACGTTGCTGCCGAGCAGCCAGAAGGCGGGCCAGAAGCCGTCGCCCACGGGGAGTTTCATGCGGGCGCTGACCCGGCCGTACGTGAAGTCGAAGTGGGTGTTGGTGTCGATGCGGCCCGACGTGAAGTCGTAGGTGCCGCCGCCCGCCTTCGTGCAGCCCTTGCAGTACTTGGCCTGGAGCAGCAACGCACCGTTCGCCACCCGGACGTTGTCCGTGGAGTCGACGTACGCCTGCGACTCGCCGTTCACCGGGCCCATCTCGGTGCCCGTGCGGACCACTCGCCACTTGGAGCGGTCGAGGCCCGCTCCGGTGAAGTCGTCGAAGAACGTGGTGCGGTACGTGCCCGGCTGATCGGCGGGGAGGGCGGGGTACGCCGCGGCCGCGCTGCCTCCCGTGCCCCAGACCTGGAACTCGTACAGGGAGTAGCCGAACTGTGCGGTGGCCGGGGCCGGGTTGTAGAAGGAGCGGCGCTCCTTGCCGAGCATGCGGACGTAGCGGCCGGTCGCCGGGGAGGGCAGCTTGACCGTGTCGTGCAGGCCGGCCGCGTCGCCGGGCGACTTCACGTTCGCGCGGCGGGCCGCGATGTCCGTCGCCGACGGTTCGTAGACGGTATGCCATGTGCGGTTGTCGTCCGACACCTGCAGGAGGTATTCGACCGCGTACGCCGACTCCCAGTACAGGTCCACCGTGTCGATCGTCGACTGCGCGCCCAGGTCCACCGACACCCAGCGGTCGGCGTTCCAGTCCGTCGACCAGCGGGAGGTGTCCCCCTTCAGGTCGGCGGGCCAGCCGCCGTCGGTGACGGCCGCCGGCGAGTGGCCCGCGTCCTGGTAGAAGTTGGTGTAGGCGGGGTGGTTCAGGGCGAGGTTGGTGCGGGTCGTGGACGCCGGGGCCGGTTCGCCGCCGTAGACCCGGAAGTTGAAGAGGGAGTAGCCCCACGGGGTGGCGCGTTCCAGGCCGCGCAGGCGTACGTAGCGGCCGGTGACCTCCTGGGGGTAGGCGTGGGCCGTGACGGAGCCTCCGGTGCCGGCGGTCTCCGTGTAGAACGGGGTCCAGTCCGTGCCGTTCTTCGAGATCTCCAGGACGTAGCGCTTGCCGTAGGCGGCCTCCCAGTCGAGGGTGACGTGGTCGACGCGGATCGTGCTGCCGAGGTCGACGCGGATCCAGGCGTCGTCGGCGAAGTTGCTGGACCAGCGGGTGGAGCCGTTGCCGTCGAAGGCGAGGCCGGGGGCGGTGCCGGCGTTCTCGCTGCCGGAGGCGGTGACGGCGGCCGGGTTCACGGCGTAGGCGGCGGCCGCGCGGTCGGTGTCCCAGGTGGCGACGGCCGGGGCGGCGTGGGCGGGGGCGGCCAGCAGCGGGCCTGCGGTCAGCAGGGCGACGGTGGACAGGGCGGCGGCGAGCAGGGTGCGCGGGACACGGGATGGCATGCGGCTCTCCTCAGTGGGGTGGGGATGCGTCCGTTCGTTTGCCGTATTGGCGCGTGCATGACAGTCCGAAGGTGCCGGTCCGATGTGGGACCGGCTGGTGCGCGGCCGGTGGGTGCCCGGCGCTGGCGTGAGGGGCCGGTGGGGCGAGGGACCGGTGGGTGCGGGCTCCCGTACCCGCGCCCACCGGTCGTCCGAGCCGGGCTCAGGCGGCCCGGCGTGCCTGGCCGCGGTGGACGCGGACGATGTCCGCGTACCGGTGTCCGCTGCCCTTGATCGTGCGCACCTGGGTGCGGTAGTCGACGTGAACCAGGCCGAAGCGCTTGTCGTAGCCGTAGGCCCACTCGAAGTTGTCCAGCAGCGACCACGCGAAGTACCCGGCCAGCGGCGCGCCCTTGCGGGCCGCTGCGGCGCAGGCGGCCAGGTGGCGCTCCAGGTAGTCCTGGCGCTCCGGGTCGTCGACGGTGCCGTCCGGGCGGACCACGTCGGGGTACGCCGAGCCGTTCTCGGTGACGAAGATCTTCCGGGCGCCGTACTCCTCGGTCAGGCGGAGCAGCAGGGTCTCGATGCCGCTCGCGTCGATCTCCCAGTCCATGCCGGTGCGCGGGACGTCCGGGCGGCGCACGGCGCGCACGCGGGGCGCGGGGCCGTCGGGGTCGTCGGCGACGTACGCCGGGAAGTAGTAGTTCAGGCCGAGCCAGTCCAGCCGGCTCGCGATGGTCTCCAGGTCGCCCGGGTGTTCGGGGAGCTCGACGCCGTAGGTGTCGACCATGTCGGCGGGGAAGCCGCGGCCGTGCACCGGGTCCAGCCACCAGCGGTTGACGTGGCCGTCGTGCCGGCGGGCGGCCGCCAGGTCCTCCGGGCGGCCGGTGGCGGCGTGCACGGTGGAGAGGTTGTTGACGATGCCGACCTCGGCGTCCGGGACGGCGGCGCGGATCGCCCCGGTGGCGAGGCCGTGGCCGAGGAGCAGGTGGTAGGAGGCGCGTACGGCGGCGGTGAGGTCGCTCCAGCCGGGGGCCATCGTGCCTTCGAGGTGGCCGATCCAGGCCGAGCAGGAGGGCTCGTTGAGGGTGGTCCACAGCTTGACGCGGTCGCCGAGGCGGCCCGCGACCACCGCGGCGTAGTCGGCGAACGCGAAGGCGGTGTCCCGCTCCGGCCAGCCGCCGCGGTCCTGGAGCACCTGGGGCAGGTCCCAGTGGTACAGCGTGACGGAGGGGGTGATGCCCGCCTCCAGCAGGGCGTCGACCAACTCGTCGTAGAACGCGAGGCCCTTGGCGTTCACCGGACCGCGGCCGCCGGGGATCACCCGCGGCCAGGCGACCGACAACCGGTAGGCGTTGGTGCCCAGTTGGCGCATCAGGCCGATGTCCTCGCGCCAGCGGTGGTAGTGGTCGCAGGCGACGTCGCCGTTGTCGTCGTTCGCGATCTTGCCGGGGGTGTGCGAGAAGGTGTCCCAGATCGACGGTGAACGGCCGTCCTCGGCGACGGCGCCTTCGATCTGGTACGCCGCTGTGGCCGTGCCCCACAGGAAGTCGTGCGGGAGTGCGGCGAGGTCGATGCGTCCGGACACTGAAGTCCCTTCGGGATCAGGGGTGTGGGTCATTTGACGGCGCCCGCCGTCAGACCGGCGACGAGATAGCGCTGGAGGAGCAGGAAGCCGGCCACCACGGGCACGCTGACGACCAGCGAGGCGGCCATGATCTGGTTCCAGTAGACGTCGTTCAGGGTCGAGTAGCCCTGCAGGCCGACGGCGAGGGTGCGGGTGGTGTCGTTGGTCATGACGGACGCGAAGAGCACCTCGCCCCACGCGGTCATGAAGGCGTACACGGCGACCGCGACGATGCCGGGGATCGCGGCCGGCACGACGATCCTGAACAGCGCCTTCAGCGGCCCGCAGCCGTCCACCAGCGCCGCCTCGTCCAGGTCGCGCGGCACCGAGTCGAAGTAGCCGATGAGCATCCAGATGGAGAAGGGCAGGGAGAACGTCAGGTACGTCAGGATCAGCCCGCCGCGCGAGCCGAACAGGGCGATGCCGGTGGCGTTGCCGATGTTGACGTAGATCAGGAACAGCGGGAGCAGGAAGAGGATGCCCGGGAACATCTGCGTGGACAGCACGGTCACCGTGAACACGCGCTTGCCGCGGAACTCGTAGCGGCTGACGGCGTAGGCCGCGAACACGGCGATGACGACCGAGCAGACGGTGGCCGCGCCCGCCACGATCAGCGAGTTCACGAAGTACTTGGCGAGCGGGACCGTCGACCAGATGTCGATGTACGGCCGGACCGTCAGACCGCTCGGCAGCCAGCGGAACTTGTCCGTGACGTCGGCCAGCGGCTTCAGCGAGCTGGAGACCATGACGTAGACCGGCACCAGCACGAACCCGGTGAGCAGGGTCAGGAAGATCCGCCGGGACCAGGTGAACGAACGCGGCGCCGCCATCGGGGAGCTGTGGTCAGACATCGGCGGCCCTCCGTCCGCGCGAGGTGAACAGGAGGTACACACCCGTCACGACCAGCAGGAACAGCAGCAGCAGGACCGACATGGCGGAGCCCGTGCCGAAGTTCCAGGTGACGAAGGACGCCTGGTAGATGTGCACGGAGATCAGGTCGGCCGCCTCGGGGGCGGACCTGCCGAACAGCACGTACGGGGTGTTGAAGTCGTTGAACGTCCACAGGAACAGCACCAGGACCAGGACCTGGTTGACGGGGCGCAGCGACGGCAGGGTGATGCGGCGGATCTGCTGCCACACCCCGGCGCCGTCCAGTGCGGCGGCCTCGTACAGCTCCTTGGGGATGTTCTGCAGGCCGGCCATCACGATGAGGAAGGCGAACGGCCAGCCCTTCCACACCGACACGACGAGCAGCGCGTAGAAGCTGTTGTCGCCGATGAGCCAGAAGGACGGCTTGCCGGTGAGGTGCAACTGGTCGTGCAGGACGTGGTTCACCAGGCCGTTGTCGTGCTGGAACATGAACACCCAGGTGATCACGGCAGCGTAGACGGGCAGCGCGTACGGCACCAGGAACAGGGCGCGCAGCAGGCCGCGGCCGCGGAAGGTGTCCTGCATGAAGACGGCGGCGGCGGTGCCGATCAGCCAGCACAGGCCGACGGAGAGCAGGGTGAAGCCGATGGTGACGAAGAACGAGTGGAGCAGTGCCTCGCCGACGGGGGCGTCGAAGTCCACCGACACCTTGTAGTTGCCGAGGCCGGACCAGGGTGCGCTGCCCCAGTCGCGGATGTAGAGCTGGGTGAGCTCCTTGAAGCTCATCACGATGCCGATGACCATCGGCACGAGGTGGACGAGGAGTTCGAGGAGCAGGGCGGGCAGGAGCAGCAGGTACGGGAGTCCGATGCGGCGGATCCGCCCGGGACGGCGGCGGAGTTCGCGCGCCGCCCCGGGGGAGTTCTCGCGGACCGGCTCCTTCAGAGCGGTCGAGGTCATGGTGCTCAGGCCGCCGGCATCTGCTGCTGGGCCTTCTCCAGCTTCGCCTTGACGGAGTCGGTCGTCACCGCGCGGCCGGCCGCCACGTCGGCGAACAGGTCCTTGACGGCCGTGCCGACCGCCGTCTCGAACTGGGACTCGGCCGCGACCTGCGGGAGCGCGGCCGCGCTGGTGGCGAGGGTCTGCTTGAGCACCGCGGTGGCCGGGGAGTTGAACGCCGCGTCGGACTGGGCGGTCTTGACCGGCGGGATGGATGTGTACGCGGTGTTGAGGATCTTCTGCTCGGCGTCGCTGGTCATGAACTTCACGAACTTGGTGGCGCCGCTCAGGTTGTGACTGTTCTTGAAGACGGCGATGTTGATGCCGGCGACCATCGAGTTGGTCTGCGCGCCGGTGCCCGGGGCACCGGACTGGACGGGCACGGGGGCGATGCCGTACGCGTCGTCCTTCATGCCCTGCGACTTGAGGTTGGCGGCGGCGGACTGCCACAGCAGCATGGCCTGCTTGCCCTTGGCGAAGTCGCTGACCGACTGGTTCTGGGCGTACTCGGCGTCGTTGGTCGGGATGACCTTGTCCTTGGCCATCAGGTCGACGTACTGCTTGACCGCGTCGACGACCTTGGGGTTGGTGAAGTCGGGCTTGCCGTCGGCGGTGAAGAAGTCGGCGCCGTGCTGCTTGGCGAAGACGAAGACGTGGTGGATGTTCTCGGAGAGGTTGGAGCCCTCGGCGCCGAGGACGTTCTTGCCCTTCGCCTTGATCTTCTTGCCGTCGGCGATCAGCTCGTCCCAGGTGGCCGGGGGCTTGCTGATGCCGGCGTCGGCGAAGATCTGCTTGTTGTAGTAGAGCGCGTACGCCATCGAGTACAGCGGCACCGCCGCCGGGTCCTTGCCCTGCGCTCCCGTCGAGCCGAGCGCCGAGTCGACGAACCGGTCCTTCCCGCCGATCTTGTCGAAGTTCTTCGCGTCCCACGGCAGCAGCGCGCCGGTCGCCTGCAGGGAGGCGCTCCAGGTGTTGCCGATGTTCAGCACGTCCGGGCCCTGGCCGGAGGTGGTGGCGGTGAGGATGCGGTTGAGCAGGTCGGACCAGGGCACGACCTCCAGCTTCACCTTGATGCCGGTCTGCTTCTGGAACTTGTCGAGTTCCGGTTGCAGGACCTTCTTGTCGATCGCGATGCTGGCGCCCTGGTTGGAGGCCCAGTAGGTGAGCGTCTTCGGCGAGTCGTTTGACCCGCCGCCGCTCGACGAACCGCCTCCGCAGGCCGTAGCCGCGAGGGCGAGAGACATGGTGACGGCGCCTACGGCCGCGGCTCGGATGCTGCGCATGGCTCCTGGTGTCCCTTTCCGGGAGTCGAGACCCTGAGGGGCGCGTCGCGGGAACCGACACCCCGTTCGGCTCCCGAAGCCCCTCATGGCTTAATTTAGGATGTGAGTTAAACCTCAAGAGAAACGCTCGTCAAGGGATCCGGCACCGTGGACCGGCCCGACGGGCCTCCGGAACGCGCGAACCAGGGAGGTCGGGTGGCAGGGCTGAGCGGCCGTACGGTGCGTGACCTGCGGCGGGAGAGCCGGAGCACCGTTCTGCAACGGTTGTATTTCGACGGCCCCATGAGCCGGCAGGCGCTGTGCCCGGCGACCGGGCTGAGTTCGGGGTCCGTCAGCAACGTCGTCGCCGAACTCCTGGCCGACCAGCTGGTGGAGGAGGCCGGCAGCGTCGGCTCCGACGCCGGCCGGCCGCGCCGGCTGCTGCGGATACGGCCGGACAGCGGCCGGCTGATCGGCGTCGACGTCGGCGAGACCCGGGTCCGGGTCGAGCTGCTGGACCTCGCACTCACCGAACTCGCGCGCGCCGAAAGCCCTTTGGGGCCACGCGGCTACGACGTCGACGCCGTCGTCGGCCATGTCCGCGAAGGCATCGCCGACGTGCTCCGCACGGCCGGGCTGGACCCGGGCGACCTGCTCGGCGTCGGCATCGGCGTTCCCGGCATCATCGAGGACACCGGGGAGCAAGGCGCCGTCGTCCACGGCCAGACGATCGGCTGGGACGCCGTACCGCTCGAACGGCTGCTGCGCCTGAACGGCCAACTCCCCGACGACGTGCCCCTCTTCATCGACAACGGCGCCAAGACGCTCGGCCAGGCCGAAATGTGGTTCGGCGGCGGACGCGGAGCCCGCAACGCCGTCGTCGTCCTGTTCGGCTCCGGCGTCGGCGCCTGCGTCGTCACCGAGGAGGCCGCCCAGGGACGGGCGGTGGAATGGGGGCACCTGACGGTACGCGTCGGCGGCCGCCGCTGCCGGTGCGGCGCCCTCGGCTGCCTGGAGGCCTACGCGGGCGCGGAGGCGCTCGTCGCCCGCTGGCGGGAGGCGGGCGGCCGCCCGTCCGCCGGCGCCGGGGAGGAGACCGCCCTCACCGAACTGCTCGCCGCGGCCCGCCCCGTGGCAGGCCGCGACCCGGATCCGGTGGCCGCCGCCGTGCTCGCCGAGACCGCCGAGTACCTGGGCGCCGGCCTCTCCGACCTGATCAACCTCTTCCAGCCCGAACGCGTCCTGATCGGCGGCTGGGCGGGCCTCCAGCTCGGCGGCGCCTTCCTGGACGAGGTCCGCGCCCACGCCCTCACGCACGCCCTGCGCTTCCCCGCGGGCCGCGTCGGCATCGAACTCGGCCGCCTCGGACCGGACGCCGTCACCGTCGGCGCGGCGGTCCTCCCCCTCGCCGCCTTCTTCGCCCGCGGCGGCAGCCGCCCCCGGCCCGCGAACCGGACCGTACCCTCGCCCGCCTGGCGTACGGCACTGGACGGGAGGTTGGTGTGAGGGGCCGAGCGGGGCGCACGGTGGTCGGCCGTCGCCCGTCAGCAAGTCGGCTGATGGTCAGGGTAGTTGGGGCCGGAACTCATCGAGGAGGTCGCGGCCCGGCTCCACCACTCCGTACGTGTTCGCCGGTACCTCGTTCCAGGCGCCGGGGAGGTCGCCCAGCGGTTCCGAGACCACCAGGCGGGTCTCGTCGGAGACGTCCTTCAGGAAGTCGGTGTCGGGGTGCAGCGCCCTCAGGTCGTCCACCCGGCGGCTGAAGTACAGCGACCTCGGCGTGCCCTCGCTGGCGTAGCGGAACACCCACGTCCTCTCCCCGTCGGCCACCGCGATCGTCATCTGCATCGGGGCGGGCACCCCGTGCTGGTCCGCGACCCGCTCCACGAAGCCGACCATCCGGGCCACCGCACCGGGCGGGTCCTCGTCCAGCCCGAACGTCAGCGCCAGGTAGAACATCGCCTCGGAGTCGGTGGTGCCCTCGATCGACGAGAACAGCGCCGGGTCCACGCCGAGCAGGAGCGACCGGCGCAGCAGGTGGAAGCCGGCGATCGCGCCGTTGTGCATCCACATCCAGCGGTCGTGGCGGAACGGGTGGCAGTTGGTCTGCTGCACCGCCGTACCGGTCGAGGCCCGGACATGGGCGAAGAACAACGGGGCGCGGACGTGCCCGGCGATCTCCTGGAGGTTGCGGTTGCTCCAGGCCGGGCCGACGTCGTGGAACACGGCCGGGGTGCGCGCGTGCGTCGCGTACCAGCCGATGCCGAAGCCGTCGCCGTTGGTCGTCTCCACGCCCATCCGCGCGTGCAGGCTCTGGTCGATCAGCGAGTGTTTCGGCCGGTACAGGACCTCTTCGAGGATCAGGGGTGTGCCCGAGTAGGCCAGCCAACGGCACATGGCTCATCCCCTGCCTGCCGGGGCGCTGCGGTGCGTCATGCCTCCTCCGCCCCGGCCAGGTCCAGGTCGAACGCGACCCCGATGTTCCGGGCCGCGGACACCACCCGGGCACTGCCGACGACGGGCGCGATCGCCACGAGCGTGCCCTGGACCTTCTCGAACGGCACCCCGAACTGCTCCGCCGTGCCGATGTTCAGCAGGTAGGAGGCCGGCGCCGCGTCCAGGGCCACCAGGGCGGCGATACGGGCGAGCAGATAGGTCTCGGGGTCGAGTCCGGACCGCTCGAAGGTGTCCAGGGTCATGTGGACGAGCGTCTCGAACACGGGAGCGTCTGCCTCGGCGAGGGCGGCCATGCCGCTCGCGCCGGTGATTTCCTCGGTCATCTTCGCCTCACGCCTTCCGGGCAGCCGGGCCGGTGGTGTCCGCCTTCCACCTCATCCGGTGCGGGGACGGTCCGCATCGCCCGGGGAGGGTGATTTCGTCGGGTTGGCTGGGGGGCGGGGTCGGGGTGCGGGTCGGCGTGGGGTGGGGGGGGCGACGGCTGACGGTCTACGGGCGGTCCGCACCCCGCGTACTGCCGTGCGTGGGTGCGGACCGCATACCGCGGACCGTATACCGCATACCGCCTGCACGAGCCCGCGGCCTGTACACCGACCAGCGACGACGGCTGACGGCTACCGGGCCGCGACCGAGTGCGACGGCGACGGCGACTGCGCCTGCGCCTGCGGCGCCGCCGCGTACCCGGCGGGGCGGGTGGTGAACGTGCCCCGGCCCTGGGTGCGGCTGCGCAACCGGGTCGCGTAGCCGAAGAGTTCGGCCAGCGGCACGGTGGCGGTCAGGACCGCCGCACCGCCCCGGTGCTCGGAGCCGGTGATCCGGCCGCGCCGGGCGGCCAGATCGCCGAGCACCCCGCCGACCGCGTCCTCGGGCACAGTGACCGTGACCTCGGCCACCGGTTCCAGCAGGACCATCGCGCAGGCGCGCAGCGCCTCGCGCAGGCCGAGCCGGCCCGCGGTGCGGAAGGCCGTGTCGGAGGAGTCCTTCACGTGGGTCGAGCCGTCGGTCAGCGTGACCCGCAGCCCGGTCACCGGGTGGCCGCCGAGCGGACCCTCTGACAGGGCGTCCCGGCAGCCGGCCTCCACCGCGCGCACGTACTCCTGCGGCACCCGTCCGCCGACCACCGTGGACCGGAACTCGAACCCGGTCGCGCCCGGTTCGCCCGTGAGCGGCTCCACGTCCAGGACGACATGGGCGAACTGCCCCGCCCCGCCGTCCTGCTTGACGTGCCGGAACACCAGGCCGCCGACTCCGCGCTCGACGGTCTCGCGGTGGGCGACCCGCGGCCGGCCCACGCTCACCTCGGGCCCGCCGTCGCGGCGGATCTTCTCCACGGCCACCTCCAGGTGCAGTTCGCCCATGCCGGACAGCACCGTCTGTCCCGTCTCGCCGTCGGTGCGGACGACCAGCGAGGGGTCCTCCTCGGCGAGCCGCGCCAGCGCGGTCGCCAGCCGGCCGCTGTCGGTGGCGCGGCGCGCCTCGACGGCCACGGACACCACGGGTTCGGCGACCACGGGGCGTTCCAGGAGCAGCGGGGCGCCCGGGTCGCACAGGGTGGAACCGGCCCGCGCGCCCTTCAGCCCCGCCAGCGCGACGATGTCACCGGCGACCGCCCGGTCCAGCTGGACGTGCCGGTCCGCCATGAGGCGGACGATCCGTGCCACCCGCTCGGTGCGCCCGGTGCCGGGGTCCCACACGGTGTCTCCCTTCCCGATCGTGCCCGAGTAGACGCGCACGCAGGTCAGGCGTCCGGTGCCGCTCGCGTTCACCTTGAACGCGAGTGCGGCGAACGGCGCCTCGGGGTCGGCGGCCCGCCGCTGTTCGGCGCCTTCGTGGACGCCGCGCACGGCGGGTACGTCGAGCGGTGACGGCAGGTAGGCCACCACCGCGTCCAGCAGGGGTTCGATGCCGCGGTCGCGGTAGGCGGAGCCGCACAGGACGACCACACCGTCGCCGGTGCGGGTGAGGTCGCGCAGGCAGGCGGCCAGGGTGGCGGCGGACAGCGTCTCGCGGTCGCAGAACTCCTCCAGCGCGGCCGGGTGCAGCTCGGCCACCGCCTCCTCCAGCGTCCTGCGCCGGCGCAGGGCCTCCTGCCGGAGCGCTTCGGGCACCGGCGCCTGCACCGCCGTACCGCCGCCGGCGTCGTCGTCCCGCACCAGCGCGCACATGTGCACCAGGTCGACGACGCCGGTGAAGTCGCCCTCGGTCCCGATGGGCAACTGCACGACCAGCGGGGCGGGGTGCAGCCGTTCCCGGATGGAGTCGACGGCCCGGTCGAGGTCGGCGCCCGCGCGGTCCAGTTTGTTGACGAAGGCGATCCTCGGGACGCCGTACCGGTCGGCCTGCCGCCACACCGACTCGCTCTGCGGCTCGACCCCGGCGACGGCGTCGAAGACGGCGACGGCCCCGTCGAGGACGCGCAGCGAGCGTTCGACCTCGTCGGCGAAGTCGACGTGGCCGGGGGTGTCGATGAGGTTGATGCGGTGTCCGGCCCAGGCGCAGCTGACGGCGGCGGCGAAGATGGTGATGCCGCGGTCGCGTTCCTGGGGATCGAAGTCGGTGACGGTGGTGCCGTCGTGGACCTCGCCGCGCTTGTGGGTGGTGCCCGTCGCGTAGAGGATCCGCTCGGTGACGGTGGTCTTGCCGGCGTCGACGTGGGCGAGGATGCCGAGGTTGCGGACGGTCGCGAGGTCGGTGACATGCGTGCGCACGGCCCATGGCCTTTCTGATGATCAGAGAATTAGGGGCGGCGCGATCACCCGGACGAGGACGGACCGGACCTCACCGGCCCGCCGGCGGCGGAGGCCGGCCGGCGGGAGGCGGAGTGCTGGAGGCGGAGGTGAACCGGGTCGGGGACTCGTCAGGGCATCCGGTGCCGGCCGCGCAGCGGGCACCGGACGGACGAGGACACCAGGATCACCTCGGACCGCGACGGGGGGACGACGACGGCGGTGCGGTCACGCACGGTCGGCTCCCCTTGGTGTAGGTGTGTGCGGCGGCGCGCGCCGCCGTGAAGTCGCGGCGGCGGCCGGTACGTCGATGACGGTACGAGAGATCGCCCGGCCGGAGCACCTGGTTTTCCGGCGCCCCGCGGCGCGGAGTCATGGCAGGGACGGCCGGCTCCTCGCCGGTGTCACGCGTTAGCCCGCGCGCATGATTCACCGGTGCCACCGGGTGAACCGCAGGCGGTGGCCACGCGTCGCCGGAAGCGGCGGGCGCTCGCCCGTTAGAGTCGGCTCCCGTGCCTCTGAGCTATGCGTTCGTGAACCTCAAACCCGGGGTGGGAAAGACGACCAGCGCGGTCTGGCTGGCCCACGCGCTGCACGCGTCGGGACTGTCACCGTTGCTCGTGGACAGCGACCCCGCGTCCTCCGCACTGCGGTGGAGCGAGCTGGCGGGCGGGTTCCCGTTTCCCGTGCTCGCGCTCCCGGTGGGTGACGTGCACCGGCGGGTGAACGACTTCCTCGACAACCGGCGGGCCGTGGTGTTCGACGCCCCGCAGATGGAGGACCACGCCCAGATCGCCCGGGGCGTCCTGAGGTACGCGAGCGACTGGATCATTCCGGTGACCCCGGCCCCGATCGAGCTGGACCGCATGGCGCCCATCGACCGGGAGATGGACGACATGCAGTCCCTGCGCTCCCGGCCGGCCCGCGCCGCCGTGCTGCTGAACCGCACGAACCGCCCGGACGCCACCCGCACCGGCCCCGATGCGGACGCCCGCGAAGCGCTCACCGAGCGGGGTTTCGACGTGCTGTCCACGCACATCCCCCGGCTCGACCTGTACTCCCAGTCCTTCGGCAGTCCCGTAGAGGTGAAAGGCACGGCGTACATGGATCTCGCCGAGGAACTCGTCAACCGTCAGGACGCGGCATGAACCAGCGCAAGGACACCTATCGGGCCGCACTGCGGCGCCGGCCGGAAGCCACGGCCCCCGCGGCCGCCGCGTCTCCCGCGGCTCCGGCGGCTCCGGCGGCTCCGGCGGCCGCCCCTTCCTCCCGGTCCACCCCTTCCGGCCCGACCAGGGTCACGCCACTGGACACCCGCTTCGTCAAGGTGACCGTCGAACTGGACACCGCACCCGCGCGAGACCTCGGCCGCTGGGCCGGACGGCAACTGTCCGCGCTCGTGCGGGCGGGTGAGACGGTCCTGAGACCACTGCGGCAGGACGGACGAGCCGCCGAGGAAGAACACACTGTGTGACGATTGGTCCGCCTCTCCCCCTACGTGGAATCCGCCACAATTTGTCCGTTTCGGCGGATGAATGAATAAAAATGGCTCTTTGCAGCCGGTTGCGCTCCCCTGCGATCGGCTCCACGGATTCAACGACCAGCGGCATGGGAGAAGCGATTGATCACGGCACGTAACCGACGCACCGGGCTGATGGCCACGGCCGGCGTAATCGGCGGTGCACTCGCCCTCACGGCCCTCGGCGGTACCGGCTACGCCGCGACCGGCGGCAACGGCAGCGGAACCGGGGCGGCGTCGCAGGCGCCGACGCAGGCGCCCGCACCCGCGCAGACGTCGGCGCCCGTGTCGGCGGCGGCGCCCGTGTCGGCGGCTGGGCAGGCGCAGACGAAGACGCAGGGCGACCAGACGGGCGCACAGGCGGCTTCCGACGCCCGAATAAAGATCACGCCCGCGGCGGGCTCGTACGGCGTCGCGGTCGGCACCCCCGTCGTGGTCACCGTCAGCGACGGAAAGCTCACCAAGGTGACGGTGACCGCCGTCGCGTCCGGTACCGAGGTCGCGGGCTCCCTGTCCGCGGACGGCACGTCCTGGAAGTCGACCGGTCCGCTGACCCGGGCCACGACGTACCAGGTCGCCTCCGAGGCCGTGGACGCCCAGGGCCGTTCCGTCACCGAGAACGCCACGATCTCCACGGTCTCCCCGGCCAACAACTTCATCGGCCACCTGTCCCCGCAGAACGGCTCGACGGTCGGTGTGGGCATGCCGGTGACGGTCACCTTCGGCAAGGCGGTCGGCGACAAGGCGGCCGTGCAGTCGGCGATCAAGGTCAGCTCCAGCAGCGGCCAGCAGGTCGTCGGTCACTGGTTCGGCGACCACCGCCTGGACTTCCGGCCGCAGAACTACTGGAAGGCCGGCTCCACCGTCACCGTCACGCTCAGCAGCAACGGCGTGCAGAGGACGGTCACCTTCAAGATCGGCCGGAGCCAGATCAGCACCGTCGACGCCAGGACGAAGCAGATGACGGTCGTGCGGGACGGCAAGAAGATCAAGACCATCCCGATCTCGTCCGGCAGCGCCGAGCACCCGACGTACAACGGCCGGATGGTCATCTCCGAGAAGTACCGGCAGGTCCACATGAACGGCGCGACCGTCGGCCTCACGGAGAAGGACGGCAAGCCCTCGTACGACATCAAGGCCGTGCCGCACGCCATGCGCCTGACCGACTCGGGCACCTTCATCCACGGCAACTACTGGGGCACCGACGCCGTCTTCGGCAAGGTCAACACCAGCCACGGCTGCGTGGGCCTGAAGGACGTCCGGGGCGGTGGCGACGGCAGGACGCCCGCCGCGTGGTTCTTCGACAACTCGATGACCGGTGACGTCGTGGTCATCAAGAACTCCCAGGACAAGACCAAGCTGGCCCCGGACAACGGCCTCAGCGACTGGAACATGCCGTGGAGCGCGTGGGTCTCGGGCAGCGCGACCGGCTGACGCCACCTCCCTCACGCGCGGGCACACCCGCACACCTTCCGCCGGGCGGCGGCCGACACGTCTGTCGGCCGCCGCCCGCGGCGTTTGCGCGCCGCGCAGGGGCGGGGTAAGCCCGAAACAGAAAAAGACCCCAGATGAACTGGGGCCTTTCTGCTGGTGTCCGAGGGGGGACTTGAACCCCCACGCCCGATAAAGGGCACTAGCACCTCAAGCTAGCGCGTCTGCCATTCCGCCACCCGGACCAGGTGTGTCCGCCGCCTTGCGGGGTGTTCCCCGCGGCGACATGGACAACAATACCAAGGTTTCGGAGTGCGTTTCACCTGCGTTTTCCGTGCGGTGGGCGGGGGCCGGGGCGCCGCCCGCGCCCGGCGTGGGGCCGTACGGCCGATGACCGTACGGCCACGGTGTGCGCGGGTCAGGGCATGAGCTGGTACTCGGGGAAGTTGCCGGGCAGCCGCTCCCCCGCCGGGCCCTGGGTGACGGCCCGGACGAGGAGTTCCCCGCCTACGAAGGCGCCGCGCCAGGAGGCGCCGAGGCCGCCGAAGAGCTCGTCGCGGTCGCCGCGGGAGCGGGGCCTGCCGTGGCCGATCTTGAAGGCGCGGATCTGCGGGGCGAGTCGTTCGAACGTGGCCCGGTCGTCCGTGGAGAGGGTGGCGACGAGGGCGCCGTTGGAGGCGTTCATGGCGGCCAGCAGTTCCGCCTCGGTGTCGACCAGGACGACGGTGTCCACGGGGCCGAAGGGCTCCGCGTGGTGCAGCGGTGAGGAGCGGGGCGGGTCGAGGAGGGTGACGGGCTGGACGTAGGCGGAGGTGTCCTGGCCGGGCATGAAGCGGGCGGTGGCCGGATCGCCGCGGAAGAGGGGGACGGCTCCGCGGTCGACGGCCTCGGTGACCTGGTCGCGCAGTTCCTTCGCCTTGGCCGCGTTGATGACCGGGCCGAGGTCCAGGTCCGGGTAGGGGTCGTCCGGGTGCACGACCGCCAGCGGGTGGCCGACGCGCAGCGCGCGGACCGCCGGCAGGTAGGCCGCGAGGAACGCGTCGAACAGGTCGCGCTGGACCACGAAGCGCGGATAGGCGGTGCAGCGCTGTTTGCCGTAGTCGAAGAGTGTGGGCACGAGCGCGCCGAACGTGTCCCAGTCCGAGTGGTTCCAGATGCCCCAGGTGTTCAGGCCCTCCTGTTCCAGTACGTGCCGCTTGCCGAGGTCGGTCACGGCCGTGGCGACCGCGGCACCGGTGTCACGGCCGCCGACGAAGGAGACGCAGCCGATCTCGGGCGCCCGCACCAGCGCCTGGGACAGTTCCCCTCCGCTGCCGCTGACGAGGGTGACGGGGAGTCCCTCGCGGGCGGCCAGGGCGCAGGCCAGGGTGAGGCAGGCGACGCCGCCGTCGGTGGGGGTCTTGGCGATGACCGCGTTGCCCGCGAGCACCTGCACCAGCAGGGCGTGGACGAGGACGCTCATCGGGTAGTTCCAGCTCGCGATGTTGGACACGGGCCCGTCCAGCGGGGCCCGGCCGGCGATCATGGGTTCGATGCCGTCGACGTACCAGCGGACGCCGTCGACGGCCCGGTCGACGTCCGCCCGGGCGAGCCGCCACGGCTTGCCGATCTCCCAGACGAGCAGCAGGGCCAGGAGATCGCGGTGCGTGGCGAGCGCGTCGAGTGTGGCGGCGACCCGCGCCCGGCGCTCGGCCGGCGGGACGTGGCGCCAGGCGCGGTGCTGGTCGAGCGCGGCCCGTACGGCCTGCCGCGCGACGGCCCGGTCCAGCCGGGGCGGGCCCGCTATCGGGGTGCCGTCCACCGGGCTGGTGGCGGGCAGGGCCCGGCCGTCCGCGTGCCAGCCGGCGTTCCAGAGGTTGAGGACTCGGTCGTCCCGGAAGGCTTCGGGTGCGGCGGCCAGGCAGTGCTGCCATGTCTCGGGCCAGGACGTGCCCGCTTTGCGGGTGAGGGGGGAGGCGGTGAGGGTGGGTGCCATTCGGTTGCTCCGCTCTCGGTGCACGGTCGAGAGAAAGGTGCGGGAAGGGCTGCGCGGAACCGCGGGAGGAACGGGAGAGCCGGCATCGGTGCGCGCCGGACGGCCCGGGCGGGAAGCGCGGCGTGAACGGAGAAGTTACCGACAGGTCGGGGACGCCGACAGTCACCGGGCGCGGACTATGAGTGAAGTCACTGGGTCGTGGTGAGCCGAGGCGCGTGGGCGGCGTAGGGGGGCGCGGGGGCGGTGTCGTGGGGCGCGGTTGCGGCGTCGTCAGGCGCCGTCGGTCTCGCTGTGCTCGTGGTACGACTGCCGGGTGAGCTCGGTGTGTTCGCGCATCAGGCGGGCCGCGCCCTGGTCGTCGTGGTCGGTGAGGGCCTGGACGAGGTCCTGGTGCTCCTGCCAGGCGGTGCCGCCGCGCTGTCCGGCCACCGGCGCGTAGTACCAGCGGACCCGGCGCTCGACCTGGGCGGCGAGTCCGGCCAGGACCCTGTTGCCGGCCATCTCCATGATCTTGCGGTGGAAGGCGGCGTTCAGGGCGACGGCGCGGTGCACGTCGTCCTCGGCCACGGCCACCCAGCCCTGCCGCACGATGTCCTGGAGGGTGTGGATGCCTGCCGTGCCGGCGTTCAGCGCCGCGAGCCGGGCCGCCTCGGTCTCCAGGAGGGCGCGGACGGTGAGGAGCTGGTCGGCCTCCTCGGGGGTGGGCACGTGGACGTACGCGCCCTGGGCGGGCCGCAGGTCGACCCAGCCCTCGGTGTTCAGCCGCTGCAGGGCTTCCCGCACCGGCTGCCGGGACACTCCGAGGTGACCGGCGAGTTCGCTCTCGACCAGGTGCTGGCCGGGCCGCAGGGCGCGGACGGTGATCAGCTCGAGCAGCGCCTCGTACACGCGGTCGCGCAGGGGGCCGGGCCGCTCCAGCTTGGGCACGGCTCCCTGCGGCAGTCCGGTCGACAGCATCGCGTTCCCCCTCCTGGGCAGGTGCCGTACGCGGCGCGCCGTGCGCAGAGGGTCGTCTGCGGCGGGCCGTGCGCGGCGGTCGTGTGCGGCCGGTCGTATGCGGCACACGGTGGACTGCCCAATGTGGATTGTCTTTTGTCTACAGCCTGCGGTGCACACCTGCGGTGCGCGGAAGCCGGGCGCAGGGGGTCGGGCGCGTCACGTCCTCCCGAGCGTCCCCGCCGTCGGCCTCACGGGCACCGTACGACCTGTCCGGCGTACGAGAGGTTCCCGCCGAAACCGAACAGCAGGACCGGATCGCCGCCGCGGACCGCGCCCTGCTCCAGCAGCTTGGACAGGGCGAGGGGAATGCTGGCGGCGGAGGTGTTGCCCGATTCGGTGACATCGCGTGCGATCACGGCGTTGACGGCGCCGATCTTCTGCGCGAGCGGTTCGATGATGCGGAGGTTGGCCTGGTGCAGGACGACGGCGGCCAGGTCGGCGGGGGCGATGCCGGCCTTCTCGCAGGCGCTGCGGGCCAGGGGCGGCAGCCGGGTGGTGGCCCAGCGGTACACGCTCTGTCCCTCCTGCGCGAACCGGGGCGGGGTGCCCTCGATGCGCACGGCGTTGCCCATCTCCGGCACCGATCCCCACAGCACCGGCCCGATCCCGGGTTCCCGGCCCGGCTCGCAGGCCTCGACCACGGCGGCCCCCGCGCCGTCGCCGACCAGGACGCAGGTGCTGCGGTCGGTCCAGTCGGCGACCTCGGACATCTTGTCGGCGCCGATGACCAGGGCCCGGGTCGCCGCGCCCGCCCGGATGGTGTGGTCGGCGGTGGCGAGGGCGTGGGTGAAACCGGCGCAGACGACGTTGACGTCCATGGCGGCCGGGCTGGGGACGCCGAGCCGGGCCGCGACGCGGGCGGCGGTGTTCGGCGACCGGTCGATGGCGGTGGAGGTGGCCACGAGGACCAGGTCGATGTCGTCCGGGGCGAGGCCCGCGGCGGCGAGCGCCTTGGCGGCGGCGTGCGCGGCGAGTTCGTCGACCGGTTCGTCGGCGCCGGCGATGTGCCGGGTGCGGATGCCCACCCGGCTGCGGATCCACTCGTCGCTGGTGTCGACCATGCCCGCCAGGTCCTCGTTGGTGAGCACCCTGGCGGGCTGGTAGTGACCGATGGCGGCGATGCGCGAGCCGTTCATGGCGGGGGGTCCCCCTCGTTGCCGTGGGTAGCGGGATCCACCAGTCTGATCAGTGACTCACGGGTACGACGGCAGGTGAAGTCACAGGAAACGGGCGCCATGGTTGTCGGCTTCCGCAGGGTCCCGCCGCCCCGCGGGCGGTCCTCCGGCCGGCCGGGCGGTCCTGCCGGAGTTCGGGACGCGGGCGGCGGGTACCTGGGACGGGTCGGGGCGGACGGGGCGACGACGGTGTGCGGTACCGCGGAGCGGGCCGCGGCCTCGCGCTCCGTGTGCAGGACAATGAGATCGTCGAGGTCACCTCGCCGTACGGCGGTCAGGTGGCCACGGCACTCTCCGTATCAAGGGCCGTCGCGGCCGCCAGCACGTACAGAACCGGGGCTGATCAGGACATGGGACGAGTCACGGAACGACGCAAGGTCCTCCGGATCCGGGACGGGGCGGTGTCCAGCCGGCCGGACACGCTCGTCGCCGAGGAGCCGCTGGAGATCCGGCTGAACGGCAAGTCCCTCGCGATCACCATGCGGACGCCGGGTGACGACTTCGCGCTGGCGGCGGGGTTCCTGGTGAGCGAGGGTGTGCTGGCGACCGTCGACGATCTGCAGAACATCGTCTACTGCGCGGGGGCGACCGCCGACGGTGTGAACACGTACAACGTCGTCGACGTGAAGACGGCACCGGGTGTGGCGCTGCCGGAGTTCACGCTGGAGCGGAACGTGTACACGACGTCGTCGTGCGGGCTGTGCGGCAAGGCCAGTCTGGACGCCGTGCGCACGACCGCGCGCTGGCCGATCGCGGACACGCCCCCGGTCCGGGTGACCCCGGACCTGCTGGCGAGCCTGCCGGACCGGTTGCGGGCGGCGCAGCGGGTGTTCGACCGCACGGGTGGTCTGCACGCGGCAGCGCTGTTCACCGAGGACGGTGAGCTGCTGGACATACGGGAGGACGTCGGCCGGCACAACGCGGTCGACAAGCTGGTCGGGCGGGCGCTGCAGAACGGCGACCTGCCGTTGTCGCGGACGCTGCTGCTGGTGTCGGGGCGGGCCTCGTTCGAGCTGGCGCAGAAGGCGGTGATGGCGGGGATCCCGGTGCTGGCGGCGGTGTCGGCGCCGTCGTCGCTCGCGGTGGACCTGGCCGCCGAGACCGGGCTGACCCTGGTGGGGTTCCTGCGGGGCAGTTCGATGAACGTGTACGCGGGCGAGGACCGCGTCGCCCTGCCGGCCGCGGCCGCCCGGGGCTGACGGGTCCGCCGAAGGACGCACGGCAGCGCGGCGGCCTCGCGGGGCGCCGGGGCGGTGGCGAGCGTCCGAACGCGCCCTGTGCCGTCGCACCCCCGGCGCGCCCCCGTGCCCGCCCCGCCCGGACTCGGGCGCGGGCCCGCCCGCCTCGGGCTCACTCGCGGGCGAAGGAGAGGTCCGTCGCGCTCGTCACGGTGCCCAGCCGGGGGAAGTCCAGCCGGACGGACGCCTCGTGCTCGGGGGCGGTGAGTGCGGCCATGGCGTCCTCGACGAAGACGAGGTCGTAGCCGAGGTCGGCGGCGGCGCGGGCGGTGGACTCGACGCCGAGGTTGGTGGCGATGCCGCCGAACACGAGGGTGCGGATGCCGCGTTCACGCAGCCGTTCGTCGAGTTCCGTGCCCTGGAAGCCGCCGATGGTGCGCTTGACCACCTCCAGGTCGCCCTCCCGGCGCAGTCCCGCCACCAGCCCGCTGCCGGGCGGCTGTTCGGGGACCGAGGGGCGTTCGACCCGGATGAGGACGACGGGGGCGCCCGCGCCGCGGAAGGCGGCCGCGAGGTGCTCGGCGGTGGCCAGTACGTCGGTGCCCTTGCGGGGTTCCAGGGGCAGCGCGACGACGCGGTCCATCAGGTCGACGAGGACGAGGGCGGTGCGCTGCGGATCGAGCACGGGAGCTGCGGTCATGACGGAACGTTAGCCGCCGTCAGCCGTCCGTGGCGGAAATCCGGATCAACAGGCGTGTGAACTGATCGGGTTCGGCGGTCGTCAGGGGGCGAGCAACGCCTCCCAGGTCCGGTGGGTGGCCCCTTCGCCACGGGTGAGGCGGTTCCCTGAAGCCGCGTGCTCCATGCGGTGCACGCTTATTGTGGGGCGGCGGGGCCACAACTACCTTCATGGGGACGGACATCGGACGTGGGATGTCCGGACGTCCGGATGTCCGGCCACCGAAGGGCAGGTCGTTCCATGCCGTCAGGTCTCCGCGCCCGTCTCGGGTCCGTGCCGGCCACCGTCCTCACCACGGCGGCGCTGGTGGCGCTCCCGCTCGTCTCCCCCCACCCGGCGCACGCCCACGCGGGCGCCGGCTCGCCCGCAGCCGAGTTCGAGCAGCAGGTCCTCTTCAAGGCGTCCCAGGACCCCGGATACGCCTGTTTCCGCATCCCGGCGGTCGTGCGGAGCACGGACGGCACGCTGCTGGCGTTCGCCGAGGGGCGGGTGCTGAACTGCGGTGACGCGGCGGACATCGACATCGTGGTCAAGCGTTCCACGGACGGCGGCCGCACCTGGGGCCCGCTGCGGGTGGTCAACGAGGGCGCGGGCGACACGCACGGCAACCCGGCGCCCGTCGTGGACCGGGAGACCGGCCGGATCTGGCTGGCGGAGACGTACAACACCGGCCGTACGGACAGCGCGAGTTGCTCGGTCCCCTGCGACCGCACCCCGCATCTGCAGTACAGCGACGACGACGGGCAGACCTGGTCGGCGCCGCGCGACCTGAGCCCCGAGATCCTGCCCGCCGACTGGAACTCCTGGTACGCGACCGGTCCGGTGCACGGCATCCAGCTCACCCGCGGCCGGTACGCGGGCCGGCTGGTCTTCGGCGTCAACACCGAGACCTGGGACGGCAGCCGGGTCACCGCCAACCACGCCGCGCTCGTCGTCAGCGACGACCACGGCGGCCACTGGCGGATCGGCGCCACCGACACCTGGCCCGTCGCCGCCGACGGCACCTTCCGGCAGAAGCCCTCCGAGCTGACCCTCGCCGAGCGCGCCGACGGCTCGGTCCTGGTCAGCGGCCGCGAGCAGGACGGCACCGACCTCGGCCACCGCACCCAGGCCGTCAGCTGGGACGGCGGTGGCAGCTTCACCGCCCCCTTCCGCGGGCTGCCGGACCTCTACGCCCCGCAGGTCCAGGGTTCGATGCTGCGCCTGGGCGACCGCATCCTGCTCTCCTGCCCCGCCGACCCCGACCGGCGCCGCACGATGATGGTCCGCTCCTCCTACGACGGCGGCCGCACCTGGGACAGCGTGGACCGCGGCACGGTCGTCACCACCGACTGGTCCGGCTACTCCGACCTGGTGCGCGCCGACCGCGACACCGTGGGCCTGCTGTACGAGGGCGGCGCGGTCGACGCGCGTGACGAGATCCGCTTCGCCCGCTTCACCGAGGACTGGCTCGCCCCGCGCCGCGGCCCGGACCCGCGCACCGCCGACCTCGCCCCGCGCGCCCGGCCGGCCGCGGTGCTGGGCGGTGCCCGGGAGACGGACGGCGTGTCCGGGGGCGCGCTGGAGTTCGACGGCGCCGACGACGCCGTACGCCTGCCGTACCGGCCCGGGCTGTTGCTGGGCGGCGGCGACTTCACCGCGTCCCTGTGGTTCCGGTACACGGCCGGCACCGGGGAGCAGCCCCTGCTGTGGATGGGCGGTGTCGGCACCAGCCAGCCGCAGGTCTGGGTGCGCGGCGAACCCGCGAACCACCGCCTCCAGGGGCTCATCACGGTGCGCGACGGCGCCGCGGCGCCGCAGACCGCGTACGTGCGGACCGCCGACGCCTACAACGACGGCGCCTGGCACCACCTGGTGCTGCGCCGGTCGGCCGACGCGTTGTCGTTGACGGTCGACGGTATGCGGTCGACCGTCGCCGGTGTACCGGGTTCCGTCAGCCGTAACTCGCCCTTCGGGGTGCACATCGGCCAGCGTGTCGACAGCCGGGCCTTCTTCACCGGTGCGATCGACGAGGTGCATGTGTGGGACCGGGCGCTGACCGACGAGGAGCTGTCCGACCCGAAGGCGCCGCCGTTCCTCAAGGACACCGTGCTGTGGCTGCCGCTGGACCGGGTCTCCGGCTGACGCGCACCGGCCCCGGGCGCGGCTCAGCGGGTGCGGGGAGGTCTCAGCGGGAGCCGGTGCCGACCGTGGCGCGGGATGCCGCGGCCGGCCCGGCGGGTTCCCCGGCCGCCTCCGGGTCGCGGGCGCGCCGCTTGGCGATGACCGCGCAGACCATGAGCTGCATCTGGTGGAAGAGCATCAGCGGCAGCACGGCCAGGGAGGCGTGGGCGCCGAACAGGACGCTGGCCATCGGCAGGCCGGAGGCGAGGGACTTCTTCGAGCCGGCGAACTGGATGGCGATCCGGTCCTCCCGGGGGAAGCCGAGCATCCGGCCGCCGTACCAGGTCAGGCCCAGCATGACGGCCAGCAGGACGGCCTCGACGCCGAGCAGCGCGCCGAGCCGGGCGGGGCTGACCTGGTGCCAGATGCCGCGGGTCATGCCTTCGCTGAACGCGGTGTAGACGACGAGCAGGATGGAGCCGCGGTCGACGAGGCCGAGGACCTTCTTGTGCCGGGCGACGAAGCCGCCGATCCAGCGGCGCAGCACCTGGCCGGCGAGGAACGGCACCAGCAGCTGGAGCACGATCTTGACGAGGGAGTCGGCGGAGAACCCGCCGCCGCTGCCGCCGAGCAGCACGGCCGCGAGCAGCGGGGTGACGAGGATGCCGACCAGGGAGGAGAAGGAGCCGGCGCAGATGGCGGCAGGCACGTTTCCGCGGGCGATCGAGGTGAACGCGATCGACGACTGGATGGTGGAGGGCACCAGGGTCAGGAAGAGCAGGCCCTGGTAGAGCGGCTGGGTCAGCACCATCGGCACCAGGCCGCGGGCGGCCAGGCCCAGGACCGGGAAGACGAGGAAGGTGCAGGCCAGGACGGTGAGGTGGAGCCGCCAGTGCCGCAGGCCGTCCATGGCCTCGCGGGTGGAGAGGCGGGCGCCGTAGAGGAAGAAAAGGAAGGCGATCGCGGCGGTGGACGCGCCGGAGGCCACGTCGGCGCCGGTGCCGTGGGCGGGGAAGAGCGCGGCGAGGCCCACGGTGCCGAGCAGCAGCACGATGTAGGGGTCGACCGGCATCCAGCTCGGCCAGCGCAGGCGTGTCACGGTGCTCCACTCACTTTCGTCGGTTCGTGCCCGTCGGGTCGCCGCGTCGGGTACCCGCCGGGTCGCCGAGTCGGGTCGGACGGGCGGGCCCGCAAGCCCTTCCACCGCCTCCATGGTCCATCCCGGCGCCTCGATCGGGAATCCGGCATACCGCTCTGACTGTCATCGCGTTCCGTGATGGACGGCGTTAGGCTGCGGGCGTGTACGACCCCACTCACCTGCGCACCTTCCTCGCGGTGGCGCAGACGCTCAGCTTCACGCAGGCGGCCCGTCGGCTGGGTCTGCGGCAGTCGACGGTCAGCCAGCACGTGCGCCGGCTGGAGGACGCGGCCGGCCGCCGGCTGTTCCTGCGGGACACGCACGCGGTGGAGCTGACCGAGGACGGCGAGGCCATGCTGGGCTTCGCCCGCAGGCTGCTGGAGGTGCACGAGCAGGCGACGGCGTTCTTCACGGGCACCCGGGTGCGGGGGCGGCTGCGGTTCGGCGCGTCGGAGGACTTCGTGCTCACGCGGCTGCCGGAGATCCTGGAGGGGTTCCGGCAGGACCATCCCGAGGTCGATCTGGAGCTGACGGTGGAGCTGTCGGGCACCCTGCACGAGCAGCTGGCGGCGGGGAAGCTGGACCTGGTGCTGGCCAAGCGTCGGTCCGAGGACCCGCGCGGTGAGCTGGTGTGGCGCGACGACCTGGTGTGGATCGGTTCCGGGCAGCTGCGTCTGGAGGCCGGCCGGCCGGTGCCGTTGATCGTGTACCCGCCGCCCGGCATCACCCGGGCCCGGGCCCTCGAGGTGCTGGAGGAGCAGGGGCGGCCGTGGCGGATCGTGTGCACGAGCGGCAGCCTGAACGGTCTGATCGCCGCCGCGCGTGCCGGGCTCGGGGTGATGGCGCACTCGCGGCGGCTGATCCCGCCGGGGCTGTTCCGGGTGCCGGAGCGGGCCGGGCTGCCCGAGTTGGGCAGGGTCGATTTCGTGCTGGTGCACGGGCGGCGTCCGGGGGCGGCGCAGGGCGCGGCGGACGCGCTGGCGTCGGCGATCCTGGCGGGCGGGGACCGGTTGCGCGCGGGGCAGCGGCAGGCGGGCGGCCTGCGCGGACAGGAGCATGGCCGGTAATCGGGTCGTACAGATTCGGTGGAGATTACGGCACCGAAACTTACTGACCCGTAAGTATTCTGTCCGACCCTTCCGCATGTGAGGGTATTTTCCGGCCGTGGGCCGGGAGGATGGCGAGGTTTGCTCGGTTTCCTTACCCCTCCCGCCCGGCGAACGGGTGGGGTAGCTTTCACGGCGCTGAGCGGAGCACCACGGGCGTGACCGAAAAGCGAGGAAACGGGGAGCGAGGTTTGCGCGAGTTCACCACCCCTCCGTCGACGTCGGCACCGCCGGTGGGCGGTCTGGCCGACGCCGTCTTCGAGCATGCCGGGCGGGACCCCCTGCACGTCGCGCTGGGCCGCAAGGACGCATCGGGGCAGTGGCGGGACGTGACCTCGGCGGAGTTCCGCGACGAGGTGCTCGCGCTGGCCAAGGGGCTGCTGGCCCGGGGCATCCGGTTCGGCGACCGGGTCGCGATCATGTCCCGCACGCGCTACGAGTGGACCCTCTTCGACTTCGCCCTGTGGACGATCGGCGCCCAGGTGGTGCCCGTCTACCCGACGTCGTCGGCGGAGCAGTGCTTCTGGATGCTGTACGACGCCGAGGTGTCCGCGGCGATCGTGGAGCACGAGGACCACGCCATGACGATCGCGACGGTCATCGACCGGCTGCCGAGGCTGCGGGAGCTGTGGCAGCTGGACTCGGGCTGTGTGCAGGAGCTGTACGACGCGGGCGCGCACCTGGACGACGAGATGGTCCACCGGCACCGGGAGGCGGTCACCCCCGAGTCGGTCGCCACGATCATCTACACCTCGGGCACCACCGGCCGGCCCAAGGGCTGTGTGATCTCGCACGGCAACTTCATGTTCGAGGCGGACACCGTCATGGAGCGTTGGGAGCCGGTGTTCCACTCCAAGAAGGGCGACGAGGCGTCCACGCTGCTGTTCCTGCCGCTGGCGCACGTCTTCGGACGGATGGTGGAGGTGGCCGCCATGCGCGGCGGGGTGCGGCTCGGGCACCAGCCGCAGCTGAACGCCACGGCTCTGCTGCCCGACCTGCAGGCGTTCCGGCCGACGTTCATCCTGGCGGTGCCGTACATCTTCGAGAAGGTGTTCAACGCCTCCCGCCGCAAGGCGGAGAGGGAGGGCAAGGCGGGGCCGTTCGAGAAGGCGGTCGACATCGCCGTGAAGTACGCCGACGCCGTCGAGGCCAAGGCGTGGGGCACCGGTCCGGGGCCGTCGGCGGCGCTGCGGATGCAGCACCAGCTGTTCGACAAGCTCGTGTATGCGAAGGTCCGGGCGGCGATGGGCGGCCGTATACGGAATGCGATGTCCGGTGGTTCGGCGATGGACCGCCGGCTGGGGCTGTTCTTCGCGGGTGCGGGCGTGCAGATCTACGAGGGTTACGGGCTGACCGAGTCGACGGCGGCGGCGACCGCCAACCCGCCGGAGCGCACCCGGTACGGCACGGTCGGGCAGGCCATCCCGGGAGTCACCGTGCACCTCGCGGACGACGGGGAGATCTGGCTGCGCGGCGGCAACGTCTTCCAGGGCTACCTGAACAACCAGAAGGCCACCGACGCCACCCTGCACGACGGCTGGCTGGCCACCGGCGACCTCGGCGCCCTGGACGAGGACGGCTATCTGACCATCACGGGCCGCAAGAAGGAGATCCTGGTGACCTCCGGCGGCAAGAGCGTCTCGCCCGGTGTCCTGGAGGAGCGGGTCCGCGACCATCCGCTGGTCAACCAGTGCATCGTGGTCGGCAACGACCGGCCGTACATCGCGGCGTTGGTCACCCTGGACCAGGAGGCCGTGGAGCACTGGCTGCAGATGCGCGGCAAGCCCCGGCTGAGCCCGGTGCAGCTGGTGCGCGACCCGGATCTGGAGACGGAGGTGCGGCGGGCGGTCGTGGCCGCCAACACGCTCGTGTCGCAGGCCGAGTCGATCCGCACCTTCCGCATCCTGGCGCAGCCGTTCACCGAGGAGCACGGCCTGCTGACGCCGTCGCTGAAGCTGAAGCGGAAGGCGATCGAGAAGGCGTACGAGAACGAGGTCGAGGCCCTGTACCGGGCCTGAGCGCACGGATCGGCCCGTCCGGAATACATCGGGGCCCGTGATCGTTGACCATGTGAGTACCACCTGTCGACAACCGAAGGATCAACGAGCTCGTGAGCAGCAAGGTCCCCCCGATCATCCTGAACAACGGTGTCGAGATGCCCCAGCTGGGCTACGGCGTCTGGCAGGTGCCGGACGACGAGGCCGAGCGGGCCGTTGCCAAGGCGCTCGAGACCGGCTACCGCAGCATCGACACCGCGGCGATCTACGGCAACGAAGAGGGCACCGGCAAGGCCATCGCGGCGTCCGGCCTGCCCCGCGAGGACGTCTTCGTCACCACCAAGCTCTGGAACAGCGACCAGGGGTACGACTCCACGCTGCGCGCGTTCGACGCGTCGCTGGAGAAGCTGGGTCTCGACTACGTGGACCTGTATCTGATCCACTGGCCGCTGCCGTCCCGTGACCTGTACACCGACACCTACAAGGCGTTCGAGAAGCTGTACGCCGACGGTCGCGCCAAGGCCATCGGCGTGTCCAACTTCCTGCCCGAGCACCTGCGCCGGCTGATCGAGGAGACCTCGGTCGTGCCGGCGGTCAACCAGATCGAGCTCCACCCTCACCTGCAGCAGAGCGTGTCGCGGGAGCTGCACGCCGAGCAGGGCATCGCGACCGAGGCGTGGTCGCCGCTCGGCCAGGGCAAGGGGCTGCTGGAGGTGCCCGCGATCGTCGCGATCGCGCGGAAGCACGGCCGCACCCCGGCGCAGGTCGTGCTGCGCTGGCACCTGCAGCTGGGCAACGTGGTGATCCCGAAGTCCGTGACGCCGTCGCGGATCGAGGAGAACATCGCGGTGTTCGACTTCAGCCTGGACGACGAGGACCTCGCGGCGATCCGCGCGCTGAACGAGGACCGGCGGCTGGGTCCGGACCCGGCCACGTTCGACGTGGCCTGATCGTCACGGTCTGATCCTCGCGGCCTGATCCTCGTGATCTGAGCCGCGTGATCTGAGCCGCGTGATCTGATCCTCGTGGTCCGATCGCTTCCACGGTCCGTCCGCCCCATCGCCCGAGGTCACCGGCCCGAGCGGTGGGGCGGACGGCTGTCCGGGCTCGGATGCGGGCGCGCGCGAGTCGCGGCTGCCGGGGGCGGCCGGTGGTCCGTCCGGGGGCGGTGGCTTCAGTCGAGGTGGCCGTCCGCGTGGACGATCTCGAACTCCTCCAGGCCGACGACCCGTACGTGTGCCTTGGCCGCGCCCTCGTGGCGGGCCGCGGCCTGGCCGCCGCGGGACGCGGCCATCGATTCGCGGTCGGTGAAGAGGATGCCGACGCGGCCGGTGCCGTGCTCGCGGTCGAGGAGCAGGACGGACCTGGCCACGCCGGGCAGGGTCTCGTAGCGCGGGAGCGCGGTCGCTCGGAACGTGTCGGCGAACAGGTCGGCGTCCGCGGGGTCGAACTCGACCCGGGTGAGGCTCAGTCCGCCGCCCACGCGGGGCGCCTGGACGGAGTGGCGGACGACCGACTCGAAGTTCTCCACGGTCAGGGTGCCCGCGAAGGGGCCCAGCATCGAGGTGCGGTGCTCGCGCATCACCAGGTCGCTGTTGTGCCGCTGCTGCGGGGTGTCCCACTGGCTGACCCCGAGGAGTTTGCCGAGTTCCCGGTCGACGAAGACGCCGGCTCCGCGGTAGCCCGGCCGTTCCTCGAGCAGGTCGCGGCCCTCGGTGTTCAGGGCCCTGACGGCCGCGTCGATCTTCGTGGGGTCACCGGTCACGTAGATGGTCCGCACGAACATGGCATTCGCCTCCCAGTTCGACATGACCAGTTTCCCCCCTGGGCAAATCCCCGCAAATGGCGCAGCGCTCGCCCGTTGCTCGCGAGGGGTTGACGGGGACATGCACATGGGCCACCTTGTACGGCACCGGTAAGGAAACTTTCCTAACAGAAGGGTCCCCCACAGTGCGCTTTCGAACACTGACCCTCGCCGCGGCTTCCGGAGCCGCCCTTCTCGCCGCCGGAGTGCTCCCCGCTCACGCCTCCGGCCCGACCCCGTCCGCGCCCACGTCCGCCCAGGAGGGCTCGGTCAGCGCGGCCGACCTGCTCGCCAAGGTGACGTCCTGTTCGCAGATCTCCAGCGGCAAGTACAAGACCGACGACGAGACCTCGGCCACGGTCCCCGTCTGCGGCAAGAACGGCGCGGTCTTCTGGAAGGCCGACATGGACATCGACTGCGACGGCCAGCGCACCACCAACTGCAACGCGGACCGCGACCCCTGGTACCAGGACGACACCGCGTTCCACCAGTCCGACGGCAAGCCGCTGAAGGCCGAGTCCCTGCCGTACGTCGTTGTGCCCAGCTCCAGCAGCATCTGGAACTACTCCGGCGCGGGCATCAAGGGCGGCGGCGTGGTCGCCGTCATCTACAACAACAAGGTCGAGTACGCCGTCGTCGGCGACACCGGCCCCACGAAGATCATCGGTGAGGCCTCGTACGCCACCGCCAAGGCCCTCGGCATCGACCCCGACCCGGCCACCGGCGGGGCCGACTCCGGCGTGACGTACATCCTGTTCAAGAACTCCAAGGTCTCCCCCATCGAGAGCCACAGCGCGGCCGTCTCCCTCGGGGACCAGCTGGCCAAGCAGTTCCTGCGGAACAACTGATCGTGCAGCCGCGTCAGTTGGGCTGACCCAGCGGACGCACCACCACGGTGTTGACGTCGACCCCGGCCGGCTGCCGGATCGCCCAGACCACCGAGTCGGCGATCTGGTCCGCGGTCAGGAGGTGTCCCGGGGGCAGGCTGCCGTAGCTGTCCCAGAAGGGGGTCTCCACCCGGCCGGGGGCGACCAGCGTGACCCCGACGCCGAACTCGGTGACCTGGCGGCGGGTGTTCTCGGCGAGACCGGTCACCGCCCACTTGGTGGCGCCGTAGAGATTGCCGGGCGTGGGGACGAAACCGGCCACGCTGCCGATGAGCACGATCCGGCCGCGGGTCTCCTTCAGCGCGTCGACGGCGGCCCGGATGAGCAGGGCGGGACCGAGGACGTTGGTGAGGACCATCTCGGTCCAGCCCGCCGGATCGCCGTCGACCACCGAGTCGTGCGTGGCGGAGCCCGCGTTGGCGACGACGGTGTCCAGCCGGCCGAATGTCTTCCGTGTACGGTCGACCGCATCCTGTACATCGTCGAACGACGACGCGCTGCCGACGACGGTCAGCAGGCCCTCGGGATGTCCGAGACCGTCGGCGAACTCCCGCAGCCTGCGCTCTCCGCGACCGGTGACGGTGACCCGGTGGCCGGCGGTCAGCAGCTGCCGGGCCACGGCGGCGCCGATGCCGCTGCCACCACCGGTGACGAGTGCGACCGGAGCGTCGTTCATGTCTTCCCCCTGTGTGTCGGTGACTGCCGGGGAGTCCACCACTTGGAGAGTTCTCGAAGTCAAGTCCCCTCCGTGAAGAGACGGTTGGCGGCGGGACGCCGGCGGGGCCGGGGCCGGCGGGGGCGTACCGCCCGGTGGACGGTGTACGCGCTCAGGGCGAAGACGTCCGGCCTGCGGTGCACGCTCGCCGGGTCGGACGGGTCGAGGAGCCGGTCCAGGGTGGCGAGGTCCTCGGGGTCCAGGTCCTCCGTGCCGATGTCGCGCAGCCGGGTGAACTGCTCGGCGGCGTAGGCGCGGGCCTGGGGGGAGGCCGGGGCGGGCAGGTCGAGCAGGAAGCTGCGGGTGCCGGTGTGCCGGAGCCCGGCGGCAGCCAGCAGGGCCGGCCAGTCCTCGGCCTCGGCGACCGAGCCGGGCAGCCCGGCCCGCATCCGCGCGAACCACTCCTCCTGCAGCGCGTCCAGCCGCGCCTGGAGGCCGGGCCGTCCGATGCCGATGTCGCGGGGCAGGAACCGGGAGGGCAGGCCGCCTTCGAGCAGGGCCAGGGTGCCGCCGGGGGCGAGGCGCGCGGCGAACGCGGTGAGCGCCGCGCGCTGGTCGCCGATGTGGTGGAGGCTGCGGCTGGCCCAGAGCAGGTCGGCGGGGTGGTCCAGTTCGTCCAGCGCCTGGGGCAGTTCGCCGGTGAGGGTGGCGAGGCGGTCGGCGAAGCCCTGCCGTGCGGCGCGGGCGCGGGCCCGTTCCAGCAGCGGTCCGGCGTTGTCGACGGCCACGATCCGCGCGCCGGGGAACCTCTCGGCGAACAGGCAGGAGACGACGCCGGGCCCGCTGCCCGCGTCGACGATCAGTTCCGGCCCGGTCACCTCCTCGGCGAGCCAGGCCGTGATCCGCTCGTGGACGGGGGCGAACAGTTCCGCCTGGGCCTCCAGATGGGGGCCCATCTCGCTCCAGTCGACGTCGGTGTCGCCGCCGTGCGTGTGGGTGTGGGTGTGCCGGTGGGGCTCGTGGTCGTGCGCCATGGGGGTCAGCCTCTCGTCGGTGTGCGGTCAGCGTGCGGCGGCGCACCGGGGGCGGCCCAGTGGTGTTGCGGTTTCCGCAAGGGCGGGATGCGGCGGGGCGAGGGGTGCGGGCGGTGGTCCGCCGGGGCCGGCCCGGGTGGGGGCCGGTCCCGGCGGACCTCATCGGGTCCCGGTCAGGTGAGGGGCGGGTAGGCGTTCTGCATCAGCTGCTGGAACTGGGCGGAGAACCAGTGCCCGGACAGCGGGGCGTCGGGCAGGGCGCCGGAGAGGTTGTTGCCGTTGCGGGCGTTGCCGGTGTACGTGGGGTCGCACATGCGGTCGAAGCCCTTGCCCTCGTTGTTGGCGATGGCGGTGCTGGAGCCGTCGGACTCGCCCGGGGGCTTCATCCAGACGTAGGCGTCGATGCCGGCGGCCGGGCTGGCCTGGGGGCGTTCGCCGAGGCCGGCGCCGGACTGGTTGCACCAGTTGCCGATGTGGATGCGACGGTCGTACCGGCCGCCGTCGACGTAGGTGTCCACGCTGGTTTTGGGTCCGGGGCCGGCCGGGCGTGCGCTGCCGCCCCAGCCGTTGCGGGAGGTGTCGATCAGCATGCCTATGGTGGAGTTGAAGCCGGCCGAGACGAGCTGGTTGCGGAAGGCCTGGGCGAAGGACTGCTCGTCGACGTAGCGGTTCCAGTCGACCCACTTCGACTGGCGGACCGTGGTGCCGTTGACGGTGTCGTCGACCGTGAAGTTGTTCTCCTTCAGGGCGCTGTAGTTGGCGGTGTTGGTGATGAAGCCCTGTACGTCGTCGACGGTCGCCCCCTCGCTGGTGGCGGCCTGCTTGAACAGGGTCGCGGCGGGTCCGAAGTTGTCGTCCCAGCCGAGCCAGCCGTGGTGGCCGGCGTCGAGGTAGTTGTAGACGTTGGGGATGGCGCCGAGCTTGGCGAGGGCGTAGCCGACGCCCTTCACGTAGTTGCCGTTGGCGAGCATGGTGTCGCAGTTGGCGGTGGCGGTGGCGCGGCTGCCGGTGTTGGTGAGGAGGTTGGGCAGTGAGTCGATCTCGATGGTGGTGACGATCCTCAGGGAGGCGTACTTGGGGTCGGCGAGGATGGCCGCGATCGGGTCGATGAACTGGGTCTTGTACTTGTCGATGTCGGTCGGGCCGAGTTCGCCGTTGGAGGCGAGCGCGGCGCAGTCGCGGCCCGGCAGGTCGTAGACGACGAGCTGGACGACCTCGTCGCCGCTGCCTTTCTGGGCGAGGGCCGCGTCGAGGTGGGCGCGCAGTCCCATGCCGCCGTTCACGCCGTTGATCGCGGCGATGCGGTCGAGCCAGACGCCGGTGGGCTGGTTGGAGACGCGGCTGCCGCCCGGTTCGGCGGCGGCCTTGGCCGACCATTCGGGGTTCACGTACACCTTGGCGCCGGCGTACGGGTTGTCGACGCGGGTGCCGGTGCCGCCTCCGCCGCCGTTGCCGCCGCCTCCTCCCCCGCCGCCGCTGCCGCCGTCGTCGACGTTGCAGGTGATGCCGTCGAGGGTGAAGGTGGTGGGTGCGGTGTTGGTGCCGCTGTAGGAGCCGTTGAAGCCGAAGCTGACCGAACCGCCGGTGGCGAGGGTGCCGTTGTAGCTCTCGTTGGTGGCGGTGACGGCGGCGCCGCTCTGGCTGATCCTGGCGTTCCAGCCGCTGGTGACCTTCTGGTTGCCGGCGTACGCCCACTTCACCGCCCAACTCGTTCTGGCGGCCGCGTTGTTGGTGAGGGTCACGGCGGCGGTGAAGCCGGTGTCCCACTGGTTCCGCACCTTGTAGTCGACGGTGCAGGGGACGGAGGCGGCCGCGGCGCCGGCCGGTGCGGCGGTGAGCGCCGTCCCCAAGGCCCCGGCGACCAGTGTCAGGGCGGCGAGCAGTGATGTTCTGGTACGACTCATGAGTGCGGGTTCCTTCTGTCGTCCGTCGGGTCTACGGGTTGAGGGCGCGCAGGTGGTCGCGCAGGCCGGTGCCGTAGGTGGTGGGTGTGCCGTCGTAGCTGGTGATGAGGGACGGTCCGGAGGAGCAGTCCCAGGTGTTCCAGGTCCAGCCGAGGTAGGACAGGGCGTGGTCGTCGAACCACTTCATGACCTGGTCGACGAAGCCGTGCGCGCAGGTGTTCTCGCCGACCTCGCCGGCCACCAGCGGTACCTGGGCGGCGACCGGGGCGAGGGTGGAGTTCCAGCAGCTCTCGTCGGCGCAGGTGTTGAAGTTGTAGACGTGGTAGGCGGCGGCGAGATTGCCCGCGGGGTCGGTGGGCCGGTAGGTGAGCCACTGGCTCAGGTCGTTCGAGTACGCGAGGCCGCCGGCCAGGATGACGTTCTGGGCGCCGGCGGCGCGGATACTGTCGACGAGATCCTGCATACCGGCGACCTCGTACGGGATGCCGGGGCAGGTGCCGCCGTCCCGCCAGCACGTCCAGGCGTCGGTCGTGCTGGGTGTCGCGCGGTCCGGGTACGGCTCGTTGAACAGGTCGAAGACGGCGGCCTTGTCATCCTTGAAGGTGCCGGCGACCGAGGACCAGAAGGACGGGGCGTACCGGAGGTCGGGCATGGGCTTCTGGCAGCCGGCGTGGACGTCGGAGCAGCCGGCCGAGTTGCCGGTGTACTGGCCGTAGGTCCAGTGCAGGTCGAGGACCGGGGTCAGGCCGTGGGCCTCGACGCGGGCCACCAGGTCCTTGACGGCGTTGATGTAGTGGGCGCCGCCGTACTCGGGCTTGATGTCGGACAGGCCGAGCCAGCATTCCTCGTTGAGGGGGATGCGGACGGCGTCGGCCTTCCAGTCGGCGATCGCCTTGATCGCCGCGTCGTCGACGGGGCCGTCCCAGATGCCGCGGCCCTGGACGCACATGAACTCGCCGCCGGAGCGGTTGACGCCGAGCAGCCGTCGGGTCCTGCCGGCCGCGTCGACCAGCCTGGTGCCGGAGACGTGCAGGGCGGGGGCGGTCCCGTCGGCGGGTGGGGGGTCGGTGGGTGGGGGTGTGGTGGGGTCGGGGTCGGTGTTGCAGGGGGTGCCGTTGAGCCGGAAAGCGGTGGGTACGGCGTTGGTGCCGGACCAGGAGGCGAGGAAGCCGGCGGTGGTGCCGGCGCCGGTGCCGAGGGTGCCGTTCCAGCTCTCGTTGGCGGCGGTCACGGTGGTGGCGGACTGGGACCACTTGGCGTTCCAGCCCTGGGTGACCTTCTGGCCTGCGGCGAAGTCGAAGGTGAGTTTCCAGCCGTTGACGGCGGCCTCGTTGTTGGTGATCTTGACGGTGCCCTGGAAGCCGTTGTCCCACTGAGCGGTGACGGCGTACTCCACCGTGCAGGCGGGGGTGGCTCCCTGGGCCGTGACCGCCGGGACGACCGCACCCGAGACGAGGGCGAGGGCGCCGGCGATGGCTAAAAGTACTGAACGCGGGGGGTGTCGCATGAGCGACTCCTTGCAGCTTGGCGCGCCGTGACGGACGCGTCGACTGAATGGAACCGCTCCCACTGGTGCGTTGGAAGGTAGCGGCTGGCGGCCCGGTTGCCCAGAGGCGCCGTCCGACTTTTCCGCGGGACGGCCTGTCAAATCTTTTCGACTCTTCAAGCACCTTGACCGTTCATGGCGTCGTCCCCACTATGGGAGCGCTCCCACTGGTTCAAGCCTTGATCTCTCCCCGTGCCGCAAGCCGCAAGGAGGAACCAGCACATGGATCCCGGACGCAGACGCAGAGCCGCACGACGCTGGTGGACCGCCGCGCTGGCGGCGCTGGCCCTGCCCCTGACGATGCTCGCCACCGGTACGACCGCGGCGCACGCGGCGGGTGTGCGGTGCAGCGTGGACTACAGGACGAACGACTGGGGTTCCGGTTTCACGGCCGACCTCACGATCACCAACCGTGGTACGGCCGCGATCGACGGCTGGACGCTGACGTACGGCTACACGGGCAACCAGAAGCTGTCCAACGGCTGGAACGGCACCTGGTCCCAGACCGGGCAGACGGTCACCGTCAAGAACGCCTCGTACAACGGCACGATCGCCGCCGGTGCCGCGGTCTCCGCCGGTGCGCAGTTCGGCTACAGCGGCACCAACACCGCTCCCGCGTCCTTCGCGGTCAACGGCACCACCTGTGCCGGCGCGCACCGGCCGCCGGTGGCCGTGCTGACCAGCCCCGCGGCGGGCGCGGTGTACACGCGGGGGGACGCGGTGGCGCTGACCGCGACCGCGGCGGCGGCCGACGACGCGACGGTGAGCAAGGTGGAGTTCTACGACGACACCACACTGCTGGGCACCGACACGAGCGCCCCGTACGCGCTCTCCGTCCCAAGTTTGACCGTGGGCAGTCATTCTCTGGTGGCGAAGGCGTACGACAGTCTCGGCGCCTCGGCGGAGTCGGCGCCGGTCGGCATCACGGTCGCCCCGGGCCCCGCGGTCGTCGCGTCCCCGTCCCAACTGGGCGTGCAGCAGGGCAGGTCGGGCACGTTCTCGGTGAAGCTGTCGACGAAGCCGAGCGCGAACGTGACGGTGGGCGTGGCCAGGACGGACGGCAACACGGGTCTGTCGGTCACCGCCGGCTCGTCGCTGACGTTCACGCCGTCCACGTGGGACACGGCGCAGTCGGTGAGCGTGACGGCGGACTCCACGGGCACCGGGAGCGCCACCTTCACGGCCTCGGCGACCAGGTACACCAAGGCGACGGTCACGGTCACGGAGCTGGCCGCGTCGAAGGCGTACGACGCCCGGTTCCTCGACCTGTACGGGAAGATCACCAACCCGGCCAACGGCTACTTCTCCCCCGAGGGCATCCCGTACCACTCGGTGGAGACGCTGATCGTCGAGGCCCCCGACCACGGTCACGAGACCACCTCGGAGGCGTACAGCTATCTGCTGTGGCTGCAGGCGATGTACGGCAAGGTCACCGGGGACTGGTCGAAGTTCAACGGCGCGTGGGACCTCATGGAGAAGTACATGATCCCCGCCCACGCCGACCAGCCGACCAGTTCCTTCTACAACGCCTCGAAGCCGGCGACGTACGCGCCGGAGCTGGACACGCCGAACGAGTACCCGGCGAAGCTGGACACGTCGGTGTCGGTGGGTCCGGATCCGATCGCCGGTGAGCTGAAGACCGCGTACGGCACGGACGACGTCTACGGGATGCACTGGATCCAGGACGTCGACAACGTCTACGGCTACGGCGACGAGCCGGGCACGTGCGAGGCGGGCCCCACGGCGACCGGACCCTCGTACATCAACACCTTCCAGCGCGGCCCGCAGGAGTCGGTCTGGGAGACCGTCCCGCAGCCGACCTGCGACGCCTTCAAGTACGGCGGCGCCAACGGCTATCTGGACCTGTTCACCGGCGACTCCTCCTACGCCAGGCAGTGGAAGTACACGGACGCCCCGGACGCGGACGCGCGCGCGGTGCAGGCCGCCTACTGGGCGGACGTGTGGGCGAAGGCGCAGGGCAGGAGCGGCGAGGTGTCCGCGACGGTCGCCAAGGCGGCCAAGATGGGCGACTACCTGCGGTACGCGATGTACGACAAGTACTTCAAGAAGATCGGCAACTGCGTCGGACCGTCGTCCTGCGCCGCCGGTACCGGCAAGGACGCCTCGCACTATCTGCTGTCCTGGTACTACGCCTGGGGCGGCGCCAGCGACACCAGCGCGGGCTGGGCCTGGCGGATCGGTTCCAGCCACGTCCACGGCGGCTACCAGAACCCCCTGGCCGCCTACGCCCTCAGTTCCAACGCCGACCTGAAGCCCAAGTCGGCCTCCGGCGCGAGCGACTGGGGCAAGTCGCTTCAGCGGCAGCTGGAGTTCTACCAGTGGCTGCAGTCGTCCGAGGGCGCGATCGCGGGCGGTGCGACCAACAGCTGGCAGGGCAGGTACGCGTCCCCGCCGGCCGGTACGCCGACCTTCTACGGCATGTACTACGACTGGGAGCCGGTCTACCACGACCCGCCGTCCAACCAGTGGTTCGGCTTCCAGGCCTGGTCGATGGAGCGGGTCGCCGAGTACTACCAGCAGACCGGGAGCGCCGCCGCCAGGACGGTCCTGGACAAGTGGGTGAAGTGGGCGCTGTCCAAGACCACGGTCAACCCGGACGGCACCTACCGGATCCCCTCCACCCTGCAGTGGTCGGGCCGGCCGGACACCTGGAACGCCGCGAGTCCCGGCGGCAACAGCGGACTGCACGTGACCGTCGCCGACTACACCGACGACGTCGGGGTGGCGGCCGCGTACGCCAAGACGCTGACGTACTACGCCGCCCGGTCCGGTGACGCGGCGGCGAAGTCCACGGCGAAGGCGCTGCTGGACGGCATGTGGGGCAACTACACGGACAGCCTCGGCATCGCCGTGCCCGAGACCCGCAGCGACTACGGCAGGTTCGGCGACAGCGTGTACGTGCCGAGCGGCTGGAGCGGGAAGATGCCGAACGGGGACACGGCCGGCGCGTCCTCGACGTTCTCCTCGATCCGGTCCTTCTACAGGAACGACCCGGCCTGGTCGAAGATCGAGGCGTATCTCGAGGGGGGCGCCGCGCCCGTGTTCACGTACCACCGGTTCTGGGCCGAGGCGGACATCGCCCTGGCCATGGGCTCGTACGCGGAGCTCCTCGAATAGCCCCCGCCGCTCCGTGTACCGGGCCCCGTCACAGGGCGACGGGGCCCACCGGGCCGGGCGGCCCCCCTTCCGTGGGGAGGGGGGCCGCCCGGCCTTCGCGCGCGCCGGGCCGGTCCTCGCCGGCCCTCGTCAACGCGCCGTGCCGCGGGGCCGGTTCGGTGTCAGTGGCCGGGCTTGGTGAAGGAGCGCAGCTGGAAGAGGGGGTCGGGGCGGGGGCGGTCCTGGTCGGGGAGGCGGGCGAGGGCCGCGGCGAGGGACTCGGCGCGCGGGTCGCCGGGCGGCAGCCGGGTGAACCAGCCGCGGCGCAGGTCGGCGATGGTGGTGCGGGGGCTGCGGCCCTGCCCGAGGCCGGGGAATGCGGACCGTCCGGCGGGTGCGAGGCCCGCCTCGCCGGCGTGGGCGGTGACGGCGTCGGCGGCGTCCTGGGCGGGGCGGCGGGGGCGGGCGGCGAGGACGGCGTCGATGTCGCTGCCGACGTCGTGCGCCGCGGCCTTGTCGACGGTGGTGACGTAGACCCCGCCGGGGCGCAGTACCCGGGCGCACTCGGTGACGACGGCGTGGACGTCGGCGGGGGCGGGCAGCAGGTGCAGCAGCCAGACGCTGGTGACGGCGTCGAAGGTGGCGTCGGCGAAGGGCAGCCGGCGGCAGTCGGCGAGCAGGACGGCGCCGGGGAGGCGGTCGGCCGCCCTGCGGATCATGCCGGGGGCGAGGTCGGCGCCGGTCACCTGGAGCGCGGGCCGGGCGGTGGCGAGGCGGCGGGTGACGATGCCGGTGCCGCAGGCGACGTCGAGGAGCCGGCCCGGCCGGTCGGGTATCAGGCCGAGTACGGCGTGCGCGGCCTCCCGGGCGCGGGGCTCGCCGCCGCGGGTGGCGTCGTAGGCGGCGGCTTCCTCGTCGTAGTCGAGCACACCCCTCAGTGTGGTCCGTGGCCCGGGGCGATGTCCTCCACCCTGCGGGCGAGCTCGAAGTCCTTCTCGGTGACGGTGCCGCCGGCGCTGTGGGTGTGGACGCTGAGGGAGACCGTGTGGTAGCCGAGGGTGAGGTCGGAGTGGTGGTCCAGTTCGTCCTGGATGCGGGCGACGTGGACGACCAGCGCCGTCGCGGCGAAGTGCGAGGGGAGCCGGTAGGTGCGGGTGAGCCGGTCCCCGTCGAGCGACCAGCCGGGCAGCTCGGCGAGCCGGTCCTCGATCTCCTTGGCGGACAGCGGTTCGACGGCCATGGGCGCGCTCCCTTCGGTGCGGACGGGTACGTGTTCAGCCTGCCACGTTCAGCGGCGTGCGCACTCCGCCGCGAGGTCGTCGGCCAGTGCGGCGATGCGGGTGCGGCCCTCGACCCGTTGGACCCAGGGGTGCGGGAGGCCGACGTCGCCGTGCAGGGTGCCGAGGAGGTTGCCGCAGATCGAGCCGGTGGAGTCGCTGTCGCCCGAGTGGTTGACGGAGAGCAGCAGGGCGTCCGTGACGCGGGGTTCGGCGAGCGCGCAGTAGACGGCGACGGCGAGGGCCTGTTCGGCGACCCAGCCCTCCCCCAGCGTCTCGACCTTTCGGGCGGTGGGTGCGCCGTCGGCCGCCAGGTCGAGGGCCTCGCGCAGGGCGGTGGTGGTCTCCTGGTGGCCGGGGTGGCGCTCCAGCAGCCGCAGGGTGCGCAGCACCGCGCCTTCCAGGGACTCCCCGGCGACGAGGTGGGCGACGACGGCGGCGAGGGCGCCGGCCGCGTAGTAGCCGGTGGGGTGGCCGTGGGTGATCTGGGCGCCGCGGGCGGCCATGGCGAAGGCGGTGTCGGCGGGGGCGGCGAGGCCGAAGGGGGCCGAGCGCATCACCGTGCCGCAGCCCTTGGAGTCGGGGTTGACCTCGCCGGGGCTGCCGTCGAGCGGGAGGGCGGGGTCGGGTGCGTACATCTGGGCGACGCCGGACAGGCAGGCGTTGCCGGGGGCGCGGCGGGCGTACAGCCAGGGTTCGGCGGCGAGGCCGGCGGGGGCGCCTCCGTGGGCGGGGGCGGCCGGCGGTGGGGCGGTGGCGGTCTGGGTGGTGAGCCAGCGTTCGTAGGCCTGGCGCAGGAGCTGGGGCCAGGCGCCGCCGATGCCCTTCTCGCGTTCGCGGGCGTGTGCCTGGAGGAGGGCTTCGGCGGTGAACAGGGTCATCTGGGTGTCGTCGCTGACGAGGCCGAGCGCGCCGTGCGCGCCCGGGACGAGGCCGGTGACGCCGCGGGGACCGTACTGGGCGCGGATGCGGTCGAGGGAGGCGAATTCGACCGGGTAGCCGAGGGCGTCGCCGAGTGCTCCGCCGAGCAGGCAGCCGCGGACCCGGGAGCGGTACACGGCGGCGGCGTGCCAGGAGTGGCGCCAGGGCTGGTTCATGCGGGTGCTCCTCGGCTGGGGTGCCCGCCCGGTGCCCGGGTGCGGTCGCCGGGCGGGATCCTCGACTACGGTCGTGCGTATGACCATTGTCGCGACCGGCCCGTCCGTCTCCGCAGCCGCCCCCACGGACAAGGGGGTGGGGCCGCTGCTGCGTTCGTGGCGGGAGCGGCGCAGGATCTCGCAGCTGGAGCTGGCGTTGCGGGCCGACTCCTCCGCCCGGCACATCAGTTTCGTCGAGACGGGCCGGTCGCGGCCCAGTGAGGAGATGGTGCTGCGGCTGGCCGAGCACCTGGACGTGCCGGTGCGGGAGCGCAACGCGCTGCTGGTGGCGGCCGGTTACGCGCCGCGCTATCCGGAGACGCCGCTGGACGACCCGGCGCTTCAGGCGTTGCGGGACGGTGTGGAGCGGCTGATCCAGGGCTACGAGCCGTATCCGGCGCTGGTGGTGGACGCGGGGTACACGGTGGTGGCGGCCAACCGGGGCATCGCGATGCTGCTGGAGGGGGTGGACGAGGAGTTGCTGGCGCCGGCGCCGAACGCGATGCGGCTGACGCTGCATCCGCGGGGGCTGGCGCCGCGGATCCGCAATCTGCGCGAGTGGCGCGGGCATCTGCTGGCGCAGATGGAGCGGGAGATCGCGTTGCACCGCTCGGACCCGCTGCGGTCGCTGTACGAGGAGGTGGCCGGGTATCCGGTGCCCGAGGAGGCGCCGGAGGACGAACCGGACGGGCCGGTGGCGTACTTCGCGCTGCCGTTGCGGATCGAGCACGCCGGCCGGGTGCTGTCGTTCGTGTCGTCCATCTCGACGTTCAACACGCCGATGGACGTGACGGTGGCGGAGCTGGCCATCGAGACGTTCCTGCCCGCCGATCCGGCGACGGCCAAGTACCTGCACACGTTGGCGGGTTGACGCTCTGTTACGGAATCCGGGTTGTCCTCGACCACGTGTACGAGGGGCGGGTCGCATGGCAGACTGCCCGCATGCTTCGGCGCGTAGGGGAGGGCGTGGCGTGAGTGAACGGCGGCCTGCGCCCACCGTGGGCCAGGTGGTGCTCGGCAAGAGGCTGCAGGAACTGCGGGAGGCGGCGGGGCTCGGCCGTGACGAGGCGGCCCGGGTGCTCAGGGTGGCGTCGGCGACCGTACGGCGGATGGAGATGGCCGAGGTCGCGCTGAAGATCCCGTACGTGCAGGTGCTGCTGTCGACGTACGGGGTCGGCGAGGAGGAGGCGGCCGCGTTCGTGCGGCTGGCCGAGGAGGCGAACGAGCCGGGCTGGTGGCAGCGGTTCCACGATGTGCTGCCGGACTGGTTCAGCCTGTACGTGAGCCTGGAGGGCGCGGCCCGGATCATCCGTTCCTACGAGCCGCACTTCGTGCCCGGGCTGCTGCAGACGGAGGCGTACGCGCGCGAGGTGATGGAGGCCGGGACGATAGGGCAGACCGGTCCGGACACCGTCGAGCGGCATGTGTCGCTGCGCATGGAGCGGCAGCGGCTGCTGGAGCGGGACGATCCGCCGCACCTGTGGGTGATCATGGACGAGACGGTGCTCAGGCGTCCGGTGAGCGTGCGGCCCGAGGTGCTGCGGGACCAGCTGGACCGGCTGCTGGAGTACGCCGAGCGGGACCGGGTGACGTTGCAGCTCGCCGAGTTCGCGGCGGGCCCGCACCCGGGGACGTACGCGCCGTTCACCCTGTTCCGGTTCGGGGAGCCGGAGCTGCCGGACATGGTGTTCACCGAGTACCTGACCGGCGCCCTGTACCTGGACTCGCGCGAGGAGGTCGCGGCGCACCTGGAGGTGCTGGACCACATGACGGCCCGGGCCGCCTCCGCCCAGCGCACGCGGAAGATCCTGCGCGAGTACCGGGAGACCCTCTGAGGTCCCCGGCCGCGCTCACGAAGTCCCCGGCCCCGATCCCGGCCCGGCCCCGGCGCCGACCCCGATCCCGGCCTCTGTGAACTGAACAGCTAGGAGCAGACACCGCATGACCGGTTCCGACGGTGCGCCCCCCACCGTGATCGACACCAGCCGTCCGCACCCCGCGCGGGTGTACGACTGGTGGCTGGGCGGCAAGGACAACTATCCGGTGGACGAGGAGCTGGCCAGGAGGATCCTCGCCGTGGACGGCACGGTGGTGCGCGGGGCGCGCGCCAACCGCCGGTTCATGCACCGGGCCGTGCGCGCGGCGGCCGCGGCCGGGGTGCGCCAGTTCCTGGACATCGGCACCGGCATCCCCACCGAGCCCAACCTGCACCAGGTGGCGCAGGCCGCGGCGGCGGACGCCCGGGTGGTGTACGCGGACAACGACCCGATCGTGCTGCGGCACGCGGAGGCGCTGCTGCACGGCTCGGCGGAGGGCAGCACGGAGTACATCCACGCCGACGTCCGTGACCCGGACACGATCCTGCGGCGGGCCGGGGAGAGCCTGGACCTCGAGCGGCCGGTGGCGTTGTCGCTGATCGCGCTGACGCACTACCTGGACGACGCGGCGGACGACGTGTACGGGCTGGTGAAGCGGTACGTGGACCGGCTCGCGCCGGGCAGTCACCTGATCCTGACCCAGGTCACGCCCGATCTCAGTCCCGAGAGCATGGCGCGGGCCGCCGAGTTGTTCCGTGCGGGCGGTACGCCGTTCCATCCGCGGACGCTGCGGGAGTTCCTGCGGTTCTTCGACGGTCTGGAGCTGCTGGGTCCGGGGGTGATCCCGGTGCACGGGTGGCGGCCGGAGCCGGAGGACGTGGTGGCGCAGGCGGAGGGTGTGGTGCCGGTGTACGCGGGGGTGGCGCGCAAGCCGTGACCGGGACGGCCGTGTCCGGGGTGGCGCCCGTCCGCCGCAGGCGGGGCGGGCGCCGTTGCGGCGGGCCGCGCTAGGCCCTGCCGCCGTCGCCGCCGGTGCCGCCGGTGCCGGTGCCGGTGTCCCGTTCGTCGTCCACGATCTCCGCGTCGACGACGCCGTCCTCGTCCGGCGGGGTCCGGTCCCCGGCCGGTCCCGCGGAGCCGGCGGAGCCGGGCTCGGGGCCGGAGTCGGCGCTCTGGGCCTGGGCGTACATGGCCTGGCCCATCCGCTGGCTGACGGTGGCGAGGTGCTCGACGCCGGTGCGCAGGGCGGCGGTGTCGGTGTCGCGGCCGAGCAGGGTCCGCAGTTCGGTCATCGCGGCCTCGACGTCGGTGCGGGTGTCGGCGGGGACGCGTTCGCGGTTGTCGGCGAGGAACCGCTCGGTCTGGTAGAGGAGTTGTTCGGCCTGGTTGCGGGTCTCGGCCGCCTCGCGGCGCCCGCGGTCCTCCTCGGCGTACTGTTCGGCCTCGCGCATCATGCGGTCGATGTCGTCCTTGGGGAGGGCGGAGCCGCCGGTGACGGTCATCTTCTGCTCGCGGCCGGTCGCGAGGTCCTTGGCGGAGACGTGCATGATGCCGTCGGCGTCGATGTCGAAGGCCACTTCGACCTGCGGCACGCCGCGCGGGGCGGGCGGCAGGCCGGTGAGGTCGAAGACGCCGAGCTTCTTGTTGTAGGCGGCGATCTCGCGTTCGCCCTGGTAGACCTGGATGCCGACCGAGGGCTGGTTGTCGGTGGCGGTGGTGAAGATCTCCGAACGGCGGGTCGGGATCGTGGTGTTGCGTTCGATCAGCCGGGTCATGATGCCGCCCTTGGTCTCGATGCCCAGGGACAGCGGGGTGACGTCGAGGAGCAGGACGTCCTTGACGTCGCCGCGGATGACGCCGGCCTGGAGGGCCGCGCCGACGGCGACGACCTCGTCGGGGTTGACGCCCTTGTGCGGGTCCTTGCCGGTGAGTTCCCTGACCAGGTCGGTGACGGCGGGCATGCGGGTGGAGCCGCCGACGAGGATGACGTGGTCGATCGCGGACAGTTGTACGCCGGCGTCCTCGACGGCCTGGTGGAAGGGCTTCTTGCAGCGCTCGAGCAGGTCCGCGGTCAGCTCCTGGAACTGGGCGCGGGTCAGCCGTTCGTCCAGGTGCAGCGGGCCCTCGGCGGAGGCGGTGATGTAGGGCAGGTTGATGGAGGTCTCGGTGGACGAGGACAGTTCGATCTTGGCTTTCTCGGCGGCCTCGCGCAGTCGTTGCACCGCCATCTTGTCGGCGCCGAGGTCGATGCCGTACTGGCCCTTGAACCGTGTGACGAGGTGCTCGACGACGCGCTGGTCCCAGTCGTCGCCGCCGAGGAGGGTGTCGCCGTTGGTGGCCTTGACCTCGATGACGCCGTCGCCGATCTCCAGCAGGGAGACGTCGAAGGTGCCGCCGCCGAGGTCGAAGACGAGGACGGTCTGTTCCTCGCCGCGGTCCAGTCCGTAGGCGAGGGCGGCGGCCGTGGGCTCGTTGATGATCCGCAGGACCTTCAGGCCGGCGACCTCGCCGGCCTCCTTGGTGGCCTGGCGCTGCGCGTCGTCGAAGTACGCCGGTACGGTGATCACGGCGTCGGTGACGTCCTCGCCGAGGTAGGACTCGGCGTCCCGCTTCAGTTTCTGCAGCACCCGTGCCGACAGTTCCTGGGCGCGCAGCCGGGTGCCGTCGACCGAGCCGTGCTCGGGGAAGCGCCAGTCGGCGTCGCCCATGTGGCGTTTGACCGAGCGGGCGGTGCGTTCGACGTTGGTCACGGCCTGCCGTTTGGCGACCTCGCCCACCAGGACCTCGCCGTTCTTCGCGAAGGCCACGACGGAGGGGGTGGTGCGCGCGCCCTCCGCGTTGGCGACGACGGTGGGCTCGCCGCCCTCCAGGACGGCCACCACCGAGTTCGTCGTCCCCAGATCGATCCCGACCGCACGTGCCATGGTCCGTCCCCTTCCGCCCGCGCGTTCCGTGAGGACGCGTCCGTCAGGACGCCTGCCGCACTCCCAGCACAGGACGGGCGCCCGTCCTTGTCAATGGACGGGTGCCCGGGAACGGCGATGCCGCGCCCCGGTGGGACGCGGCATCGCGGGGCGTGGCGCCGTCAGGCCAGCTCGGCCGTCAGGGTGATCGTGGTGCCGGTCAGGGCCTGGCTGACCGGGCAGTTCTTCTTGGCGTCCTCGGCGGCCGAGCGGAAGGCCTCGGCGTCCAGGCCGGGCACCTCGCCGGTGACGGTGAGGTGGATGCCGGTGATGCCCTCGCCGGGCTGGAAGGTGACGTCCGCCCTGGTCTCCAGCCGGGTGGGCGGGGTGCCGGCGCCGGCCAGGCCGTGCGAGAGGGCCATGGAGAAGCAGCTGGAGTGGGCGGCGGCGATCAGCTCCTCGGGGCTGGTCTTGCCGTTCGCCTTCTCGGCGCGCGAGGGCCACGACACCGGCTGCTGGCCGATGCCGGAGGAGTCGAAGGTGACGACGCCGTTGCCCTCGAGCAGGTTGCCTTCCCAGACGGTGTGCGCGGTGCGCGTGGTAGCCACGGTGGTTCCTTTCGCGTGTGATCCCGTTTGCGAGTTCGTGGTGCCATCCGATCACATCCGGGCTCACCGCACCTTGAAGACCGGGCCACGCGGGGTGAACGGCAGGCGGTTGCCCTCGGGGATCAGATAGGCGTGCTCGCCCCGTACCCGCAGGGTGTCGCACCAACCGTCGGTGATGACGAGGACGGGTGCGGTGGCCGGGAAGTCTTCGGCGCGGCGCAGCAGGTCGATGCCGGGCTGCAGGACGGTGCCGCCGCGCCCGTGGACGCGGACCCGGCCGGCGATCTCGGCGGGCGGCAGGTAGCCGGCGTCGTGCGGGGCGGCGTCGCAGAAGACGACGCGGGCGGCGGGTACGTCGCGGGCGGCGGCGTAGGAGGCGATGGCGCCGAGGGCCTTGCCGAGCAGGGTGCGGTCCATGGAGGCGGAGGTGTCGAGGACGACGCCGAAGGTGCAGCGGGCGATCTCCTCGGGCGGTACGTACCGGCCGGCCCGCGGGATGCCGGGGCTGGCGGCCTGGCGGCGGGAGGGGCGGGCGTAGGTCCGTACCGGGCGGGGGCCGGGTACGAGCTCGTCGAACCAGCGGGCGAGTCGTGCGTCCCAGGGCAGCGGCGGGTGGCTGAGGGCGCGGATCTCCTCGACCAGGCCGCCGGGCAGGAGGCCGCGTTCCTGTTCCTGGTGGAGGTCGAGGCCCCGGGCGAGTCCGCGGCGGTAGAACGTGTCGAGGTCGACGGTGGCGCGGGGCGGTCCGAGCGGGGCGCCGAGGACGTCGCCGGTGCCCTTGCCGCGCAGGGTGGACAGGCGGCGGATGCGGCGCAGGTCGCCGGCGATGCGGTCGTAGACCTCCTCGGCGGACAGTCCGGCGAGGAGCGGGTCGTGCAGCAGGCCGTCGGGCATGGTGCCGACGCCCATCTCGGCGAGCCAGCCGTTGACGACGTAGTCGCAGGCGACGTTGAACAGGTAGGGGTCGCGGGTGCCGCAGCGGTCGCCGTGGCGCAGGGCGGCGTGCAGCATCTCGTGGGCGAGGACGAACCGCCATTCCTCGTCGTCGAGGGTGCGCAGCGGGTTGACGTAGATCTCGCCGGCGCCGGCGTCGACGGCGGCGATCGCGATGCCGTGGGCGCGGGCGAGGTCGGCGTCGGCGACGAGCCGGATGCCGGCCGCGATGCCGCCGAGCAGCGGGTAGGAGGAGACGAACCAGCTCAGGGCGCGTTCCCAGGGGCGCAGCCGGGTGGGGGCGCCGGTCATGGCGTCGCGGCGGCCGCCGGCCAGGTCCATGGCGGTGGCCATGGTGCGGGTGAGGCCGTGGGCGAACGCGAGCTGCCAGTCGGGGGGCTTCCCGCCCCACCGGCTCCAGGGCAGCAGCAGCTGGTCGGGTTCGGGGCCGGCGGTGCCGCCGTGCTCGTGGCCGGCGGGGATGCCGTCGCGGCGCCAGCGGGCGGCGAGTTGTTCCTCGTCGCCGTTCGGGTAGGTGGCGGGCAGGTGGTCGGGGGCGCGGCCGACGGGGAAGGTCGCGAGGAAGCGGTTGACGACCGTGCAGCGGGCGGCGAGGGCGTGGCGGTCGGGCTGGGCGCGTTCGCCCCGGTCCGCGGGGACGTGCCCGAAGCCGAGGTGGATCAGGGCGTGGGCGAGGGCCCAGGCCCATGCGGCGGGCTCGGCGCGGCGGGTGGGGTGGAGGTGGAGGGTGCCGTTGGAGGTCACGCGGACCAGACCGTCGCGGGGCGCGAACGCGCAGTCCTCCCGGCGGCACAGCTCGGCGTCGAGGGAGGCGAGCGCCGGGTTGGCCCGCACCAGCCGGACGCCCTCGGCGCAACGCTCGGCGGCCGGGTCGGGCTTGTCCTTGCGGTTCCTCGGGCCGCGGCTCACCGGCGGGCCTCGACGAGGCGGGGCATGTCGCGGGCGGCCTCGATCAGGAACCAGGCGGGCAGGACGGGGTTGCCGTCGGCGTCGGCGGCGATGACGCCCTGGGCGACCTCGACGGAGATCTCGGCGAGCTGCACCAGCAGCGACTTGGCGCGGTAGGCGGTCTGCCGGCCGTTCTCGGAGAGGTGGTCCTTGCCGGCGGGCAGCTCCTTGGCGAGGCGGCCGCGGAAGGACTCGGCGAGGAAGTACAGCAGGTCGCGGTCCTCGGGGCGGTGCGGCCAGCGGGCGTCGCCCTTGAGGATGGCGTCGATGCCGAAGCGGCTGCGGACGACCTTGACGTAGCCGCAGAAGGCGGTGGCGTGGGCGGGGGTGAGGGTGCCGTGCGCGAGGACGGTGAGGGTGGGTTCGTCGAGGGCGGGCCCGAAGGAGTGCAGGGCGTCGGAGAGCATGTGCCAGGAGCGGGGGGTGGAGAACGGTTCCTCGGTCTTGGGCGGCTTGGACCACAGGTGGTCGGGCCGGTCGGTGAGGTGGTCCAGGATCCAGGGGTGGATGCCGGCGCCGGCGGCCCAGGTGAGCCAGTCGGTGGCGGATGCCTCCAGGTGGACGTGGGTGAGCCGGTTGACGAGGGCGGAGGCGATGGGCCGGGCGAGGGCGTTGTCGGTGGCGCGGTTGCCGGCGCCGATGACGAGGGAGCCCTCGGGCAGTTCGTAGGAGCCGATGCGGCGGTCGAGGATGAGCGAGTAGAAGGCCTTCTGCACGTCGGGGGTGGCGGCGTTCAGTTCGTCCAGGAACAGGCAGTACGGCTCGTCGCGGGCGATGGTCTCCGGCGGGCAGAACACCGAGCGGCCGTCGCGGATCTGGGGCACGCCGATGAGGTCCTCGGGGGCGAGCTGGGTGCCGAGCAGGCTGACGCACTCCAGGCCGAGGGAGGCGGCGAACTCCCGTACCAGGGAGGACTTCCCGATGCCGGGGGCGCCCCAGAGGAAGACGGGCCGGACGGTGGCGAGGCCGAGCAGCAGCTCGGGGAGGCGGGCGGGGGTGACCGTGACGGCAGCCTGCAAGGCCGGTGCTCCTTGGGGGTGTTCGAACGTGTGCGTGTCGAACAGTGTGGGTGGGCGTCCCCCGTGGCCGCAGCCGGTTTTCAGGCGGCGCGCTCCTCGCGGGCCGGTTCGGTGAGCGGCACCTGGGGTCCGTGGGCCTCGTGCAGCCAGCGGCGCAGGACGTGGTGGACGTCCTCGGCGCCGACGAGTTCGGCTCCGTCCGCGGTGGGTGCGGTCAGGGTGAGCGGGGAGAGCAGGAAGGGGCGGGACTGGGCGCCGCCGAGGCCGCCGTGGGAGCCGATCTGCTCCTCGAAGGCGAGGACCTCGCCGTCGGCGGGGTCGTGGGCGGAGTTGACCATGATGTCGGCGGTGTGCGGGAAGGTGTGGGTGCGGCGGACGGCGTCGGCGGCGCCGGGGCCGAAGCGGGCGAGCGGGCCGGGTTCCTCGTCCAGGTCGGCGAGGGGGATCTCGGTGCCGAACGGTCCGAGGAGCACGCCGCCGTGCCGTTCGCTGCGTACCAGCAGAAAGCCGATGCCGGGGTGGTTGGCGAGGGTGGGGAGCAGGGCGGGGTGGCGGGCGTCGATCTCCTCCTTGGTCATGCGGTGGGGCACGTCGGGGAAGGAGACGAGGCCGAGGTTGCCGGAGGCCAGCACGACGGGCTCGGAGTCGCGGCCGGGCCGGTGTTCGTCGTGGCGCTCTTCCTCGGGCCGGCGCAGGGCGGCGCGGACGGCGGCGCGTGCCTCGGCGCCGCTGCGGGTGCGTTCGGCGCGGCGGGGCACGGGCAGTCCGCAGCCGGCCCGGACGAGGTCGGTGAGGGTGAGGCCGTAGCGGGAGCGGAAGGTCTCGCCGGGGCTCTGGCCGTGGTCGGAGAGGACGACGATCCGGTAGGGGCGGCGGGCGTGTTCGGCGGCCTTCTCGACGAGGGCGAGGGAGCGGTCGAGGCGTTGCAGGACCTTGGCGGCGTCGCGGCTGTGCGGTCCGGAGTGGTGGGCGACCTCGTCGTAGGCGACGAGGTCGGCGTAGACGACGGTGCGGCCGGCGAGCAGGTCGCCCATGACGGCGGCGACGACGACGTCGCGTTCGACGACGGTGGCGAAGGCCCGTACCAGGGGGTAGAGGCCGCCGCGGCCCACGCGGGGCCGCTGTCTGCGGAACCGGGCGCGGGTGGACTGGCCGATCTCGCGGCCGACCTCGGCGAGGAAGGACAGGGCGGTGCGGACGGCGTTGGCGGGGTCGGCGAAGTAGGCGAAGTAGCCGGCGCGGGAACGGTTCTCCCGGCCGCGGCGGCGGGCGGCTATGGAGAGCACGAGGGCCTGTTCGGCGGCGCCGCCGCCGAACAGGTTGCCGCGGCTCGCGCCGTCGACGGTGAGCAGTCCACCGTCGGCTGTATGCGATATGGCGCGGCGCTGGAGTTCGGCGGCGCTCGTGGGGCGGTTGCAGACCATCACCTCGCCGCGGTCCTTCTCGTACCAGCGGAACGCGGGCACGTCGAAGGTGCTGCCGTGCAGGATGCCGAGCTGGCTGGCGCCGGTCTGGCTGGACCAGTCGGTGCGCCAGGGGGTGAGGCGGTGGGTCGGCTGCATACCGTCGACGGTCGACAGCCAGCGGGCGACGGTCGGCATCAGGCCCTGGGCGACGGCGTCGGTGAGGACGTCGTGGCCGACGCCGTCGAGCTGGATGCAGACGAGTCCGGGGGTGTCGGGGCAGGGCGGGCCGGCTCTGCGGCGGCGGTCGGCCAGGCGCAGCAGGCGGCGGCGGTAGGCGTCGTCGTCGCGTACGGCCAGGGCGGCGCCGGTGGCCGAGGCGACGGCGGACATGACGGCGGCCACGATGACGGCGGTCTCGGGGGCGACGTCGCCGCGCCCGGAGGGGTTGAGGCGCAGGGCGAGCAGCAGCAGGGAGCCGTTGAGGAAGAACACCAGCAGGCCGAGGACCAGGGCCGGCACGAGGAGCAGCAGCCGTACCAGGAGGGGCCAGACGACGGCCGACAGGAGGCCGAAGGCGCCGGCGCCGCAGGCGGCCGTGACGGCGATCCGGGTGGCGCTGTCACCGGTCGGGGACTGGAGCCTGAAGTCGGGCAGCAGGCCCGCGAGGAGGAGCATGGTGAGGGTGGAGACCGCCCACACCGTGACGCTCCGGCCTGTCTGACCGGCAATCCGCCGCCACCGCACGCCCGCACACCTCACGTCCCGGCCCTCCCCCGCCGGTGTGGCGGGGGCGCCCCCTCCCGCCCGGCCCGGCCGGGGCTTGCCCCACCTTGTCATACGGTGCGGGCGGGGCGGCGGGGCGGTCCGGGAGAGCGGGATCGCAAGGTGCGGGGCTCCGGGCGCGGAGGGCGGCGCGGGGCGCGGCGCAGGGTGCGGAGGACGGCGCGGGGCGCGGCGGGCGGCCGGGGCCGGCGGGGCGTCAGCGGCCGTCGTAGCCCGCGGTCGGCATCGACAGTCTGCGGTGCACGTGCGCCTTCATCTGTGCGTCGTACGACGGCTCGGCGCGCCCCACGGTCTCCACGCGCACCCCGCGCCGGGCGCACTCGGCGGTGAACTCCTCCACCGAGGACAGGGCGCGTTCCAGCACGCGTCTGCTGGGCGCGACGAACACGTCGACGCCGGACCGGACCCCGTCCCACAGGGCGCAGTGGTCGAACCGCAGGCCGCCGACGAGGAGTTCGCGTGCGACGACGTAGCCGTGCTCGGCCGCCCAGCGGGCGCACATGGCGTGCTGGCTGCGGGAGTCCACGAGGAAGGGGTCGGCCTCCAGCTCCTCCAGGGGCGTCAGGCTCGCGATGGCGGTGACCCGCACCGGCGCGAGCCCGCCGCAGGCGCCCCGCAGTTGTCCCATGGCGTCCCCCTCACCTCCGGGTTTCGCCGCCGACCCTACTCCTGCACGTAGGCTTCGGGGAGTCGCGTGAAGGAGGCGAAGAAGGTGCCGGTGGAGATCACCTGGTGGGGTCACGCCACGTGCACGCTCCGGGATTCGAACATACGAGTGCTCACCGATCCCCTGTTCGGCCGCCGGTTGGCGCATCTGCGGCGCCGCCGGGGGGCGGTACCGCCGCCCGAGGCCCACCGCGCGGACCTGGCCCTCGTCTCCCATCTGCACGCCGACCACCTGCACCTGCCCTCGCTGGCCGTGCTCGCCCCGGGCACGCGCCTGCTCGTGCCCCGGGGCGCACCACGGGCGGTGCCCGGACTGCGCCGGCTGCGGCAGCTCGACGTCACCGAGGTCGGGCCCGGCGACCGGGTCCGGGTCGGTGACCTTTTGGTGCGGGTGGTGCCCGCCCGGCACGACGGGCGCCGGCTGCCGGTCGGCCCGCACCGCTCCCCCGCCCTCGGGTACGTGGTCGAGGGCCAGGCGCGCACCTACTTCGCCGGGGACACCGGGCTGTTCGACACCATGGCGGACGAGGTCGGGCCGGTGGACGTGGCGCTGCTGCCGGTGGGCGGCTGGGGCCCCTGGCTCGGCGAGGGGCACCTGGACGCCGGGCGGGCGGCCCGGGCGCTGGCGCTGCTGGAGCCGCGGATGGCGGTGCCGGTGCACTACGGGACGTTCTGGCCGATCGGCATGGACGCGGTGCGGCCGCACGAGTTCCACACGCCGGGCGAGGAGTTCGTGCGGCTGGCCGCCGCCGCCGCGCCGCAGGTGGCCGTGCACCGGCTGGAGCACGGGGAGAGCGTGCGGCTGGAGGTCGCGCGGTGAGATGGCCGTCCTCGGCGGCGGAGCTGGCCGGCGCCGCGACGTCCACGGTGCCACCGGAGGTCACGCAGCAGGCGCTCGGCTACCCGTCGCTGTTCCTGCTGGTGCTGATCGGCGCGCTGGTGCCGGTGGTGCCGACGGGCGCGCTGGTCAGCTCCGCCGCGGTGGTGGCGTTCCACCGGACGGCGCCCTTCTCGCTGGCGCTGCTGTTCCTGACCGCCTCGCTGGCGGCGTTCCTGGGGGACGCGGCGCTGTACTGGCTGGGGCGGCGCGGGCTGCGGTCGAGGAACGGGTCGCGCTGGCTGGAGGCGATCCGCTCGCGGGCGCCGGAGGAGCGGCTCGCGCAGGCGCAGGGGAAGCTGACCGAGCACGGGGTCGCGGTGCTGGTGCTGTCCCGGCTGGTGCCGGCGGGACGCATACCGGTGATGCTGGCGTGTCTGCTGGCCGAGTGGCCGCTGCGCCGGTTCTCGCGCGGCAATCTGCCCGCGTGCCTGGCGTGGGCGCTGACGTATCAGGTGATCGGGATACTGGGCGGTTCGCTGTTCCCGGAGCCCTGGGAGGGTGTGGTGGCGGCGATCGCGCTGACGCTGGGGATCAGCGCGGTGCCGACTCTGGTGCGTCGGGCGCGTTAGCGGCGCCGGTGACGGGGCGGGCGGGGCCGTCGGTGTCCGGGCCGAGCAGCGCGGACGCGCCGATCGGGAGGTCCCAGAGGTTCTCGCGCGCCAGTCCGGCCTTCTCCCAGGCCGATCTCACGCGGGTGAGCGGCTCCAGGACCGGTTCGGCCGACAGCACGAAGGTGCCCCAGTGCATGGGCGCCATCCGGCGCGCGCCCACGTCCTGGGTGGCCCGGACGGCCTCCTCCGGGTCGCAGTGGACGTCGCAGAGCCACCAGCGGGGGTCGTAGGCGCCGATGGGCATGAGCGCCAGGTCGATTCCCGGATAGCGGCGGCCGATGCGGGTGAACCAGTGCCCGTAGCCGGTGTCGCCGGCGAAGTACAGGCGCGGTCCGTCGGCGGCGGTCAGCACCCAGCCGCCCCAGAGGCTGTGGCAGGTGTCGGTGAGGGTGCGCTTGGACCAGTGGTGGGCGGGCACGAAGTCGAAGCGGACGCCGGACAGTTCGGCCCCCTCCCACCAGTCCAGCTCGGTGACGCGGGTGAACCGGCGCCGCCGGAACCAGCCGCCGAGGCCGGCCGGTACGAACACCGGTGTGGCGCGCGGGAGCCGGCGCAGGGTGGGTGCGTCCAGGTGGTCGTAGTGGTTGTGGCTGATGACGACGGCGTCGACGGGCGGCAGCGCCTCCCAGGGCACGCCCACGGGGGTGATGCGGGCCGGGGTGCCGAGGATGCGGCGGGACCACACGGGGTCGGTGAGCACGGTCAGCCCGCCCACCTGGACGATCCAGCTGGCGTGTCCGACCCAGGTCACGGCGAGTGTGCCGGCGCCGGGGCGGGGCAGCCGGGCGGGTGCGTAGGGAAGCCCGGGGATGTCGGCGAGGCCCTCGGGCCCGGGGCGTACGGCGCCCTCGCGGGCGAAGCGGGCGAGGGCCTTGAGGCCGGGCAGGGGCGCGGTGAGCCGGTCGTGGAAGGTGCGCGGCCAGACGCGGTGCTCACCGAGCGGCCGGGGCTCGGCGAGCGGCGGGAAGGGGGGCGCGAGCGCGGCACGGGCGGAGGGGGTGACGGGGGCCGAGGCGGTGACGTGGGCCGGGGGGCCGGCGGCGGCGTGGCCGGCGGGGTGCGGATCCGGTGTCCCCGGGGTGTCCGCCGGGTGGGCGCCGGACGCGCGCGGGCCGGTCGCGGTGGTCGCGTCGGTGGCGGTGGTCGCGTCGGTGGCGGTGGTCGCGGTGTCCGACCCGGGCTCATGCGTCTGCTGCGTCTGCTGCGTCATCGAGGAGGCTCCCGTCGCCGAGCGTCGTCGCGGAGATCGCCGAAGGCCGACCCCAAGGAGTTCAACGCGCGTTGCACCTGTGGCAGTTCCAGCGGCGCGGGTGAGCCGAGGCATTCCGCGCGTTCCTCGTCGGTGCCGCCCAGCAGGTGCCCGGTGGCGAGCCGTACGCGCAGCGCCTGGAGGTCGTCGCCGAAGCGGTGGCCGCCGGGTGCGGGCATGCCGAGCCGGGCGGAGAGGAACTCCTCCAGTTCCTGGGCGTCGGCGACGCCCTGTCCGGCGAGCGCCTCCCGCAGCGGGCCGAGGTCGACGTACAGGTGGCGCCCGGCCTGCGGCGGCCGCGCGAGCGCGCCGGCCGCGACGACCACGCGGTGCGCGGCGGCGGCCACGCGCGCGTGCAGGCGGACGGCGGCCTCCCGGCGTTCGGTGACGGGCCCGGGTTCGTCGAGCGCGTACCCGGCGGCGGCGGCGACCGGCGCGGCGATCCGGGCGTCGAGCGCGGTGAGGACGTCGAGCACGCGCGCGTGCAGCCGCTCCCCCTCCGGGCCGGCCGGGAAGCGGGCCACGGCGGCGGGCCAGCCGGCCGGCAGCAGGGCGCCGGCCAGGTCGCTGACGACGGTGACCCGGTCGGGCAGCATCTCGGCGGGGCTGAGCAGCACGCTCTGGTGCGGGTCGTGCAGGGTGTCGCGCCAGGTCTCGTCGCTGACCAGGTGCAGTCCCTCGGCGGCGGCCGCCTCGACGGTCTCGTGCACCAGCTCGGGCGGGGCGACGGTCGCGGTGGGGTCGTCGGCCACGGACAGCACCAGCAGCCGGGGGTCGCCGCCCTCGTCACGGACCCGGCGGACGGTCTCCAGCAGGGCGTACAGGTCGGGGACGCCGCCGCTCTCGGCCGGGGTCGGCACGTGGTAGACGGGCCGGCCGAGCAGGCGGGCGTACGGCGCCCACCAGGCGGCGCACGGCCGGGGCACGAGCACGTCACCGCCCTCGCCGGAGAGCGCGGCGGTCAGGGCGAGCAGCAGCGCGGGCGCGCCGGGGCCGGCGGCCACCCGGTCGGGGACGCAGGGCAGCCCGCGCCGGGTCCAGTAGCCGCACGCCGCCTCCAGCAGGGCGGGGGCGCCGCCGACGGGCTGGGCCTCGGCGCGGCCCGCCGCGGCGGCGAGGTGGGCGGCGAGTTCGGGCAGGACCGGCAGGCCGTCGCCGGGCGGGGGCGGCCCGTAGCGGACGGGGCCCTGGCCCCCGGGGTCCGTCCGCCGCATGTCCGCCTCCGCGCAGTCCGTGGTGGTGCCGTGTGGTGTTCTCGTGCGGGCCGTGCGGGCCGTGCGGGCCGTGTGTCCCTCCTCGTCCGCCCGAGCGGTGGTACCGGCCGCGCGGCCGGTGCCTGCCGTGCCTGCGCTGCCCGCGGCGCCGCCGTCTCCGCGGTGCGTGCCGTGCCCGTCGTGTCCGCTGGTGCCCTCGGGTGGTGTGTACCCGGCGGGCGGTGCTCCATGGCCCGCGCTCCGGTCCGTGCCGGCCGTCACGCGGCCGGCACGGTCGGCGCGGTGCGCGGCGTGCGTGCCGTTCAGTGGTTCGCGTACCTCCGGCGGCCGAGGAGCCGGTGGACGGCGCCCGCGCAGGCGGCGGCGATCAGCACACTCCCGGTGACCAGGGCGGGCACCGAGTCGGTGAAGGTGCCGCCCTCACCCGCCTGGACCCCGCTCTGCACCGTCGCCGGGGAGCAGTCGTCGTGCCCTCCGTCGTGGGACTCACGGCAGCCGTCCTCGTGGCACTCCCCGTGCCCCCGGCACTGGCCCTGATCCTGACCCTGGCCGTGCCCCTGAGCCTGCCCTCGGCCTTGGCCCTGCTCATGGCCCTGGCTTTGCCCCTGCCCTTGCCCTTGCCCCTGGCCCTGGCCCTGGCTCTGGCTCTGGCTCTGGGGCTGCGGCCGGGCGGAGCCCGTCTCGGCCCCCGTCCCCGACCCCGGCGGCCGCGGCACCTGGCCCTGCCCCGGCGCCTGTCCCTGGCCCTGGCCCTGCCCTTGCCCCTGGCTCTGGCTCTGGCTCTGGCTCTGCCCCGGCTGCGGCTCCCGCACCGCTCCTGAGCCCGCCCCGAGGTCCGCCCCGAGGTCCGAACCGGAACCCGCCCCGAGGTCCAAGCCGGAACCCGGCCCGAGGTCCAAGCCGGAACCCGGCCCGAGGTCCGGCCCGAGGCCCGCCCCCGCCCCCGACCCCGAACCGGAGGGCACCCCCTCCCCCGCCACCTGGCCGCTCTCCTGCCCCCCTTCCGGTCCCTGCCCCGCTTCCTGCCCCGACTCCCGCTCGGGGGCCAGTCCCGGGGTCGTCCGCGGGTCCAGGGCCGATCCGGCCGTACCGCCGCCCGGCTGGCCCTCGTCGCCGCCGCACGGTTCGCCGCCGCCGGCGGCCGTCGTCCCGGTCGTGTCGAGGGGGTCGGGTTCCGGGCCGGTGAGCGGGTCGCAGAGCGGGGAGGCGGCGAGCGGGGCGGCGGGCCCGCCGGTGCCGGGGGTCGTCCCGGCCCGTGGGTGCGCGGAGGCCGCGGGCCCGGCTATGACGAGCGCGGCGCCGGCCAGGACGGTGGCGGACAGGGCGCGGGCGGTGCGGCGCATGGGGCGGGCTCCTCGGCAGGGCGACGGGCGGGACGGTCTCGACGGTGGCGCGGCCCGGCGGCCGCGGGGCACGGGGTGTCGTGCCCTCGCTGCCATCACAGCCCGCCGGGCGCCCGGCCGCGCGCGGCCGGGCCCCATTCGCGGGACGCGAAACGGCCTATCGGGTGATGCCCCGGACCGGGAGCGATGTCGGCCGGTCTTCCGCGCTCGGACCGCGCCGGCCGTACGGACAGGTTTTCCGCACGTCGTGACGGTGACTCGGTAGCCGCCGACCGGATCGTCCGCTTCGCACCGCACCGGGGAGGTCCCCTTCATGAGCACCAAGGTCTCCGACCACATCCTCGAACGCCTGCGCGCCTGGGGTGTGGAGCAGGTCTTCGGCTATCCCGGGGACGGCATCAACGGCCTGCTGGCCGCTTGGGGACGAGCCGACGACAAGCCGCGTTTCATCCAGTCCCGGCACGAGGAGATGTCCGCCTTCGAGGCCGTCGGGTACGCGAAGTTCAGCGGCCGGCTCGGGGTGTGCGTGGCGACCTCGGGACCCGGCGCGGTCCATCTGCTGAACGGTCTCTACGACGCCAAGCTGGACCATGTGCCGGTGCTGGCGATCGTCGGCCAGACGAACCGGACCGCGATGGGCGGGTCCTACCAGCAGGAGATCGACCTGCACACGCTCTACAAGGACGTGGCCTCGGAGTTCGTGGAGACGGTGACCGTCCCGGAGCAGCTGCCGAACGTGCTCGACCGGGCGATCCGCACGGCCTGCGCCCGGCGCTGCCCGACCGCCGTCATCATCCCCGCCGACGTGCAGGAACTGGACTACTCGCCACCCACGCACGCGTTCAAGATGGTGCCCTCCAGCCTGGGCATGAGCGACTACACGGCCGTCCCGTCGGACGACGCGCTGCGCCGGGCGGCGGAGGTGCTGAACGAGGGGGACAAGCCGGCCGTCCTCATCGGCCAGGGGGCCGCGGGGGCGGTGGCGGAGGTGCAGGAGATCGCCGAGCTGCTGGGCGCGGGTGTCGCGAAGGCGCTGCTCGGCAAGGATGTGCTCAGCGACGAACTGCCCTACGTCACCGGGCCGATCGGCCTGCTGGGCAGCCGACCGTCGTACGAGATGATGCGTGACTGCGACACGCTGCTGACGATCGGCTCGTCGTTCCCGTACACGCAGTTCATGCCGGAGTTCGGCAAGGCGCGCGGGGTGCAGATCGACATCGACCCGCACATGATCGGCATGCGGTTCCCGTACGAGGTGAATCTGGTCGGCGACGCGCGGGCGACCCTGCGGCGGCTGATCCCGCTGCTGCAGACCGACCGCGGCGGGCGCGAGTGGCGCGAGACCGTCTGCGACAACGTCAAGCGCTGGCACGAGACGATGGAGAGGCGGGCGGGCCTGTCGGCGGATCCGATCAACCCCGAGTACGTGGCCCGGGCGCTGGACCCGCTGCTGCCGGACAACGTGATCCTGACGTCCGACTCCGGTTCGGTGGCGAACTGGTACGCGCGGCACATCACCATGCGGCCGGGCATGCGCGGGTCGCTGTCCGGGACGCTGGCGACGATGGGGCCGGGGGTGCCGTACGCGATCGGCGCGAAGTTCGCGCACCCGGACCGGCCGGTGGTGGCGTTGGTCGGCGACGGCGCGATGCAGATGAACGGTCTAGCGGAGATGATCACGGCGGCGAAGTACCGGGACCGCTGGTCGGACCCGCGGCTGGTGGTGGGCGTGTGGAACAACCGCGACCTGAACCAGGTCACCTGGGAGATGCGCGCGATGGAGGGCTCGCCGTCCTTCCTGCCGTCCCAGCAGATCCCGGACGTGCAGTACGCGGCGTTCGCCCGCTCGCTGGGCCTGACCGGGGTACGGGTGGAGAAGCCCGAGGACGTGGAGGCGGGCTGGCGGGCCGCCCTGGAGGCCGACGGGCCGGCGGTGATCGAGTTCCTCACCGACCCGGCGGTGCCGCCGATCCCGCCGCACGCCACCTGGGAGCAGTTGGAGGCGACGGCAGCGGCGATCCTCAAGGGCGACGCGGATCGCGGTTCGATGGTGAAGCAGGGGCTGAAGGCGAAGGTGCAGGACTTTCTGCAGGGCAGCCACGACAAGCACTAGCGAGACGGCCGGTTCCCGGCCCGGCACCCGGTGTCGGTCTCCCGGTGCCGGGTACGCGGGCGGACCCCGAACATGTGGAGTGAGAGATGCAGCGAGGCAGTGACCGGCTGAACGTCCACCGGGACGACGAGATGAAGCACGAGCTGAAGGGCATGCTCAGCTCCGGGCACCCGACGCGGGCCGAGGAGTGGCACGACCCGGAGCCGGCGGCCGACGACGACCCCGAGGTCTGGAGCGGCCCGGTCGGCGGTCTGGGATCGCCGGCGTCGCTGGAGCGGGTGCGGCTGGAGCTGGCCCGGCACCTGAGCCGGCACTCCTTCCCGGCGGACGCCGGGGAGGTGGCCCGTGCGCTGCGGCGCGGCAACGCGCCCACCCCGCTGGTCGACGCGGTGGCCCGGCTGCCGCGCGCGGAGCGGTACGCCAACGTGCAGCAGCTCGCGGAGGCGCTGGTGGGCGAGTGACCGAGCGCCAGGCGGCTCAGATCGCGGCGACCGCAAGGACGGTCGACGTCGGGGAGGCCACCACCCGGTTCCTGCTGTACGGGCTGCTGCCCGGCTGGTTCGTGCCCGGTCTGGCGGACTGGGCGCTGCACCGGCGCACCCGGATCGAGGACACGTCCGGCACCAAGGAGTCCTTGATCCATTCCCTGATGATGGCGGAGGTCGGCCTGCCCATCGCGCTGACCCTGCGCTACGAGGTCAATCCGCTGCTGCTGGCCGTGCAGCTCGGGGCGGCGGGGGTACACGAGGCGACGGCGCTGTGGGACGTGCGGACGGCGGTGGACAGCGACCGTGAGGTCTCGCCGCTGGAGCAGCACGTCCACAGCTTCCTGGAGTCGCTGCCGTTCGGCGCGCTGGCGTCGCTGATGTGCCTGCACCCCGACCACGTCCGGTCGCTGGTGCGGGGCGGGCGCGGCGATCCGGACGCCTGGCGCCTGGTACGGCGCCGGCGGCCGCTGTCGCCGGGCTATCTGGCGGCGGTCGGGCTCGCCATCGGTGCCTGTGTGCTCGTGCCGTACGGCGAGGAGCTGCTGCGCTGCCGGCGGGCGGCGGGCGTGAGGAAGCGGCGGGCCCGGGCCGCGGAGGCGGCCGGGCCGGCCCGGAAAGGAAAGTGAGGATCATGCGTATCGCGTTTCTGGTGGCACCCGAGGGCGTCGAGCAGGTCGAGCTGACCGAGCCGTGGAAGGCGGCGTCCGACGCGGGGCACGAACCGGTGCTGGTGTCGACGGAGTCCGGTGAGATCCAGGCGTTCAACCATCTGGACAAGGGGGACACCTTCCCCGTGGACGAGGTGGTGGGCGAGGCGTCGGCCGGGTCGTTCGGCGCCCTGGTCCTGCCGGGCGGGGTGGCCAATCCGGACTTCCTGCGGATGGACGAGAAGGCCGTCGCGTTCGTGAAGGACTTCTTCGACGGGGGCCGTCCGGTGGCGGCCATCTGCCACGCGCCGTGGACGCTGGTGGAGGCCGGTGTCGTACGCGGCCGGGTGCTGACGTCGTGGCCGAGTCTGCGGACGGACATCGAGAACGCGGGCGGTACCTGGGTGGACGAGCAGGTGAAGATCTGCGACCACGGCTCGAACCAGCTGGTGACCAGCCGCAAGCCGGACGACCTGAAGGCGTTCTGCGACGCGTTCGTGCACGTCTTCGCGGGTGAGGTGGGCTGACCTCCGCCGCACCGCGCCCGGCCGCCGCGCCGGGTCGTACGAGGGCCGGTCCGCGTCACCGCGGGCCGGCCCTCACGCGTGCGGCCGCCCCGGACCGGTCGCCGGAGCGGCCGGGGGCCGCCTCAGGTGCCGGCGGCGTGCGGGGTCGCCGCCTCGCCGCAGCCGCGTTCGCGGGCGCCCTCGCGGGTGCGGCCCGCGCTGACCAGGCGGCGCGGGTTGCGGCGCAGGTACTCGCCCTCGAGCTGTGCCATGCGCTCGTTGTGCGCCCGCAGCGCGTCGTTCGAGCCGTAGAGGAGGGTGTCGTGGCGCGTGCGGTGGATCGTCTCCAGCTCCTTCATGAGCTGCAGGTCGTCCAGCCGGCTGGGGTCGACTCCGGTCATGGTGGTGCCCCGCTCGTCGTGGTCGTGTCCTGCCGTACGGGTACCCCGCCCGGCATGCCGTGCTCCCGGCGGGTTCTCCGGGAGCAGCGCGTGCCGGGCGCGAGCCGTGGAGCGCGCGTTCCTGAACCCACTGTACGAACATCCCGGGCACCGGGCCCGGTGGGGCTAGCGGGCCCGTTCCACCCTGCGCTCGTCCCAGACGGGCTCCGCGGTCTCGCGGACCCGGCCGTCGCTGCCGAAGACCAGGAAGCGGTCGAAGGAGCGGGCGAACCAGCGGTCGTGGGTGACCGCGAGCACCGTGCCGTCGAAGGCCTCCAGGCCCTCCTGGAGGGCCTCGGCGGATTCCAGGTCGAGGTTGTCGGTCGGCTCGTCCAGGAGCAGGGCGGTGACTCCCTGGAGCTCCAGCATGAGGATCTGGAAGCGGGCCTGCTGGCCGCCGGAGAGCCGCTCGAAGGACTGCTCCGCCTGGCCGGTCAGCTCGTAGCGGCGCAGCCGGGACATGGCCGCGCCCCGGTCCTGGGCGTGGTCCTTCCACAGGATGTCGAGCAGGGTGCGGCCGCGCAGCTCGGGGTGGGCGTGGGTCTGGGCGAAGTGGCCGGGCACGACGCGGGCGCCGAGCTTCCACTGGCCGGTGTGCGCGACGTCATCGCCGGCCAGCAGGCGCAGGAAGTGCGACTTGCCCGACCCGTTGGAGCCGAGCACGGCGACCCGTTCGCCGTAGAACACCTCCAGGTCGAAGGGGCGCATCAGGCCCGTCAGTTCGAGCTGTGCGCAGGTGACGGCGCGTACGCCGGTGCGGCCGCCCTTCAGGCGCATGGTGATGTCCTGCTCGCGCGGCGGCTCGGGCGGCGGCCCGGCCTCCTCGAACTTGCGCAGGCGGGTCTGGGCGGCCGCGTAGCGGGAGGCCATCTCGTGGCTGACGGCGGCCGCCTGGCGCAGGTTGAGGACGAGTTTCTTCAGCTGGGCGTGCTTCTCGTCCCAGCGGCGGCGCAGTTCCTCGAAGCGGGCGAAGCGCTCGCGGCGGGCGTCGTGGTAGGTGGCGAAGCCGCCGCCGTGCACCCAGGCGTCGGCGCCGGCGGGTCCCGGCTCCACGGAGACGATCTTCTCCGCGGCGCGGGCGAGGAGTTCGCGGTCGTGGGAGACGAACAGGACCGTCTTGCGGGTCTCCTTGAGCTGCTGCTCCAGCCAGCGCTTGCCGGGGACGTCGAGGTAGTTGTCCGGCTCGTCGAGGAGCAGCACCTCGTCGGTGCCGCGCAGCAGTGCCTCCAGCACGAGGCGTTTCTGCTCGCCGCCGGAGAGGGTGCGCACCTGCCGCCACTGGGCGCGTTCGTAGGGCATGCCGAGGGCGGCGGTGGTGCACATGTCCCACAGCGTCTCGGCCTCGTAGCCGCGGGCCTCGGCCCAGTCGGCGAGGGCCTGGGCGTAGGCGAGCTGGGCGGTCTCGTCGTCGACGGTCATGATGCCGTGCTCGGCCCGGTCCACGGCCAGGGCCGCCTCGCGGATGCGCGGCGGGGCGACGGAGACCAGCAGGTCGCGGACGGTCGTCTCGTCCCGCACGGAGCCGACGAACTGGCGCATCACGCCGAGGCCGCCGCTGACGGTGACCTGGCCGCCGTGCGGTTTCAGCTCGCCGGACATCAGCCGGAGCAGGGTGGTCTTGCCCGCGCCGTTGGGGCCGACCAGCGCGACGGCCGCGCCCTCGCCGACCCGGAAGGAGACATCACCGAGCAGCGTCCTGCCGTCGGGGAGGTGGTATTCGAGGTGCGCGGCTTCCAGATGTCCCATGAGGGGGCATTCTGCGGGGCGTCCCCGGCCTGGGGCAAACGCTTATCCGGCCGGGTCCACGGGCTGCCCGGCCGGACCGCCCTCCCCGGCCGGTACGACGGTGGCGCCGGCCCACGACAGCGCCTTCCAGCCGTCGGCGGGCGAGCCGTCCAGGATCACCACGCCGGTGTTGGCCAGCGGGCGGGCGGCGGCGAAGGCCACGTCGACGTTGGCGGCGCGGGCGGCGGTCCACATGCGGATGGCGGCGCCGTGGCTGACCATCGCGACGGCGGCGGCGCCGCTCGCGGCGGCCTCGGCGACGACCTCGTCGTAGCGGGCCAGCGCCTCCGCCCCGCTCTCCCCGCCGGGCATCCGCAGCGTGAGGTCACCGGCCGCCCAGGCGAACACGGTGCGCAGGTATCGCTCGCCCTCCGGGGAGCCGCCCGGCCGCATCTCCAGGTCGCCCGCCGACACCTCGCGCAGGCCGGCGCGTACGGCCGTCTCCAGGCCGCGGGCGGCGGCCAGCGGGGCGGCGGTGAGCCGGGCCCGCAGCAGGTCGGAGGCGTAGACGGCGTCGAGGCCCTCGCCGGCGAGGGCCTCGGGCAGGGCGGCGGCCTGCTGTGCGCCGAGCGGGGTCAGGCCCGGTCCCGGGGCGGCGGTGTCCAGCAGCCGGTCCAGGTTGGAGGGGGTCTGGCCGTGGCGGACGAGGAGCAGGCGCATCGGGGTCTCCTCCGCGGCGATCAGGCCGGGCGGGCCGGGCGGCCGGGCCGTCAGGCGGTCGGCGTACACGGGAACAAGAAACGGCGGCTTCAGGGTAACCGCACCCCATGAGCGCAGACGTCGACCTGACCGCCGTCCCGAAGAGTGGCCGGCGCGCCCTGCGGGCGCTGCTGGCCGCTGACACCCGGCTGTTCGAGGCGGCCGCCGCATGGCACTGGCCCGGTGCCGAGCGGGTGCTGCCGAGGCTGAGCCGGAGCGCGAACCACGGGGTGCTGTGGTTCGCCACGGCCGCCGCGATCGCGGCCAGCCGGACGCCGCGGGCCCGGCGGGCCGCGACCCGCGGGATCGCCTCGCTGAGCCTGGCCTCCGTGACCATCAACACGCTCGGCAAGCGCTCGGTGCGCCGCGCCCGGCCGGTGCTGGACACGGTGCCGGCGGTGCGGCAGCTCAAGCGGCAGCCGATCACCACGTCCTTCCCGTCGGGGCACGCCGCCTCGGCGGCGGCCTTCGCGGCCGGGGTGGCGCTGGAGTCGCCGCGCTGGGGTGCGGTGGTGGCGCCCGTGGCGTTCTCGGTGGCCGCGTCGCGGGTGTACACGGGCGTGCACTTCCCCAGCGACGTCCTGGCGGGGGCGGCGCTCGGCGCGGGCGCCGCGTTCGCCGTCCGGGGCCTGGTGCCGACCCGCGCCCAGATCACCCCGCCGCCGCGGCCGCGGGCCGAGGCGCCGGCCCTGCCGGAGGGCGAGGGTCTCGTGGTGGTCGCGAACCGGGCCTCGGGCTCCTCCGACCGGGTGCGCGTGCTGCAGGCGGCGCTGCCCGGCGCGGAGATCGTGGAGTGCGAGCCGCAGGACGTGCCGGCCGAGCTGGAGAAGGCGGCGGCCCGGGCGCGGGCGCTCGGGGTCTGCGGGGGTGACGGGACGGTGAACGCGGCGGCCGCGACGGCGATGCGGCACGGCCTGCCGCTGGCGGTGCTGCCCGGGGGCACGCTCAACCACTTCGCCTACGACCTGCGCCTGGAGGACGAGCGCAAGGTCGCCGACGCCGTGCGCGCGGGCGAGGCGGTCCGGGTGGACGTGGGCCGGTTCGCCGCGGGGCGGCAGGAGGGCATCTTCGTCAACACGTTCAGCCTGGGCGTCTACCCGGAGCTGGTGCGTGTGCGGGAGCGCTGGTCCAAGCGGATCGGCGGCTGGCCGGCCGGGCTGCTCGGGGCGATGAAGGTGCTGCGCGCCGACCGGCACCCGCTGGAGGTCGAGCTCGGTGGGCGGCAGCGCCCGCTGTGGCTGCTGTTCGTGGGCAACGGCATGTACCACCGGATGGGGCTCGCGCCCGGCCGCCGCACCGACCTGGCGGACGGGCTCCTGGACGTGCGGGTCGTGCACGGCAGCCGCAGGCCCGCGCTGCGGCTGCTGGCAGCGGCGGCGGCCGGACCGCTCACCCGGTCGCCCGCGCACGCGGCGGTGCAGCTCAACCGGCTGCGGCTGACGGGCCTGGCCCCGGGCACGCCGCTGGCGTACGACGGCGAGGTGACCGAGGTCGAGGGCGACGTGCTGGTGGAGAAGCTGCCCGAGGCGCTGACGGTGTACCGGCCGCTGAGCTGACGCCCCGGACGTCCCCCCGACCCGTCCACATCATGATACGTGGGTCTCATCATTCGGCACGGCGGCGTACTGTCGGCGTACCGCGCCGGGGGCCGTCCGGTCCCCGGCAGCGGACCGTCGACGAGGGGCGAAGGGGCACAGCCATGCCGAGGGCGCAGGGGACCGAACCGCACGAGACCGCCGTCTACACGCACGGACACCACGAGTCCGTGCTGCGGTCGCACACCTGGCGGACCGCCGCCAACTCCGCCGCCTACCTGCTGGGCGTGCTCAAGCCCCACATGCGGATCCTGGACATCGGCTGCGGCCCCGGGACCATCACCGCCGACCTGGCGGAACTGGTGCCCGACGGCCATGTCACCGGCGTCGACCACGCGCCCGGCATCCTGCGCCGGGCGCGGGAGACCGCCGCCGGGCGGGGCCTGGCCAACATGGACTTCGCGGTCGCCGACGTGCACCGCCTGGACTACCCCGACGACACGTTCTGCGTCGTCCACGCCCACCAGGTGCTGCAGCACGTCGGCGACCCGGTGCAAGCCCTGCGCGAGATGGCCCGGGTGACGAAACCGGGTGGCTTCATCGCGGTGCGCGACGCCGACTACGCGGCGATGACCTGGTACCCGGCGGTGCCGGGCCTGGACGACTGGCTGGACCTGTACGAGCGGGTAGCGCGCGCCAACGGCGGCGAGCCGGACGCGGGGCGCCGGCTGAAGGCCTGGGCACGGGCCGCCGGGCTGACGGACATCACGGCCGGCTCCGGCACCTGGACGTACGCCACCGACGAGGAGCGGGCCTGGTGGAGCGGGCTGTGGGCGGACCGCACCCTGGCCTCGGCCTACGCGGAGCGCGCCGTCGAGGGCGGCCACGCCACACCGGAGCTGCTGGAGGCCGTGTCCGGGGCGTGGCGGGAGTGGGGGCGGCGGGAGGACGGCTGGTTCACGGTGCTGCACGGCGAGATCCTGTGCCGCAAACGCGTGTGACGCGCCGGACATCACGTCCGGCGCGTCACGCCCGGTCCGCCGGGCGGCCGCACCGCCGCGCCCGGCTCACCACGGGGGAAAAAACGGCGCCCGCCCCACTCCCGGGACAGCGGCGCCCGCCCCACTCCGGGGACAGCGGCGCCCGCCTCACTCCCGGGGCAGCAGCGGGCCGAGCGGTCCGAGGTCCAGGTTCAGGTCCTCGGGCCGCAGGCCGTAGCGGTCCCGCAACTCCGCCATGCGCTCCTCGAGCAGCATCAGCGTGAGCCCGATCCGCTCCTCCTGCTCCTCGGTCAGGTCGCCGGTGTCGAAGCGGCGCACCGCCTGCCGTTCCATCAGCTGGCGCAGCAGCTCCACCACGGTCAGCACCAGTTTCACCAGGTCCCGCTCGACCGTGTCGGGCTCCAGGTCCAGCCGCTTGTGTGACGCGCCCTGGGCCGTCATCGGGGCTCCTCATGGTCCGGCCGGGCCGCGGGAAGCAGCTCGAAGGGCGAGGGGACCGACTCGTTGACGGAGCTGATCAGCGCGTTCAGGTCGATGCGCACGAGGTCGACGTCCGCGATCCGCAGCGTGATGTCGCCGGTGATCACCACACCGCCGGCCAGCAGCCGGTCGAGCAGGTCCACCAGGGCGATCTCACGGCGCTCGATGACGGTCACCGTTCCTCCCCGCTGAACGAGTAGGCGGCCCAGGGCCCGGTGAGCTCCACGCGGACGCCGGGCACCTCGCCCTTGGTGCGGTCCACCAGTTCCACGAACTCCTCCGAGTCGGCCCGGCTCACCAGGTAGGCGGCGTTGAGCACGTTCTGGCCCGGCGTGCCGGACAGCGCGGAGTTCTGCGGCGGGTGCAGCCGGGCGTCCTCCGCGCGCCGGGTGAGCCGCTCGTGCAGGGTCTCGGCGAAGGTCTCGGCGGTACGCCACTTCTCCTCGTGCGCGTGCGCCGACTCACGCCGCCTGCGCAGGTAGTCCCGCCCGCTGGCGGGCCGCGCGGCGGCGGGCGCCGGGGCCTTCGCCTCCTGCGGCCCGCTCTCCACGTACACCTTGACACCCCACTCGACCCGTCCCTCCAGCCGGTCGAGGATGCGCCGGAAGTCGTCCTCCCGGGACTCGATCATCGAGCGCACCCCGCTGTCGTCCCGGAAGACGGTGGCCAGCCGCAGCGGCACCGGGGTGGTGACCGTCGTCAGCGCGTCGATCACGCCCTGGTGGGCGCGGGCGGTGGCGGACAGCCAGTCCAGGTCCTCCAGGCGGGCCCGCAGCGACTCCTCGCTGAAGTCGTGCTCCGGGACGGTGCTGACCACCGCGACCAGCCCGTGGTGGTGCAGCAGCGCCGGCGGCGCGCCCCCGATGCCGGTCAGTTCGGCCTGCAGGGGCGCGCCCAGGGGGCGGCACACGGCGTAGACGTACCGCAGTCCCGCGGTCATGGGGCCTCCTCGCGCACGTGCCCGGTCTCCAGCTCCTCCAGGCGCGCCAGCCGTTCCCTGAGCTCGGCGTTCTCCCGGGTCAGCTCGTCCCTGCGGGCGCGCGAGGAGAGGGCGGGGTCGGTCTCCCACCAGTCAATGCCCATTTCCTTGGCCTTGTCGACCGAGGCGACGATGAGCCGCAGTTTGATGGTGAGCAGTTCGATGTCGAGCAGGTTGATCCGGATGTCGCCCGCGATCACGACGCCCTTGTCGAGCACGCGCTCCAGGATGTCGGCGAGGTTCGCCCCGCTCCCGGAGCCGTAGGGCTCCGGGAAGCGGGCGGACCGCTCGGGAGGGAAGCGGTTGGGGGTCGTCATCGACGGCTCCTGCCGCCTCCGGCGGGCTCCGGTTCCTCCTCGTCCTCGTACTCCTCGTCCTCGGCGGCTTCGCCGTCCCCGCCGGCCTCGTCCTCGTACTCCTGCTCCTCCTCCGGGGCCTCCTCGCCGTACGGCTCGTCGTCCGCCTCGTCCTCGTACTCCGCGTCCTCGGCGTCCTCGTCCTCGGCGTCCTCCTCGTAGGGCTCCTCCGCCTCGTCCTCGTACTCCTCGGACTCGTCGGACTCCTCGCCCTCCTCGGGCTCCTGGCCCTCCTCGGACTCCTGGCCCTCCGGCTCCTCGGGCCCCTCGTCGCCGGACTCCTGGGACTCCTGGGACTCCTGCTCCTCCTCCTCGGCCACCGCGTCCTCGTGGCTCTTGACGACCTCGCCGTCGCGGATCTCGCCGCGCCAGCCGTCGTCCACCTCGCCCTTCATGCTGATGTGGCGGGCGTAGTGCTTCAGGTCGAGCCGGGCCCTGCGGCCCTGGGCGCGCCAGATGTTGCCCGTCTTCTCGAAGAAGCCGCTCGGGTAGTACTCCATGACCAGCAGCACCCGGGTCAGGTTCTCCCCCAGCGGGTGGAACGTGACGACACCCTTGACGGTGCCCTTGGCGCCCTCGGAGGTCCACTGGATGCGGTAGTCCGGCACCTGCTCGGTGGTGTGCGCCTTCCAGCTCCGGCTGGACCAGAAGATCTTGGCCTGCCAGTCGGAGTCGGTGTCGTTCGCCCGGCTGGCACTCTTGACGCCCTTGGCGAAGGTCGAGAAGTCCTGGAGCCGCGTCCACTGGTCGTAGGCGGTGCGCACCGGCACGCCGACGTCGATGGACTCCAGGATGACGGTGGGCTTGTTGCCCCCGCCGCCCTTTCTCTTGCCCTTGCCGCCGCCGCCTATGTTCTTGACCGCGTTCATCACGTTGTCCTTGGCATGGGAGGCCCCGAGTTCGAGCGCGGTGCGCAGCGGGCCCTTGCCCTCGGCCAGCTTGCGCCCGCCGTCGAGGGCGAGCTTGGCGAAGCCGGGGCTCTTGCCGTCGGCTATGTCGTTGAGCTTGAGGGTGGTCTCGCCCAGCTTGCGGCCGAGGCCGGACAGCAGCCGCTCGGCCTGAGCGGACAGGTAGTCCTGCACCTCACCCTTCAGCCGGTCGGCGGCCTCGCTGTGCACGAGGTCGGTCACCGGGTTGTCCTTCGCGGCGCCCGTGGCCTTGCCGGCCGCGGAGCCCAGCGGCCCCGTCGTCGACGTCATCGGTCGTCACCGCCCTTCGCCTGCCGCGACCCGCCGCCGCGGTTGCCGCCGCCGGCCGGGGCCGTCTTCTTCGCGGCCGTCTTGCGGGCCGCTCCCGTCTTCCTCGCCGGTGCCTTCCCCGCGGCCTTCTTCGCGGTGGACGCGGCGGACGACTTCTTCGCCGGGGCCTTCTGGGCGGCCTTCTTGCGCGGCCGCTCCTGACGCCGGGCCCCGGAGTCGTCGTCCTCCTCGTCGTCCTCGCGGTCCTCGCGGTCCTCGCGCCCGCCGCCCGAGGTGTCCTCGTCCTCGGCGGCGTCGTCGGCGTCGTCGCGCGGCTCGTCGTCCCCGGTGTCCTCCCGGGACTCCTCGTCGTCGGAGCCGCCGCCGGAAGCGAGGCCGGAGAGCCGGTCGCGCACGTCGGCGGTCCGGCCGTGCAGCCGGTCGGCGAGCGCGTTGATCTGCCGCTCCGCCATCGCGCCCGTGGCGGCCTTGCCGACACCGCGCATGTCCTGCCGGAGCTGGTCCCCGATCTCCTTGAACTGGGGGTTGTCGCGCAGCTGCTGCTGCAGCAGCTCGCCGATCGCCCGCGGGGTGAGATTCAGCTTCTTCCCGGCCACGACGGAGCCGACCGCGAGGGCCATCTTCAGTTTCTTCGTGCGTCCCAGCATGTATCCGGCCCCTATCGCGAGGCCGAGTGCTGTTCGGTTCATGATGCCGTCCCGTCGCCTGTGGTTTCGCCGGAGCGCGTGGCGGTCTCCAGCCGGTCGAGCAGCTCGTCCTCGACCTGGTCGAACTCCTCCTCAGTGATCTCGCCCGCCTCCAGACGCTCTTCGAGGCGGGCGAGTTCGGCCCGTACGGTGGCGGGGTCGTAGTAGATCCGTTCCGCCTCTTGGATCACCTGTCTGATCGCCCACGCGCTGCCGCGCGCCGGTGCGAACGGCAGCAGCAGCACTTCGCTGATCAGTCCCACGGCGTCCTCCTTCCGTTCGGGCCCGTGCGCTACTGCGTCCCGGCGTCCACGCCGGCCTGGCTGCCCGCGGGCTCGGCCGGGCCGGGCTCGACGAAGCTGTACGGCGGGAGCGGGCCGTTCACGCGCAGGTCAAGGTGCGGGTGGCTCTCGCGGACCTGCTCGACGGAGGCCAGGAAGTTGTCCGCGGAGTCCCGGTCGACCAGGAACGACACGTTCAGCAGCCAGCCGCTGGACTCGGGGCCCACGCTCACGGCGGCGGCGCCCGGGGCCAGCAGGCCCTGGACCTCGGTGGCGTCCTCGCCCTCCTTGGCCTTGACCGCGGCCGCGACCATCTCGCCGAGGCGGATCTTGTCGTCGTAACCGCCGCCGCCCGCCCGCCGGTTCTCCTCGGCGAGGGCGCGCAGGTCGGCGTTCTCGGCCATCACGAGGTGCAGCACGGCCTCCTCGACATGCGTGGCCTTGACGTTGTACTCGACCTTGTTGTCGAGTTCGCGCAGCCGCTCCTGGTAGTGCTCGGAGCGCTCGCTGAGCACCTGGCGCACGGCGTCGTCGTCCGTGGCGACGCTGCCGAAGCGCATGGGCAGCACACAGCCCGCCGCGCCGGCCTCGGCCAGCACGTTCTGGTGGGCGAGCAGATCCCTGCGCTTGGGGCGAAGGTCCTCGGGCGCGTCGCTGACCACGGCGGCCAGGTCACCCGCGGTGAGGACGCGCACCGGGCGGGCTGGCTCGCCGACACCGGCCGTGCCCTCCGGGAGCGTGGGGTGGGACCCTGCGGTGATCCCGTAGACGTACGTGCTCACTCCTGCTCCTCCTTACGGCGCGACGCGGTCCTGCGCTGACGCGGCCGCTCCTCCGACTGGCCCTCGTCACGTGCCTTGCCGAAGGCGTCGGACACGGTCTGCGCGGCGCCCGACAGCGCCCCCTTGGACTTGCCCTTGGCGCCGGACTCGGTGATCTCGCCGACGAGGTCGGGCAGGCCGGGGTCCTTGCGCGGCCCGGACTCCAGGTCCAGCCGGTTGCACGCCTCGGCGAAGCGCAGATAGGTGTCCACGCTGGCCACGACGACACGGACGTCGATCTTCAGGATCTCGATGCCTACCAGGGAGACACGCACGAAGGCATCGATGACGAGCCCCCTGTCGAGAACCAGCTCTAGGACGTCGTAGAGGCCACTGCTGCCGCCTCCGCCGCCGCTCTGCTGTGCCGGTACTACGGTCATGCCGGCCATTCCTCCTTGTGGTGTTCTGTTGCGCGGTGTACGCGATCTGTCCGTGCGCATCCCTGCGAGGGGACGCGTCCGTGCGGCCTAGCGGCCGCCCCTGCGCGCGTCCGCCCGGCCGCGCTCGTAGCGGCGGACGCGCCGGTAACCGGTGAGCTGCCCCTCCGCGTCGAGTTCGACCTCGTAGCTCGCCATCAGGCTCATCGTGTCCGGAACCCGTTCCAGTTCGAGGACCTCGACCTCGAGCGACCACCCGTCGTCGGTCTGCTCGAAGGAGGACACCGACTCGGGCACCAGGCCGGTGAGTTCGGCCAGTTGGGCCCGCGCCTCGCGCAGGACCTCCATGGGGGTGGGCCGCCGGTTCACGTCTCTTTCCTTCTTGGGCTGGGAATCCTCTTCCTTCTCGGGCCGGGAATCCTCCGAGTCCTGGGATTTCTGTGAACTCTGTGACTGGGATGTGTTCTTTGTGTTCGACATGGCCACCTCTACCTGCGGGTGGCCGCTCCTCGGCGCGCCAAACATCGAGAGCGCACCGAGCGCACAGCAGTCCACGAAGCCACAGGTCAGGACGCCCGCGGGGGAGGAGATCCGTAGGTCGTGAGGTCTGCGGTCAGCGCACGACCGCCTCCTCCACCAGCAGCTTCGCCGCGGCCTCGATGCCGGCCGCGTCGATGCCCGCCGCGTGCAGCTGCTCGTCGGGCGCGGCGGAGCCCGGCATGGTGCGCACCGCCAGCCGGACCAGGCGGGGCACGGGCCGGCCGTCGCCGAACGCCTCAGCGACCGCGTCGCCGAGGCCGCCCTGCTCGTGGTGGTCCTCGACCGTCATGAGGCAGCCGGTCTCCTCGGCGGCCCGGCTCAGGGTCTCCGCGTCGACCGGCTTGACGGAGTACAGGTCGATCACGCGGACCGCGATGCCGTCCTGTGCGAGCCGGTCGGCGGCGGCCAGCGCCTCGTGCACGGTGACGCCGGCCGCGACGACCGTCAGCCGGTCGTGCTCCCCGGAACGCAGCACCTTGCTGCCGCCTACCGGGAACTCCTCGTCCGGACCGTAGATCACCGGGTCCTTGCCGCGCGAGGTGCGCAGGTAGCGGATGCCGTCGAGGCCGGCCATCTGCGCGACCAGCCGGGCGGTCTGGTTGGCGTCGCACGGGTAGAGCACGGTCGAGCCGTACACGGACCGGAACATCGCCAGGTCCTCCAGGCCCATCTGCGAGGGGCCGTCCTGGCCGATCGCGACGCCCGCGTGCGAGCCGACCAGGTTGATCCCGGAGCCGCTGATCGAGGCCATGCGCACGAAGTCGTGGGCGCGGCTGAGGAAGGCCGCGAACGTCGAGGCGTAGGGCACCCAGCCGCGGGTCGCCAGGCCCACGGCGGCGGCGACGAGCTGCTGCTCGGCGATGTAGCACTCGAAGAAGCGGTCGGGGTGCTCCTTGCCGAACTCCTCGGTGCGGGTGGAGTCGCCGACCTCGCCGTCGAGGGCGACGACGTCGCCGCGCGCGGTGCCGAGCGCGGCGAGCGCCGCGCCGAAGGCGTCCCGGGTGGCGACCTCGTCGCCCAGGTCGTAGCGCGGTAGCCGGACCGCGTCGGTGGTGGCGGAGCGCAGCACCGCGGCCGCGGACGGTTCGGAGACGCGGACCCGCAGGTCGCGGGGGCCGCCGAGCTCGGCGATGGCCTCGTCGGCATCCGGCAGCGGCTTGCCGTGCAGGCCCTCGCGGTCCTCGACCGCGGCGACTCCCTTGCCCTTGAGGGTGCGGGCGAGGATGACCGTGGGCTGGCCGGTGGTGGAGATCGCCTCGCCGTAGGCGCGGTCGATCTTGTCGACGTCGTGGCCGTCGATCTGGATGGTGTGCCAGCCGAACGCCTGGAAGCGGCGGGCGTAGGCGTCCAGGTCGTGGCCGTGGCGGGTGGGCCCGCGCTGGCCGAGCCGGTTGACGTCGACGATGGCGGTCAGGTTGTCCAGGTGCTCGTAGGAGGCGTGCTCGGCGGCCTCCCAGATCGAGCCCTCGGCCAGCTCGCTGTCCCCGCACAGCACCCAGACGCGGTAGTCGGCGCGGTCCAGTCGCTTGCCGGCGAGGGCGATGCCGACGCCGACCGGCAGGCCCTGGCCGAGCGAGCCGGTGGCGGTCTCCACCCAGGGCAGCCTGCGCGGGGTGGGGTGGCCCTCCAGACGGCTGCCGAGCTTGCGGAAGGTCAGCAGTTCGCCGTCCTCGACGGCGCCGGCCGCCTTGTAGGCGGAGTAGAGCAGCGGCGAGGCGTGTCCCTTGGAGAGGACGAAGCGGTCGTTGGCCGGGTGCTCGGGGCGCTCGAAGTCGTAGCGGAGGTGGTGGGCGAACAGCACGGCCACCAGGTCGGCGGCGGACATCGAGGAGGTCGGGTGCCCGGACCCCGCCGCGGCGGCGGCCCGCACGCTGTCCACGCGCAACTGCTGGCCGAGGGCGCCGAGTTCTTCGGTGTTCATGCGTCTCCTTCTGCTTCTGCAGGTGAGTCTGGGGCTGGGGCCGGCTCTGCTTGCGCTTCCGCCTCTGCCGGGCGGGGGCCGGCGGGGCCGGGGGTCGACGGCCGGTTCTGCGCGGGCTCGTCGCCCGTCCGGTTTCCGGCGGCCCCGCCGTCCGGTTCGCTCCGTGCGGGAGCGGTGGCCCGCGCGGCGCCGGGGGCCGTGTCCGCCGGGGCGGGGGCCGGGCCGCCGGCGTCGGGTACCCGGGGCAGTTCGGGGGACGCCGTGTCCAGCGGGACCGCCCAGGACCGCACGAGGCCGAGCTGGACGCCCTGACGCGGGAGCACGGCGTCCAGCAGCCAGTCCGCGGCGACGCGGACGCGGCCTGCGGGCAGCGCGGCCAGGTGGTAGCCGCGGGTGACCAGGCCGGCCGGCAGGCCGGACAGCGGCACCCCCAGCGGGTTGGCGGCCGCGTGGACGCCCCCGAGGTCGACGGCGAACCCCAGGTCGCGGTGGCGGTAGGCGCGCCGGCGCCGGCCGAGCCCGAGGGCCGCGGCCACGTTCTCGCCGGCCACCCTGCCCTGCCGCCAGGCGTGCTGGGCGGTCATCGGGGTGAACGCGCCCGGGTGCTCCAGGTCCGGTACGGCCGCCGCGTCGCCGCAGGCGAACACCTCGGGGCGGCCGGGCACCTGGAGGTAGGGGTCGACGATCAGCCGCCCCCGCTCCAGCGGCTGCCCGACGGCCTCGACCAGCGGATCGGGCCGGACCCCGACACACCACACCAGAGTCCGCGACGCCACGAACTCGCCGTCGGTGAGCAGCACCCCGTCACGGGTGGCCTCCTTCACCGAGGTGCCCATCCGCACGTCCACGCCGCGCGCCCGCAGCACCCGGTCGGCGGTGCGGGACAGCCGCTCGTCCATCTCGGGCAGCACCCGGGGCGCGACGTCCAGCAGCATCCAGCGCGGCCGGCTGCCGCCGGGCAGGTGGCGGCGGGCGAGGCCGTCGGTCAGCATCTGCATCTGCGCGGCCACCTCGGTGCCGGTGTAGCCCGCCCCGACCACGACGAAGGTGCGGCGCGCGGCGCGGACCGCCGGGTCGCCGGTCGCGGCGGCCAGCTCCACCTGGCGGATGACGTGGTCGCGCAGGTATAGGGCCTCGGGCAGTCCGCGGAAGCCGTGGGCGTGCTCGGCGACGCCCGGGATCGGCAGCAGCTTGTTGACGCTGCCGACGGCCAGCACCAGCCGGTCGTAGCCGAGGGAGCCGGTGCCGCCCTCCGGGTCGGTGTAGTGGACCGTGCGCGCGTCCAGGTCGGCCCGGCCGGCCTCGCCGAGCAGCAGCCGCACCCCGGGCAGGGTGCCGGCCAGCGACACGGTGACCCGGCGGGCCTCCAGGGCCCCGGCGGCGACCTGGGGCAGCAGCGGCAGGTAGAGGAAGTAGTCGGTCGGGTTGAGCAGCGTGATGTGGGCGCGGCCCCGGGTCACCCGGGCCAGGGTGCGGGCAGCCCGGTACCCGGCGAATCCGGCACCGACGATCACGACGCGTGGACGGCTCACGGTGCGCCTCCGGCGGTCTGGCTCCTCCGAGGTGTTCCGCGTAACCGGGGCAGGGGCACCCAAACGCCGCGCGGCTCACCCGGACGCCCGCCGGGACCCCGCGTTTCGCCGGGTCGGCCCCGGTTACCCGGCCGGGGCCGCGCCGCTCCGCCCGGGCCGGACCCCGCGGAGCCCACCCGCAAGCCCCGAACCCGACCGCCCGGTCGCCGGAGGTGTCACCCATGCCCGAGTACGGCTACTTCCTGTCCTGCGAGGAACACCGCCCCGCCGAGCTGGTCGAGCAGGCCCGGATGGCCGAGCAGGCCGGTTTCCAGGCGCTGTGGATCTCCGACCACTACCACCCGTGGAACGACGCGCAGGGCCAGAGCCCGTTCGTCTGGTCGGTGATCGGCGCGCTCTCGGAGGCCGTGTCACTGCCCGTCGAGACGGCCGTGACCTGCCCGACCGTGCGCATCCATCCGGCGGTGCTGGCGCAGGCCGCGGCGACCACCGCGGTGATGACCGGCGGGCGCTTCCGGCTCGGCGTCGGCACCGGCGAGGCGCTGAACGAGCACATCCTCGGCGACCGCTGGCCCCCGCTGCCCGTCCGCCTGGAGATGCTGGAGGAGGCCGTCCAGGTGATGCGGCGGCTGTTCACCGGTGAGGAGGTCAGCCACCACGGCACGCACTACACGGTGGAGAACGCCCGCCTGTACACCGTGCCCGACGAGCCGGTCCCGATCGACATCTCCGGTTTCGGCCCGAAGGCCACGGCGCTGGCCGCCCGGGTGGGCGACGGCTACATCACGATGGCGCCGGAGGAGGAGATGGTCACCCGGTTCCGCAAGGGCGGCGGCGGGGCCAAGCCGGTGAGCGGGGGCACGAAGGTCTGCTACGGCACCGACCGCGAGGAGTGCCTGCGCACGGTGCGGCGGCTGTGGTCCAACGAGCTGCTGCCCGGCGAGATGGGGCAGGTGCTGCCCTCGCCGCGGCACTTCGAGCAGCTCGCGGACCTGGTCACCGAGGACATGGTCCGGGAGAAGTCGGTGTGCGGCGACGACGTGGACGAGCACGTGGCCGCGCTGAGCGCGTTCGCGGACGCGGGGTTCGACCGGGTGTACGTCAACCAGATCGGATCCGACCAGCGCGGCTTCTTCGACTTCTACCGCACGAAGGTGCTGCCGCGGCTCACCGGCTGAGACGACGGCCGGCACGCGACCGAGGGGCGCGGGATGTCTCCCGCGCCCCTCGGTGCTGCCGGTGCGTGTCAGGCCCGGTGGTGCGGGCCCTCGGGGTCGACGCCGGGGCGGGGCGGCGAGGGGGCCTCGGACGGCATGGGCGGGTACCGCGTGCCGAGTCCGCCGGCCGGTACGGTCCCCGCGCCGCCGGCACCCGGGCCCGCGCCGTGCGGGTGCTTCGGGTGGGCGGCGCCGCGCAGCAGCTGGGCGAGCACGCCGAGGATCGCCGCGGTGATCAGGGCGGCCGCCCAGCCGGGCAGGCCCACCGCGAGACCCAGGCCCAGGGCGAGGGCGAGGGCACCGCCCGCGTACAGGGCGACGGCACCCGAGGCGGCGTAGAGCACGGCCGTGCGGCGCTGCTTGCGGCTCTGCTCGCGCAGTTCGTCGCGCACCGTCTCGCGTGCCACCTGTGCCAGTTCTTCGACGAGGTGCTTGTCCAGATGTTCCAGGTGATCCGAACGGTCCATGCCGCGCGGGTACCCGCGGGGCACGGCGGGTAACGGCGGGGGCCGCGACCGGGCACCGCGCGGCCGTCCGGTGCGGGCCGGGCCCCGCCCCAACTAGGCTCGTGCGCATGGAGATTCTGGGCGCCTCGCTGCGCATCTGCGTCGATGACCTCGACACCGCGATCCCCTTCTACGAACGTCTTACGGGCGGCACGGCACAGCGCTTCGAGCGCGGCGGCGTCCAGGTCGCCGCGATCGGCTCCTTCCTGCTGATGAGCGGGCCCGAGGCGGAGCTGGAGGTGCTGCGCAAGGTGGCGGCCACGATCGCGGTGAAGGACGTGGCCGAGGCGCACCGGCTGCTGACGGCTCTGGGCGCCCGGATCATCGCGGGGCCGGTGCCGACCCCGGCGGGCCGGAACCTGCTCGCGATGCATCCGGACGGTTCGGTCTTCGAGTACGTCGACCAGTCCGGCTGACCGGCCGCGCCGGTCAGGGCGTGTCCGGTCGCATCCGGAAGTCGTGCCGGGCGGGCAGCGGCTCGTCGGTGAGCCGGGCCCACAGCCGGCCGAGCACGTCCTCCCCCTCGCGCAGGTCCGCCACCTCCAGGTCCGGCCCGAGGACGGCGAGGGCCTCGGCCCGGCGGCCCTCGGCGAGCAGCAGTTCGGCCTCCAGCAGCCGGAACCGGCCGCGCCGGCGGACGGCGGGCAGCAGCCGCTCCCACACGGCGCGGGCGTCCGCCGTGCGGCGAGCGCGCAGCAGCGCCTGGAGGGTCTCGCGGCCGAGCGCGGCCACGGCGGCCGTCCAGGTCTCGCCGTCGTCCCGCCGTTCGCGGCACAGGTCCTCGAAGGCTTCCGCGTACCGGTCGGCGGCGCGTTCCAGGTGGCCCGACTCCTGGTCGGCGACGCCGAGGCAGCGCAGCAGCGGCCACTGCGAGGGGGCGAGCGGGAGGGCGCGTTCCCAGCTGCGGACGGCCTGGGCGCGGTCGCCCGCGTGCCACTGGGCGACGCCGAGGTGGTACTCGGTGTGCGGGGTGGCGGGGGCGGTCTCCAGCATGTCCCGCCAGTGCGGGGCGACCAGGGTCGGGTGCGGCGGGCGGACCCGGCGCGGTTCGGGCAGACAGCCGGTGCGCAGCAGTTCGGCCCAGGGCGCCTGGTCCTCGCCGAGCGTGGACTCGGGGAACGGGGTGCCGGGCAGTTTCCAGTCGGCGCGCAGCACTTCCAGCGCGCCCCAGCCGGAGCCGGTGGCCAGGCGCTCGCCGGGTTCGGTGTCGGCGTACGGCTTCCAGGCCGCGTACGCCTCCTCCACGCGCCGGCGCGGCAGCACGGCGGCCAGCCGCTCCTCCGCCGTCCGCACGACCTCGCTCCACTCCCCCTCGCGGGGTGTGTCGAGCGGGCCGTACGCCTCCAGCCAGGACACCTCGCTCTCCGGTTCCAGGCGGACGTGTTCGAGCTGGGTGCGGGCGAGTCCGGCCTGGACCTCGCAGTAGCCGCCGGTGCCGGGTTCGGTGAGCCAGTCCTGCCAGCGCCGGCCGCCCGGTCCGTGGCCCCACACGAACAGCTTGCGGCCGCGCAGCACGTCGGTGGAGGTCTGCACCAGGCCGCGGCCGTCCGCGGCCGGCGCGGCGATCCAGCGGCGCCGGCCGTCGGGTACCTCGTAGAACCAGTCGGCGGGATGGGGGCTGTCGAGCGGGTAGGTGCGGTCGATGCCGTCGTGGGCGGGGACGGGCACCCGGCGCAGCCGGCGCTCGTAGCCGAAGTGCCAGGCCTCCTCGGCCGGGGCGAGGACGCGTACGTCCTCGGGGACGGCGGTGTTGGACCACCAGTAGGTGGGGACCGGGCGCTCGTGCGGGTTGCGGACGCGGACGCCGACGAAGAGGAAGTCGGAGCCGTCCGGGAGCCACAGGTCGACCTGGAACGGCAGGTCGCGCAGCCGCTCCCACTCCCACAGGCGCAGCATCTGCCCGCCGTCGGGGGCGGGCACCAAGGCGGCGTGCAGGGGGGCGCAGGAGAGGGCGGTGTGGCCGGTGGCACCGATGTTCCACTCGATGCCGCCGGAGTACCAGGCGCCGTTGAGGGCGAAGCCGGCGGGCTGGAACACCGGGTTGCGGTAGAGGAGTTCGCGGCCGGTGGGCAGGTGGACGAGGGAGGCGACGCGGCCGCCCAGGCCGGGCAGGACGGTGGCGCGCAGCCGGTCGTTCTCGATCACCAGCGCGTCCAGGGACATCGGTTCGCGGGTTCTGCCGTACCCGTCGCGGACGCGTTCGGGCAGCAGGCTGTGCAGGGGGTCGAGGCCGAGCTGCCGGGCCATGTCCCGGGGCATGTCGTCCCGTTCCCGGTCGTCGATGCGGTGGACCTCGTCGAGGGGGCTCAGCGGCGGCAGGGGGTTGTCGGGGCCCAACCGGGCAGCGGGCAGGGTCAGTACCTCACGTCGGATCCTCGTCACCTTGACCATGGAACCCGGCGGGCGGTGAGTCGGCCAGAGGAGCTGCCGGTCAGGATTGCGCAAAGGCACCCCCGGCCCGGGTCATGGGCCGGGGGTGCCGTCCGCCGGCCCGGTCAGCTGTCGAAGTCGACGGTGAGGGTGTCGGAGACGGGGTAGGACTGGCAGGTCAGCACGTAGCCCGCGTCGACCTCGGCGGGTTCGAGGGCGTAGTTGCGGCGCATGTCGGCCTTGCCCTCGGTGATGTGGGCGCGGCAGGTGCCGCAGACGCCGCCCTTGCAGGCGAAGGGCAGGTCGGGGCGGACCCGGGCGGCGGAGTCCAGGATCGTGGCCTCGCGGGAGAGCGGGGAGGTGGTGGAACGGCCGTCCAGGACGAGGGTGACCTCGCTGACCGGGCCGTCCGCGCGGGGCTCGGCGTGCCGGACGGGGGCGACGGGTTCCTCGCCGGCGAAGAAGAGTTCCTGGTGGATCCGGTCGGCGGGGACGCCGAGCCCGGACAGCACCCGCTGGGCGTCGAGGACCATGCCGTGCGGGCCGCACAGCCACCAGTGGTCGGCGGTGGGGACGTCGACCAGGCCGTCGACGAGCGCGGCCAGCCGTTCGCCGTCCAGGCGGCCGCTGAGCAGATCGGCCTCGCGCGGTTCCCGGGACAGGACGTGCGCGAGCTGGAAGCGGGCCGGGTACAGGTCCTTGAGGTCGGCGAGTTCGTCGGCGAACATCACCGAGTCGGTGCGGCGGTTGCCGTAGAAGAGGGTGACCCGGGAGGCCGGGTCGGCGGCGAGGACGGACTCGGCGATGGAGACCATCGGGGTGATGCCCGAGCCGGCGGCGATCAGCACGTGGTGGCCGGGCACGGTCAGGTCGGGGGTGAAGGCGCCGACGGGGCCCATCACCTCGACGGTGTCGCCCGGGGCGACCTCGTCGACCAGCCAGGAGGAGAACAGGCCGCCGGGGACCACCCGTACGCCGATCCGGGGCCGGGTGCCGGCCGGGGAGCAGATCGAGTAGGAGCGGCGCTCGTCGCGGCCGTCCACCCGGCGGCGCAGGGTGAGCGACTGGCCGGGTTCGAAGGCGAACTCCTCGGCCAGTTCGGCGGGTACGTCGAAGCTCACCGCGACCGCGTCCTCGCACAGCCGCTGTACGGCCGCCACCCGCAGGGTGTGGAAGGCCGGGCGGCGGCGGGTGCGGCGCACCGGGGCGGGGGCCGCGTCGGCGGGCGCCAACAGGTCCTCCATCAGATCTCCTTGACGTACTCGAACGGTTCGCGGCAGGCGCGGCAGCGCCACAGCGCCTTGCAGGAGGTGGCGCCGAAGCGGGAGGTCTCCTCCGTGTCCGTGGCGCCGCAGCGCGGGCAGGGCACGGTGCGGCGGGTCGCCGACAGGACCAGCGGCACGGGGCCGGGGGCCGGGCGCGGCGCGGGTCCCGGGGGTGCGATGCCGTGCTCGGCGAGCTTGCGGCGGCCCTCGGGGGTGATCCAGTCGGTGGTCCAGGGCGGGTCGAGGACCGTGCGCACCTCGACGCGCTGGTAGCCGGCGCCCCTGAGCCGGGCGGCCACGTCGGCCCGCATCTCGGACATGGCCGGGCAGCCGGAGTAGGTGGGGGTGAGGTCGGCGACGACCGTGCCCTCGGGGGTCACCCGCACGTCCCTGAGCACGCCGAGGTCGGCGAGGGTGAGCATGGGCAGTTCGGGGTCGGGCACCTGCTCGGCGAGGTGCCGGGCGCGCCGGGCTTCGGTGAGGGTGGTCACCATGTCGCCTCCGGGTGGGCGCGGGCCACGCTCTGGAGTTCCGCGAGCAGCGGGGCGAGGTGGGCGGTGTGGGCGCCCGCGCGGCCGGAACCGGCCGGCTCGGCCGGCAGGCCGGGCAGGGTGAGGCCGGCCGCGTCGGCGACCTGCCGCAGCACGGCGAGGACCGGCTCCCCGGCGTCGTGCGCCGCGGTCAGCTCGCGCAGGTGCGGGACGACCTCGTCGAGGCCGGCCTGCATGCGCCGGTGGGACTCCTCGGTGCCGTCGCCGAGCCGGACGACCCACTCGGCGGCGTACTGCCGGTGGTAGGTCAGCTCCTTGACGCCCTTGGCGGCGACGGCGGCGAGCACCGGGTCGGCGGAGCCGGCCAGCCGCTCGAAGTGGGCCAGCCGCCAGCTGGCGAGGAGCAGCAGCCGGGCCATGGAGAACGCGAAGTCCCCGTTGGGCAGCTCGGCGAGGGTGACGTTGCGGAAGTCGTCCGCGTCGCGGAAGTAGGCGTAGGCGTCCTCGTCGCGTCCGGTGCCGTCGACCTGGCCGCAGCGGGCGTACAGCAGCCGGGCCTGGCCGAGCAGGTCGAGGCCCAGGTTGGCCAGGGCGACCTCCTCCTCCAGCTCCGGGGCGCGGGTGGTCCACTCGGCCAGCCGCTGGGCGGTGACGAGGGCGTCGTCACCGAGCGCGAGGCAGGTGGCGGCCAGTTCGGCCCGGTCGACGCCCTCGGGGACGGCGGTGCTCACGCCGTGCAGCGGGTCCTCGAAGCCGGTGCCGAAGGCCCAGCGGGCGTCGCTGTCGTCGTGTCCCTCGGCCAGGGACAGGTAGACGTGGTCGTCACTCATGACCTGCTCCTAGATGTGCGGGACGTCGTCGGGGATGTCGTAGAAGGTGGGGTGGCGGTAGACCTTGTCGGCGCTCGGGTCGAAGAAGGGGTCCTTCTCGTCGCGTGTGGAGGCGGCGATGTGCTCGGAGCGCACGACCCAGATGCTGACGCCCTCGTTGCGCCGGGTGTACAGGTCGCGGGCGTGGGTGAGGGCCATCCGGTCGTCGGCGGCGTGCAGGGAGCCGACGTGCACGTGGTTCAGCCCGCGCTTGCCGCGCACGAAGACCTCGTACAGCGGCCAGCCGTCCCGCTTCGTCTGCGTCTCGCTCATGCCGCCGCACCCTTCTTCGTCCGGGTGTCCGCCCCGGTGTCCGTCCCGGCCGTGGTCCTGGCCGCCTGCTTGGCCGCGTGTGCCGCGGCCGCCTCGCGCACCCAGGCGCCGTCCTCGTGCGCGGTGCGGCGCCTGGCCACCCGCTCGTCGTTGCACGGCCCGTCGCCGCTGATCACCCGCTTGAGCTCGGACCAGTCGGGGGTGCCGAAGTCGTAGCGGCCGCTCTCCTCGTTCCAGCGCAGCTCGGGGTCGGGCAGGGTGACGCCGAGCTTCTCGGCCTGGGGCACGGTCATGTCGACGAAGCGCCGGCGCAGTTCGTCGTTGCTGTGCCGCTTGATCTTCCAGGCCATGGACTGCGCCGAGTTGGGCGAGGCGTCGTCGGGCGGGCCGAACATCATCAGCGACGGCCACCACCAGCGGTCCACGGCGCCTTGGACCATGGCGCGCTGGGCATCGGTGCCGCGCATCATGGTCATCAGCAGTTCGTAGCCCTGCCGCTGGTGGAAGGACTCCTCCTTGCAGATGCGGACCATGGCCCGGGCGTAGGGCCCGTAGCTGCTGCGGCACAGCGGCACCTGGTTGCAGATGGCGGCGCCGTCCACGAACCAGCCGATGACGCCGACGTCGGCGAAGGACGCGGTCGGGTAGTTGAAGATCGAGGAGTACTTCTGGCGGCCCTCGATCAGCCGCTCGGTCAGGTCGGCGCGGTCGGCGCCGAGGGTCTCGGCGGCCGAGTACAGGTAGAGACCGTGGCCGGCCTCGTCCTGGACCTTGGCGAACAGGATGGCCTTGCGGCGCAGCGACGGCGCGCGGGTGATCCACTCGCCCTCCGGCTGCATGCCGATGATCTCGGAGTGCGCGTGCTGGGCGATCTGGCGGATCAGCGTCCTGCGGTAACCGTCCGGCATCCAGTCGCGCGGTTCGATCCGCTGGTCGCGCGCGATCGTGTCGTCGAAGCGCTCCTGGAGTCCGGGCGGCGCGTCGTCCGCCGAGACGTGCCCGGCCTGCCGTGCAGTCATCCCTACCACCAATCCCAACCGACCGTTCGTTCGGTCCATGATAGGACGAGTTCCCGTCGTTTTGGAAGTGGTGCGCTTCGGAAGCGGTAGGACCGGCCGGGCCCGGCCCCGCGACCGGTCAGTCCGCGGGCCGCATCTCCGCCGTCAGCGCCCAGCGCTCGTGGTCGCGCCAGGCCCCGTCGATGTAAATCATGTCGGGCGAGAAGCCCTCCAGACGGAAGCCGGCGCCGCGCGCGAGCCCGATGGACGCGGTGTTGCCGGGCTGCGCGTTGATCTCCAGCCGGTGCAGCCCGAGCGGCCCGAAGGCGTGGTCGATCACCAGGTCCAGGCCCTCGCGCATGAGGCCGCGGCCCGCCGCGTGCGCGAAGGCGCCGTAGCCGAGGGCACCGGACCGGAAACCGCCCCGGACGATGTTGTTGATGTTGATGAACCCGGCGATGGCCCCGGTGTCCTTCTCGCACACCAGGAAGCCGGCCCTGGCCGGGTCCTCGACGAGCGCCGCGGCGTAGCCCGCGTAGCCCTCCTCGGAGTCCGGCGGGAACAGCCACGGCCGGTGCAGGTCCTTGCTCTGCCGGGCCCGGGCCGTGAACTCGGGCCCGTCCTGCGGGGTGAAGGGACGGATGGCCACGCGCGGGCCCTCGGCGAGGTAGCGAGATGCGGGGTTCGGCATCCGGCCAGCCTACGCGGCCCGCGCGCGCCGCCCGCGGTCAGCGCAGCGCGGGCTCGTCCAGTGTCAACGTGCCCGCGTCGGCGTCGAGTTCGGCCGCGACGCCGAAGGGGACGGTCAGCGCGCCGGCGCAGTGCCCGAACCCGAACTCCTCCACGACGGGGACGCCGAGCGCGCCGAGGCGGTCGGCGAGCACCGGCCGCAGCCGCTCGTAGGGGCCGCACCGCTCCCAGGAGCCGAGCAGCAGCCCGTGCACGCCGTCCAGCCACCCCGCCCGCAGCAGCTGGGTGAGGAAGCGGTCCAGCGCGTACGGCTCCTCGCCCACGTCCTCCAGGCACAGCAGCCCGCCGCGCGCCGACGGACGGGCGTGCGGGGTGCCGAGCTCGGCGGCGAGCAGCGACAGACAGCCGCCCAGGGTGACCCCGCGGGCCCGGCCGGGCACCAGGGCACCGCCGCCGCAGGCCAGGGTGCGGACGGACTCCGGAGCGAAGAGGGTGGCCCGCAGATGCGTCTGGGCGCGCTCGTTCTTGACGAAGTCGATCCCCGCCGCCATCGGGCCGTGCAGCGTGGCGAGCCCGAGCCGGGTGGCGAACGCCTCGTGCAGGACGGTGAGGTCGCTGAAGCCGACGAACACCTTCGGGCCGGCCGCGCGCATCGCCTCCCAGTCCAGCAGGTCGACCATGCGCTGCGCCCCGTACCCGCCGCGGGCGCACAGCACCGCGTCCACCGACGGGTCGCACCATGCGTTCTGCAGGTCGGCGGCGCGGTCCGCGTCCGTGCCCGCCAGGTAGCCGAACTCCCGGTGCCGGTCCAGTACATGGGGGCCGGCCACCGGGTCGAGGTCCCAGCCGCGCAGCACGTCGAGGCCCGCCTGCAGGCGCTCCTCGGGCACCGGGCCGCTGGTGGCCACCACGGCCACGCGTGCGCCCGGCGCCAGCCGGGCCGGCCGCGTCAGCTCCTTCACGGGCGCAGCTCCAGCTTCGGCAGGCCGGGCACGTCCAGGCCGAACACCTGCGCGTACAAGGACAGTTCGGCCTCCAGGGCGCGCACCATGGTGTCGGACCGGCGGAACCCGTGCCCCTCACCCTCGAAGGTGAGGTAGGCGTGCGGCACGCCCCGGCCCTCGACCGCGGCGAGGAAGCGCTCGCTCTGGGCGGGCGGGCAGATCACGTCGTCCAGGCCCTGGAGCATCACGAACGGCACCGAGAGCCGGTCGGCGTGCGCGGTGGGCGAGCGTTCGGCGTACCGGTCGGCCACCTCATCGCGCGGCCCGATCAGGGAGTCCAGGTACCGCGACTCGAAGTCGTGGGTCTCCCCCGGCCCCCAGGTGGTGAGGTCGAGGACGGGGTAGATGATCGTGCCGCAGGCGTAGACGTCGGTGCCGGTCAGGGAGGCGGCGGTGGTCCAGCCGCCCGCGCTGCCGCCCCGGACGGCGAGCCGGTCGGGGTCCGCGGTGCCCTCCTCGGCCAGGGCCCGCGCGACGGCCGCGCAGTCCTCGACGTCGACGACGCCCCACTGCTCGCGCAGCCGCTCCCGGTAGGCGCGGCCGTATCCGGTGGAGCCGCCGTAATTCACCTCGACGACGCCGATGCCGCGCGAGGTGAAGTAGGCGATCTCCAGGTCCAGCACCTGCGGCACCCGGCTGGTGGGACCGCCGTGCGCCCGGACGACGTACGGCGGCAGTTCGCCGGCGGGTCCGGTGCGGGCGGGGTGGTGCGGCGGGTAGACGTGCGCGTGCACCTCGCGGCCGCCGGGTCCGGTGAAGGTGCGGCTGTGCGGCTCGGGGTAGTACGCCGGGTCGACCGGGTCGTGGTGCAGGGCGCCGACGGCGCGGGCGCGCCCGCTGCGGGCGTCCAGCTCGACCACCTCGGGGGCGGTGCGCGGACCGGCGCCGACCGCGACCACCCGGTCGCCGTGGGCCGACAGGGTGGACCCGAACTCGGTCCAGGGCCCGGCGGCGTCCACGACCTCGCCGGTCTCGGGATCGAGTATGCCGAGTGCCGCGGCCCCCTTGCCGTGGACGACCGCCAGCAGCCCGTTGTCCAACGGGGCGAACCAGCTCAGGCCCAGCATCCACAGCGGCCCGGCGAACTCCTCCTCGCGCCGGCACAGCGGGGTGCCGTCCCGGTACAGGTTCCACCAGCCGCCGCGGTCGCTCGCGTACAGCAGCCGCCCGTCCCGGGACCACTCCACCTGCGCGACGGACTCCTGCGGTCCGCCGGCGACCGTGTGGACGGTATGCAGTCTGCCGTCGTCACCGACCTCGCCGACCAGCAGCTCCGTGCCGTCCCAGGGCATCCGGGGATGGTCCCAGCCGAGCCAGGCGGCCCGGCGGCCGTCCGGCGAGAGCCGGGGCCCGGTGACGAACCGGTGCCGCTCCTCGGTGAGCTCCCGCACGGCGGACCGGTCGCCGGCGGCCGAGCCGTCCAGCGGGACGGCGGCCAGGACGCGCCGCACGTCGCCGGCACCGGGGCCGGTGAACTCCTCCAGGACGCACCACACCTCGCCGCGCACGAGGTCCACCCGCGGTTCCGCCCAGCGCAGCCCGCCGCCCACCGCGGACACCGGGGTCAGCGGGCGCGGCTCGCCGCCGGGCTCGTACCGGTACAGCCGCTGGTCGGCGAAGTCGGTGAACACGATCAGCGGCACGCCGCCCCGGACCACTCCGGCCCAGGGCCGGCCGCCGTACTCGATGACCCGGCTGCGCACGTTCCACGGCGCGGGCAGCACCGAGCGCTCGGTGCCGTCGGCGGTGCGGCGCACCAGCGCCCGGCGGCCGCCCTCGGCGGGCCGGGGTTCGGTCCACCACACCTCGTCCCCGACGAAGCCGACCCACTGCGGGCCGCCGCCGTGCGCGGCGGCCAGTGCCGCGTCGACGGGCGAGGGCCACGACCCGTAGGCCGCCGCGACCGTCCCGTCCCCCGTCCCGTCCGCCATGTCCTCCCCCATCTCCTGCGTCATCTTCCCCGTCATCTCCCGCGTCGTCTTCCGCGTCGTCTTCCGCGCCGTCTCCTCCCCCATCGCTCAGGCCGTCCGCAGGAAGCGGTCGAGGACCCGGACGCCGAAGTGCAGGGCCTCGACGGGCACCCGCTCGTCGACGCCGTGGAACAGCGCCTGGTAGTCGAGGTCCTCGGGCAGCTTCAGCGGGGCGAAGCCATAGCCGGTGATGCCGAGCCGCGAGAACTGCTTGGCGTCGGTGCCGCCGGACATGCAGTACGGCACCACGTGCCCCTCGGGCGCGAACTCCTCGACGGCCGCGCGCATCCGCGCGTACGTCGGCGAGTCCACCGGCGCCTGGAGGGCGACCTCGCGGTGCGCGAACTCCCAGTCCACGTCCGGGCCGGTGAGCCGGTCCAGGGTGGTGCGGAACTCCTCCTCGCCGCCCGGCAGGTAGCGCCCGTCCACGAAGGCGACCGCCTCGCCCGGGATGACGTTCAGCTTGTAGCCGGCCTCCAGCATGGTGGGGTTGCTGCTGTTGCGGAGGGTGGCCTCGACCAGCTTGGCGGCCGGGCCCAGCTTCTCCAGCAGCCGGTCCACGTCGGTGAGGTCCGGGTCGATGCCGTGGAGCGTGGCGAGTTCGGTGAGGGCGGCCCGTACGGTCGGGGTGAGCCGCAGCGGCCACTGGTGCTCGCCGATACGGGTGACGGCGGCGGCGAGCCGGGTCACCGCGTTCTCCCTGTTGACCTTGGAGCCGTGTCCGGCGCGGCCGCGCGCGGTGAGCTTCAGCCAGCCGGTGCCGCGCTCCCCCGCCGCGATCGGGTAAAGCTGCCGGCCCGCCCCGTCGTGGAAGGTGAAGGCACCCGATTCGCTGACGCCCTCGGTGCAGCCCTCGAAGAGCCCGGGGTGCTCGTCGGCGAGGAAACCGGAGCCGTCCTCGGCGCTGGCCTCCTCGTCGGCGGTGAAGGCGACGACGACGTCCCGGCGGGGCCGCAGTCCCTGCCGGGCCCAGGAGCGGACGACCGCGAGGATCATCGCGTCCATGTTCTTCATGTCGACGGCGCCGCGCCCCCACACCACACCGTCGCGGATCTCCCCCGAGAACGGGTCGACGCTCCAGTCGGCCGCCTCGGCCGGCACCACGTCCAGGTGGCCGTGGACGAGCAGGGCGTCGGCGGACGGGTCGGTGCCCGCGATCCGGGCCACGACGTTGGTGCGCCCGGGGGTCCGCTCCAGCATCAGGGGCTCCAGGCCCGCACCGGCCAGCCGCTCGGCCGCGTACTCGGCGGCGGGCCGCTCCCGGCAGTCGCCGCCGCCCCGGTTGGTGGTGTCGATTCGGATCAGCCCGGAGGTGAACTCGACCACCTCGTCCAGTGCCTGCTGGTCAGCCATACTGCTCCTCCACCGCGGCCGAGACGATCGTGGTGACCGCCTTGAAGGTCCGGATTCCCTCGTACATGGTGTCGCTGGTGTACGCCACCTTCCGTTCGCCGGTGCGGGCCACGCCCGGGACGACGGTCGCCGCCATCGCCAGGTGCTCGGCGTCGAACTCGACGGCGACGGTGAACGGCCCGGCGTGCACGGGCTCGTGCCGGACGGCGAGCCGCGCGGCCTCCTCGGCGGCCGCGCGGATGTCGGCGGCGGTCCTGGCCGGCGTGCGGCAGACCGCCGCGTAGCGGGACACGTGGTCCTTGACCGCGACCTTCAGCGCTCCGGGCGCGTAGCCGAGCGCGTCCTCGCAGGCCAGGTCGTCGCCGGTGAAGAGCACCACCGGGACGCCGTACTCGGCGACGACGTGCGCGTTCAGCAGACCCTCGCTCGCCCGGACGCCGTTCAGCCACACCCCGGTGATCTGGTTGGCCAGGTAGGTGTGGGCGAGGACGCCCTCCGTCCCGGCGCCGGTGTGGTAGCCGACGAAGGCGATGCCGTCGACGTCGCCGTGCTGGACGCCCTCCACCATGGACAGCGTCTTGTGCCGTCCGGTGAGCATCTCGACCCGGTCGTCGAGGCGTTCCAGGAGCAGGTTGCGCATGGACCAGTGGGCCTCGTTGACGAGCACCTGGTCGGCGCCGCCGTCGAAGAAGCCGAGGGCGGCCGCGTTCACGTCCGAGGTGAACATCGAACGGCAGCGCTCCCACTGAGGCGTCCCGGGCAGCACGTCGGCCGGCCAGGTGACCCCGGTGGCGCCCTCCATGTCCGCGCTGATGAGGATCTTCATGCCGCGTCACGTTACGCGTCGCGGCCCCGGCAGGCTACGACGGCGGGCCACGTCGTCAGGGCCGCCCGAGGCCGGTGAGCGGCACGCCCGGGCAGCGGTACCGCCGGTGGGACACGGCTTCGTCACGGCCGGAGCGAGGAAGTCCGCCGGGCCCGGGTCCGCTCGCGCGGTCCCGGGCCCGGAGCGGGGCGGGCGGTGTCAGTGCGCGGCGAGGACGAACCAGTGGGCCGGGAGGTCGATACGGGTGCCGTCGGCGAGGTGTTCGGTCTGCGGCAGGGTCGTCCCGCCCTCGGCGAGGATCCTCAGGCCGGCCTCGGCGAGCAGGCGCGGGATCTCCTCGTCGTCGGCGTCGGCGGGCTTGAGGTGGTGGTCGAAGACCCGGCGCAGCTTGGGGCCGGGGCCGTCGGGGCCGTCCGCCGCCTGCCGCAGGACGTCCCGGGAGGCGGAGGTCAGTTCCACGACGAAGGCGCGGCCCCGGGTACCGATGAGCCGGGCGACGGCGGCCGCGACCAGGGGGCGTGCGGCCGGTTCGCTCTGGTGGATGACGGCCCGCATGTAGACGTTGCTGTCGCCGAGCCTGTCGTGCAGGGCCTCGACGGCGGCGGCGTCGGTCAGGTCGAGCTGGTGGAACTCGACGGACGTCCCGTCCGCGGCCTTCTCGGCGGCGCGGCGGGCGTGCTCGACGGCCGCGTGCGAGAGGTCGACGCCGACGGCGCGCGCGAACCGGGTGGCGAGGTAACGGGTCTGGGTGCCGTTGCCGCAGCCGAGGTCCACGACGGTGCGCGTGGCGTCCGCGTGGGGGAGCAGCAGTTCGCTGTGCGGTCCGGCGGTCAGCGAGGGGTCGGCGTCCCAGATGGCCTCGCCCGGGGCGTCGGAGGTCCCACGCCAGTAACTCTCCCAGTTGTCACGGTAGTTGTCCGAGACGACGTTCATCGCGATCTCCCCACGGTCGGTTCCGTGATCGGGATATCGCGACGGCCGGGCGTGGGGCAAGGGGCCGTACACCACCTTCACTTGATGTACGGCCTCGGGCCACCGTTCGGCGTGCCCGGCCGCCGTTCACGGCCCTGTGCCGACGGCCTGTTCGAACCAGACGGTCTTGCGGTGACCGGTGGCGCTGGCACCCCACTCGCGGGCCAGCCGGGTCACCACCCGCAGGCCGCGGCCCGCCTCGTCGTACGGTCCGGCGGAGAGCATGGCGGGCAGGCCCGGCTCGTCGTCGGTGACCTCGAACAGCAGCGCGTCGGTGCGGACCACCCGCAGTCCGACCGGACCGCCGCCGCCGTACCGCACGGCGTTGGTGACGACCTCGCTGACCAGCAGCTGTGCCGTCTCCACGGCCTGCGGCAGGCCCCAGGCGCGCAGCCGCTCGCCGACCAGGCGCCGGGCCCGTCCCGCTTCGCGCGGGTCGGCGTCGAGGCGCCACTCGGCGACGTGGTCGGCGGGGATGCCGTTGAGCCGGGCCATGAGCAGGGCGACGTCGTCCTTGCGGCCGCCGCGGGTGTTCAGCGCGCGGATGATGGTGTCGCAGGCGGCGTCCATCGACGCGGCGGGGTGGGCGGCGGACTCGCAGAGCGCGGCGAGGCCCTCGCCGATGTCGCAGCCGCGCACCTCGACCAGTCCGTCGGTGCACAGCACCAGCCGGTCGCCGGGGCGGACGCGGACGACGGTGGACTCGAACGGGACACCCCCGACGCCTATGGGCGCACCGGTGGGCAGGTCGAGCAGTTCGCTGCGGCCGTCCTCGGCCCGCACCAGGACCGGCGGGATGTGTCCGGCGTTGGCGAGGTGCAGTTCGCCGCGGATCGGGTCGTAGACCGCGTACAGGCAGGTGGCGAGGTAGTTCTCGCCCAGTCTGCGGGCCAGGTCGTCCAGGTTGCGCAGGAGTTGCGCGGGCGGGGTCTCCAGGGCGGCCATGGTCTGCACGGCCGTGCGCAACTGGCCCATCATGGCGGCGGAGTTGAGGCCGTGGCCCATGACGTCGCCGACCACGAGGGCGGTGCGCGAGCCGGGCAGCTTGATGCTGTCGAACCAGTCGCCGCCGATCCGGCCGAGCCGGGTGCCGGGCAGGTAGCGGGTCGCCACGTCACAGCCCGCCGTCCGCGGCGCGACCTGCGGCAGCATGCTGTCCTGGAGGGTGTCGGCGACGTTCTCCTGGTAGGTGTACATGCGCGCGTTGTCGAGCACGAGCCCGGCGCGGGCGGCGAGTTCGGCGCCGGTGGTGCGGTCCATGTCGTCGAACGCCGCCCGGTCCGGGCGGCGCATGAGGACCATGAAGCCGAGGACGACGTTGCGCGCCTTGAGCGGGACGATCAGCAGGGAGCGCCCGTTGATCAGCGGCCTGAGGTCGCGCTTCTCGAACTCGCCGGAGATGCGGTACCCAGTTCCTCGGTGACCAGCGGGACGAGCACCGGTTCGCCGGTGACCATGCACCGGTAGAACGGGGTGTGCTCGGGGAAGGCGAAGGTCTCGCCGACCGGCACGGTGTCGTCCCAGCGGCCGGGTTCGTCGTTGTGCTCGACCCAGACGCGGTGCATCACGGTGGTCGCGTCGGGCGGGCCGTCGGGAAAGCCCTCGCCCGCGAGGACGGCGGAGCGCAGGTGGGTGCCGGCGAAGTCCGCGAAGCGGGGTACGGCGGCGCTGGTGACCTCGCGGATGGTCTCGCCGAGGTCGAGCGAGGAACCGATGCCGGAGCTGACCTCGTTGAGGAACTCCAGTCGCTCGCGCACGGCGGCGTACTCGAGTTCGTGCTCGGCGCCGGCGGGGATCGGCGGCGCCGAGCGCTGCTGCGGTACGACGGCCTCGGCGCGGCTGCGTCCCGGGCGGCGCGGCACGCCCCAGTACGGGGTGACGGGCACCCGGTCGTACTGGCTGAACTCCAGTACCGGGTAGCCGAGTTCGAGGATCTGGGAGACGATGCGGCCGCTGAGCCCTGGGCCCATGTTGGGCAGGATCTCGGGGAGCCGGCGCTCCAGTTCGTCGGAGGCGGGCAGTTCGGTGTGGCGGGCGAATCCGGGCGCGATGCGCTCGGCGGTCTCGTCGTCGTAGCCGCGCTGTTCCCGGAGGCGGGTGGCGTCGGCGGCGAGCACCAGCAGCCGGGAGGGGCCGGGGCCGATCAGCGGGTAGGCCCACCAGAGCACGTCGATCCGGGGCGCGTCGGCCGGCCCTGAGCCGGCCCGCCCGTCCCGGTGCTCGTCCGCGCCTCCGTGCTCGTCCCCGTGCTCGTCCGCGTGTTCGTGCGGGAAGAGGCGGGCGCGGCCGGCCGTCGGGTAGGCGGAGCCGCCGCCGAGAGAGGCCTCCAGGTCGGGGCCGGGTCCGTCACCCGGGCCGTCGGGGCCGTAGGCGTCCGGCAGCGCGTCGGTGTGCAGGTCGAGGAGGTCGTCGGAGAGCGCGCCGGAGACCGGCAGCAGGTCGGCGGCCGGGCGCCCGACCGCGTCCCGCCGCTGCACGCCGAACAGCCGGCCCGCGCCGCTGCTCCAGTGGGACACCAGGCCGTCGCGGTCGACGACCACCACGGCCAGCGGAACCCGGCCCGACGTGGCGTCACCGGCGCCGCCGGGAGGTGTGTCCCGCTCGCTGCCATGGTCCATGGCCCAGGCCCTCTCTCCCCACAGGCTGTTCGCAAACGATCTGTGCCGCCCGCCACTACGGTACGGCTGCGGCCGGTCGCGATGTGTGGCAATCCTGGAATTGGTTCCACCTGATCGCACCGGCGCGCAGCTCAGCGCCCCTCGCGCGCCCCCTCGGCTCCGGGCGGCCCGGGGCCTGTCGCGAAAGTGGCCTCGTCGCCCGAAGGGCGGCCGGGCGTGGCACGGCAGAGGACCACCTTCGCGACAGGCCCTAGTCCTCGTGGCCGAGCTGGAGATCGCGTTCGGTGCGGCCGCCGCCGGCGACCTGGAGGACGGTGGCGACCGGCGGGTAGCCCGCGGCGATCACCGTGTACTCGCCGGAGGACAGGTCCACGAACCTGAACGTCCCGTCGGCCGCGGTGGTGAGCGTGTCGACCACGTTGCCCGCCGCGTCCAGGAGGGTGACCCGGGCGTCCTCGACGGGCCGGCCGCTGCTCGCCCGGACGGTGCCCTTCAGGACGGCGCCGCCCGCGAGTTCGATGTCCTGCCGGGTCTCCCGGGCGGCCTGGACGCTGACCGGGAGCGCGGCGGGGCGGAACGCGGGGGCGCCGGCGGCCAGGGTGTACTCGCCGGCGACCAGTTCGGTGATGACGTAGCCGCCCTCGCGGCCGCTGCGGGTGGTCGCGACGACCTCGCCGTGCACGTTGGTGAGGGTGACGGTGGCGTCCCGGACGGGGCTGCCGTCGGCGGTGAGCACGCTGCCGGCGAGGCGTCCGGCGCCGCCGAGGACGACGTCGAGCTCGACGGGGCGCTCGCCGACGGTGACGGAGACGGCCTGCGGCTGGTGGCCGCCGGCGGCGGCGATGAGCACGTACGACCCGGCGCCGGGGGTGCCGAGCGCGTACCGGCCGTCCTCGCCGCTGGCGCCGCGCCCGATCTGCCGCCCGGTGACGTCGATGAGGGTGAGCGCCGCGCGGGGCACCGCGGTGCCGTCGGGGTGCTGAACGGTGCCGCACACGGGGATACCGGCGGTGTGCGGCGAGCGGAGCGAGCCGGTGGTCCCCCCGGCCGGAGGCTGGGGGCGGGCCTGCGGGACGGAGGCGTACGGGCCGGCGGGTTCGGCCCTGGTGGCGGGTTCCGGTTCGGTGGCGTGGTGGGACACCAGCGGTTTCTCCTTGAGGAAGAAGGCGATGAGCAGGCCGAGGACGAGCACCGGGACGAGGTAGAGGAAGATCCGGGGCATCGCGTCGGCGTAGGCGCGGATGTAGGCGTCGCGCAGGGCCGGCGGCAGCGTGTGCACGAGCTGCGGGGTCAGGGACTCGGGGTCGGGCAGCCGGGCGCCGGCGCGCGGGGGCAGTTCCTCGCGCAGGGCGTCGGCGAGCCGGTTCGCGAACAGCGTGCCGAAGACGGCGGCGCCGACGCTGCCGCCGATCTGCCGGAAGTAGTTGTTGGCGCTGGTGGCGGTGCCGAGGTCGGCGGGGCGCACGGAGTTCTGCACGGCGAGCACCAGGACGGGCATGACCAGGCCGATGCCGGCGCCGAGGACGGCCATCCAGACGCTGTACTGGAGCCGGGGGGTGTCGGTCTCCAGCCTCGACAGCAGCCACATGCCGACGGCGGCGAGGGCAGCGCCGAGCACGGGGAAGACCTTGTAGCGGCCGGTGTGGCTGATGAGCTGCCCGCCGGCGATCGAGGCGACGACGATCCCGGCCATCATGGGCAGCATCAGCAGCCCGGACTCGGTGGCGCTGGCGCCGTCGACCATCTGCAGGAAGGTGGGCAGGTAGCTGGCGGCGCCGAACAGGGCGACGCCGATCACCAGGCCGACCAGACCGGTGACGTTGAACACGGAGTCGCGGAACAGCCGCAGCGGGATGAGGGGTTCGGCGGCGAAGCGCTCGGCGACGAGGAAGAGCGCGGTGGCGGTGACGGCGCCCGCGCCGAGGCCGAGGATCCGGCGCGAGTCCCAGGCGTACTCGGTGCCGCCCCAACTGGTCAGCAGCACCAGGCAGGTGGACGCCGTCGCGAGCAGCAGCGCGCCGAGGACGTCGAACCGGGCGCGCACCCGGGGCCTGGGCAGGTCGAGGACGGCGGTGACGACGGCCAGGGTGAGCAGGCCGAAGGGGACGTTGACGTAGAAGCACCAGCGCCAGGAGAGGTGGTCGGTGAAGTAGCCGCCGAGCAGCGGGCCCGCGACGGAGGCGAGGCCGAACGCGGCGCCGATCAGGCCCATGTAGCGGCCGCGCCGCCGGGGCGGCACGATGTCGGCGATGATCGCCTGCACGCCGATCATGAGGCCGCCCGCGCCGACGCCCTGGAGGGCGCGGAAGGCGATGAGCTGGTCCATGCTGCCGGCCCGGCCGGCGAGCCCGGAGCCGACGACGAAGACCAGGATGGCGAACTGGAAGACACCCTTGCGGCCGAGGAGGTCCCCGAGCTTGCCGTACAGGGGCAGGCCGATGGTGGACGTGAGCAGGTAGGCGGTGATCGCCCAGGACATCCGGTCCAGGCCGTGCAGCTCACCCACGATCTTCGGCAGGGCGGTGGCGACGATCATCTGCTCCAGCGCGGCGAGCAGCAGCGCGAGCATCAGCCCGACGAAGACCAGGCGCACGCGGCGCGGCGGGAGTTCGGCCTCCGCCGCGGGTGCGGGCGCGGGGGCCGGGTCAGCGGCCGTGTGCGGTTCGTGCCGCACCAGAGTCGTCCCGCCCACGTACCGCTCCCCACGTCGTACCTGTCACATGTGTCGCTCGAGGGCGACAACTGCGGACAAGTACGGTGAGACACGGCTCAGTCCCGGACTCGGTGGAGATCCACCCGAACCGGTGAGGGGCGCAACGCCCCCGCACCGGCCCGCTCTTGGTGACCGCCGGCTACGCCTCGACCTCGCGCGCGAGGTTGGCGAGCACGGCGTCGTAGATCCGGCCCAGGCCCTTGGGCGCGAAGGTCTTCTCGAAGAAGCCGCCGATGCCGCCGGCACCCTTCCAGGTGGTGGTGACGACGACCCGGGACCTGCCCTCGCCGGCCGGGGTGACGCGCCAGGTGGTGACCATGGAGGAGTTGCGGTCCTTCTCGACCAGCTCACCGTCGGTGGGCTCGCTGACCTCCAGGAGGCAGTCGCGCACCCGCTTGCTGGTGGCCTGGAGCTTCCAGTGGACGAGGGTGCCCTCGCCGTCGCCGCCCTCGCGCACCTCGTACTCGCTGAAGTGCTCGGGCAGCAGCTTCTGCCGTGTGCCGCGGTAGTCGGCGAGGGCGTCGAACACCTTCTCCGCGTCCGCCGCGACGACCCGCTCCGTAGTGGCCTCGACCTGCGCCATTGCGTTCCTCCAGGACCTGGTTGCTCGGGATGGGGGCAAGCCAACCACCCCGGCGCCCGGCCCCCCAAATCGGGGGTCGCACGATCATGGGAACGTATGTTCTATTCTGTGGCCAGTGCTACCGAGGAGGCGTCATGCGCTGGGACAACCTCACCGTGCGGTCCGCGGACTCCGACGATCACGGCCGGGCCGCCGATCCCGCGCTGTTCGGCGCGGACGCCGTCGTCACGCGCACCTTCGACACACCCGAGTTCCGCGGGATCACCTTCCACGAGGTGCGGGCCCGCTCGGTCCTGAACCGGGTGCCGGGTGCCTCGCGCATGCCGTTCGAGTGGACGGTGAACCCCTACCGGGGCTGCACGCACGCGTGCGTGTACTGCTTCGCCCGCAAGACGCACGGCTACCTCGACCTCGACACGGGCATCGGGTTCGACACCCAGATCGTGGTCAAGGTCAACGCCCCCGAACTGCTGCGCCGCCAGCTCGCCTCCCGGCGCTGGCAGGGCGACCACGTGGCGATGGGCACCAACGTCGACTGCTACCAGCGGGCCGAGGGCCGCTACCGGCTCATGCCGGGGATCATCTCGGCGCTCACCGAGCACGCGAACCCGTTCTCGATCCTGACCAAGGGCACCCTGGTCCTGCGCGACCTGGACCTGCTCACCCGGGCGGCCCGGGTGACGGACGTCGGCATCTCCGTCTCCGTGGGCTTCACCGACGCGGAGCTGTGGCGCACGGTGGAGCCGGGCACGCCCGCGCCCGAGCGGCGCCTGGACGTCGTACGGACCCTCGGCGAGCACGGGATCGGCTGCGGGGTGCTGATGGCGCCGGTGATCCCGTTCCTGAGCGACACCCCGGCGCAACTGCGGGAGACCGTACGGGCGATCGCCGCGGCCGGGGCCACCTCGGTCACGCCGCTGGTGCTGCACCTGCGGCCGGGCGCCCGCGAGTGGTTCACGGCCTGGCTCGGCCGGCACCACCCGCACCTGGTGCGCCGCTACGAGCGGCTGTACGCGGACGGCGCCTACGCGCCCACGTGGTACCAGCGCCGGATCACCCGCCAGGTGCACGAACTGGCCCAGGAGTACGGCATCGGACCCTGGCGCGCGGGGCAGGCCCGGCGGATCCGGCCGGCGGACCCCGCGCCCGTGGCGGCCCTGGACGAGCCGACCCAGCTCACCCTGATGTGAGACGTCCATGTGAGGTCGTTGGAGGGCATCACCCGATCCAATCGGGTCAAGTAGTGACAGAAAAGGTTCATTTGGGTTCCGTCTCCGGGACGATCCGGCGAGAACCGTGATCTCCACGGTTCGCACCACCCTCCGTCCCGGGAGGCCCCATGAGAACTCGCGCAGCCGTGCTGTGCGCGGCCGCCGCCCTGGTGGCGGGCACGGTCACGGCCCTGCCCGCGGGCGCGGCCGCCCCCGCCCCCGCCCCCGCGGCACCCGTCTGGAAGAAGTGCGGGACCGGCGACCACCCGACGCTCCAGTGCGCCTCCCTGCCGGTGCCGCTGGACCCGGTGCGGCCGTCCGGCCGGCGGATCACCCTCGCCCTGACCCGCGTGCCCCACACCGCGAAGACCTCCGAGGGCCCCCTGCTGGTCAACCCGGGCGGGCCCGGCGGCAGCGGTCTCGCGCTCGCCGGGTACGTCGCCTCGGCGCTGCCCGCGGGCGTGGCGGCGCGCTACGACGTCATCGGCTTCGACCCGCGCGGGGTGGGTCGCAGCACGCCGGCCCTGGACTGCGCCCCGCGCCACTTCGGTCCGGTGCGCCCCGACACGGTGCCCGCGACGGACGCGCTGGAGCGGGCGAACCTCGAACGCGCCCGGACCTTCGCCGCCGCCTGCGGCCGGGCGTACGCGGACGTGCTGCCGTACATGACGACCACGAACGCGGTCCGGGACATGGACGCCGTCCGGCAGGCCCTGGGGGCGGAGCGGATCAGCTACTTCGGCTACTCCTACGGCACCTACCTCGGCGCGGTCTACGCGAAGCTCTTCCCCGGGCGGGTGCACCGCCTGGTGCTGGACTCGGTCGTGAACCCGACGGGGGTCTGGTACGCGGACAACCTCGGCCAGGACTACGCCTTCGACGCCCGCCACCGGGCGCTGATGGCGTGGATCGCCCGGTACGACACGACGTACCGGCTCGGCACGGATCCGGCCCGGGTGGCGGCCCGGTGGTACGCCATGCGCGCGGCCCTGGCGAAGAAGCCGGCGGGCGGCGTGGTGGGCGCCGCGGAGCTGGAGGACACCTTCGTCCCGGGCGGCTACTACGACGGCTACTGGCCCTACCTGGCCGAGGCGTTCGCCGCCTACGTCCACGACAAGGACACCGGGCCGCTGCTGGACGCCTACCGGAAGTTCGGCGCGGTGGACGCCGCGGGGGACAACGGCTACAGCGTCTACACGGCGGTGCAGTGCCGTGACGCCTCCTGGCCGCGCGCGTGGAACCGCTGGCAGGCGGACACCTGGGCGGTGTACGCCAAGGCGCCCTTCATGGCCTGGAACAACGCCTGGTACAACGCGCCCTGCGCCTTCTGGCCGACCGGGCCGGCGGCCCCGGTGAGCATCGCCAACACCGAACTGCCGCCCGCGCTGCTGTTCCAGGCCACGGACGACGCCGCGACCCCGTACGCCGGGGGCGTCACGGCCCACCGCCTGCTCGCGCGCTCCAGCCTGGTGGTGGAGGAGGGCGGCGGCAACCACGGCATCAGTCTGAGCGGCAACGCCTGCCTGGACGGCTACCTGGCCGCCTACCTCACCGACGGCACGCTCCCGCACGGCGGCCCGGTCGCCGACGCGGTCTGCCCCAAGTCCCCGGACCCGGCCCCCCGGACGACCAAGGCCGCCGCCCCGTCGTCCGCCGGCACGACCCTGCACCGCCTGCTGGGGTTCCGCGGGTAGCCGGGGGCGGAGCCGGCAGGCCCGGGGCGGGGCCCCGATATTCACGGGCGGACCGGGCGGGCGGCTCTCTAGGGTGTGGGCCATGGACGTCCCGCCCGCATCGCCCGCCGCCTCCGCCCCGCCCGCCGCCTCCGCCTCGCCCGCCCCGGTCATCCGCGTCCGTCCGATGGAGCTCGCCGACTGCGACCGCGTCGCCGAGATCAGGATCCGCGGCTGGCAGCACGCCTACCGGGGGCTCATGCCCCAGTCCCATCTCGACCGGCTCAGCGTGGCGCGGGACGCCGAGCGGCACCGGGCCCGGTTCGGGCAGGGCGACGGCGCGGTGGTGAACCTGGTCGCCGAGCGGGACGGCGAGGTGGTCGGCTGGGCCGCGCACGGGCCGTACCGCGACGACGTCGCGGGGCGTACCGGCGACGCCGAGCTGTACGCGATCTACGTCGACCCCGCGCGGACCGGCACCGGAGTCGGGCGGGCGCTGCTGGCCGAAGCGGTCGGACAGTGCGCGCGGTACTCGTGCATGCGCCTGTGGGTGCTGAAGGAGAACGCGTCCGCCCGCCGCTTCTACGAGCGGGCCGGTTTCCACGCGGACGGCGCCGAGGAGCCGTACGACGTGGACGGGGTGCCGGTGCCCGAGGTGCGCTACACCCGCTCCCTGCGCGGCTGACCGGGCGTCACTCCCGCGGCTGCCGCTGCGGGATGCGCGCCAGGGCGTGCACCGCCGCCTCGGCCAGCGCGGGATGCGCCAGGGCCTCGCCGAGGACCCGGCGCGCCCGGGCGTCGCCGAGGGCGCCCAGGCCCTCCACGCAGGCGAGGGCCACCCGGCGATAGGGGTCGTGCGGGCGCAGCCGCCGCTCCAGGGTGGTGATCAGCGCCGGCACGGACTCGGGGGCGCGCAGCGCGGTCAGCAGCCGCACCGGGTGCAGGGCGTAGGCGACGCGCAGTTCGTTGGTGGCGAGGGCGGCGGCGGCACGGGCGGTGCGCGGGTCGCCGAGGCGGGCGAGGGCGTGGGCGGCCGAGGCGCAGCGCGGCGGGTCGCGGTGGTTGAGGAGCAGCACCAGGGACTCGAAGGCCCGCCGGTCGCCGGCCAGGCCGAGCCGGAACGCCGCCAGTTCCCTGGCCCACAGCGGCCGGCCGGGTTCGGTGAGCACCCCGGCGAGTTCGTCGCGGTCGCCGGTGGCCAGCAGCCGTTCGCAGTCCGCCGAGCCGCCCGACTCGCGCCGTACGCGCTCCGTGAGCGATCGCAACTCTTCGTCCACGGCGACCAGGGTAGGCGGGGGGCGACCGCGGCGGGAGACACATCACAAAGTCGGTTCCTCGTGGGGCTGGCGCGCTCGTTACCCGCCGGTTAAGCTCAGACGAGCGAGGTCACCCCCTCGCATCCGCTGACGACGGTTTGGTGACGCAGCCGTCGTCGGTCTCCCCCGGCGCCTTCGGGCAGCGGGGGCTGGTCGGTTCGGTACCTCGGTACCGCAGTACGACCCGGCTCCGGGACAGGGCCGGTCGGAAACCGCCGCTGCCGGACGTGTGCGCGTCCTCGGCACCGGCACCGGGCGTGTGCGCTCGCAGCCCGGCAACACCCGCACTCCTTCCCGCCCCGGTGTGCGCCTTCGGCGCACCCGGCGCGTTCCTAGTCGTCACCCTCATTCCTGGAGTCCCGCGATGGCCACTCCCCTGTCCCCCCAGTCCGGTTCCCCGCTGTCCGCGCTGAAGACGATCGCCGTCGTCGGCCTCGGCACCATGGGCACCGGCATCACCGAGGTTCTCGCGAAGGCCGGCCGCGAGGTGATCGGCATCGACATCAGCGAGACCCAGACCGCGCGGACCGTCGCCGCCCTGGAGGCCGCCACCGCCCGCGCCGTGGAGCGCGGCCGGCTGACCGAGCAGGAGCGCGCCGGCGTGCTGGCCCGCGTCCGCACCTCCACGGACCTGCGCGCGGCGGCCGACGCCGACCTGGTCATCGAGGTCGCCCCGGAGTCGTACGAGGTCAAGCACCAGATCTTCCGCGAGCTCGACGGCATCGTGCGCCCGGAGACGATCCTCGCCACCGGCACCAACGCCCTCTCCGTCACCCGGCTCGCCGCCGACTCGGCCCGCCCCGAGCGCGTGCTCGGACTGCACTTCTTCAACCCGGCGCAGGCGATGAAGCTGGTCGAGGTCGTCTCCTCGGTGCTGACCGCGCCGCAGGCCGTCGCCGCCGTCACCGACCTGGCCATCGAGCTGGGCAAGGAGCCGGTCGCGGTCGGCGACCGCCCCGGCTTCGTCGCGGACGGCCTGCTGTTCGGCTACCTGAACCAGGCCGCCGCGATGTACGAGGCCCGCTACGCCTCCCGCGAGGACATCGACGCGGCGATGCGGCTCGGCTGCGGCCTGCCGATGGGCCCGCTGGCCCTGCTGGACCTGATCGGCGTGGACACCGCGCGCACGGTCCTGGACGCCATGTACGCGGAGTCCCGGGACCGGCTGCACGCCCCGGCGCCGATCCTGAAGCAGCTCAGCGAGGCGGGCCTGACCGGCCGCAAGGCGGGCCGCGGCTTCTACACCTACGAGGCGCCCGGCAGCGCGACGGTCGTGCCGGACGCGCTGACGCCGGCGGCGGACGGCGCCCGGGCCGTGGGCCGTCCCGTGCGCTCCGTCGGGGTGGCGGGCTCCGGCACCATGGCGTCCGGCATCGCCGAGGTGTTCGCCAAGGCCGGATACGACGTCGTCCTGGCCGCCCGCAGCGACGAGAAGGCGCAGACCGCCAAGGCCCGGATCGGCAAGTCGCTGGCGCGGTCCGTGGACAAGGGCCGGCTGACCGCCGAGGCCGCCGCCCAGACCCTGGAGCGGATCACCCCGGCGGGCTCCTACGAGGCGTTCGCCGACGTGGACCTGGCGGTCGAGGCGGTCGCCGAGGACCTGGAGGTCAAGCGGCAGCTGTTCCAGGCGCTGGACAAGGTCTGCAAGCCCGGCGCGGTCCTCGCCACCACCACCTCCTCGCTGCCCGTGGTCGCCTGCGCCCGTGCCACCTCGCGGCCGCAGGACGTGATCGGCATGCACTTCTTCAATCCGGCGCCGGCGATGAAGCTGGTCGAGGTCGTCCGGACCGTGCTGACGGCCGACGACGTCCACGCCACCGTCCGCGAGGTCTGCGCCAAGGTCAGGAAGCACGCGGTGGACTGCGGCGACCGCGCCGGGTTCATCGTGAACGCGCTGCTGTTCCCGTACCTCAACAACGCGGTGAAGATGGTCCAGGAGCACTACGCCACCCTGGACGACATCGACGCGGCGATGAAGCTCGGCGGCGGCTACCCGATGGGGCCGTTCGAGCTGCTGGACGTGGTCGGCCTGGACGTCTCGCTGGCCATCGAGAAGGTGCTGCACCGCGAGTTCCGCGACCCGGGCCTGGCCCCGGCGCCGCTGCTGGAGCACCTGGTGGCCGCGGGCTGCCTCGGCCGCAAGACCGGCCGCGGCTTCCGCGAGTATGCCCGCCGCTGAGGGCGCCGGCGACTGGTCCCGCACGGAGACGGACTGGGGCGGGCTGCTGGACCCCCACGGGTTCGTGCCGGCCGCCCCGCCCGGCGGCCCCCCGCCCCCCGCGGGCGGGGGAAACCCCGGACCTGCGCATTCGGCCGCGCACATGCAGTACGTTCGGGTCATGTCCCAGCCCGCCAAGTCCTCACGTACACCAGCCACGCCCGACGCGCCGGAAAGTGCCGCAGGCAGTCGCGCCGCCGCCCAGCGGCTGAAAATGCGCCGGGAACTGGCGGCCGCAGCGATGGAACTGTTCGCGACCAAGGGGTACGAGGCGACCACCGTCGACGAGATCGCGGCCGCGGCCGGGGTCGCGCGCCGCACCTTCTTCCGCCACTTCCGCTCCAAGGAGGAGGCGATCTTCCCGGACCACGACGACACGCTGGTCCGCGCCGAGGCGGTGCTCAACGCCGCCCCGGCACACGAGCACCCGCTCGACACGGTGTGCCGCGGCATCAAGGAAGTCATGAGGATGTACGCGGCGCGGCCGGAGATCTCGGTCGCCCGCTACAAGCTGACGCGCGAGGTCCCGACCCTGCGCGAGGCGGAGATCGCCTCGGTGGCCCGCTACGAGCGCCTGTTCACCCGCTATCTGCTCGGTCACTTCGACGAGCACGCGCACGCGGACGACGCCAACGACGACCCGCTGCTGGCCGAGGTCGCGGCGTCCGCCGTGGTCACCGCCCACAACCACGTCCTGCGGCGCTGGCTGCGGGCCGGCGGCCAGGGCGACGTGGAGGCCCAGCTCGACCACGCCTTCGCGATCGTGCGCAAGACCTTCGGCACCGGCATCGGCGCCGGGCGCGGCTCGGTGCCCCGGCCGGCCGCCGCCACCGCCCCGGCGACGGTCTCCGCGCACGGCGAGGTGCTGGTGACGGTGGCCCGCACGGACGCCCCGCTGGACGAGGTCATGCGCACCATCGAGGAGGCGCTCAAGGAGCGCTGAGCGGAGCACGAGCGGAGCCTCGGGCCCGCTGCGGCACTGTGAGGACGGCCACCCTTCGGGGTGGCCGTTTTGCCATGTCAGGGCCCGTTTTCGCGCAGCTTTCGAGCGCCGTTCGATCGATCATCGCTCATTTGTTACGTAAAGATTTCATCTGAGAGCAAGTTCTGGCACTCAGTGCCTTGTCACCTGACACGCGGTGTCATACGTTGAAGGGAGTCCGGGCGGCCGGCGAGCAGAGACCACTCGTTCGCCGGCTGTCCCCGCAAGCCGACGGCCTGCGCGCCCGGACGCCTGCGTCACAGGCAACCTCCCGCGCCACCACGCGCTGCCGAAGCACCACCCGCCGAACCGACGGCACGTTCCACCACAACCCTCAGCAGCACTCCCAGCAGCACCGACGAACCCCCAGCGCCCCTCCCTCAGGGCGCTCACCGCCGGAGGCAACACCGTGACCGTGAAGGACATCCTGGACGCGATCCAGTCGAAGGACGCCACGTCCGCCGACTTCGCCGCCCTGCCGCTTCCCGACTCGTACCGCGCGATCACCGTGCACAAGGACGAGACGGAGATGTTCGCGGGCCTGCAGACCCGCGACAAGGACCCGCGCAAGTCGATCCACCTGGACGAGGTCCCCGTGCCCGAGCTGGGCCCTGGCGAGGCCCTGGTGGCCGTCATGGCCTCCTCGGTCAACTACAACTCGGTGTGGACCTCGATCTTCGAGCCGCTGTCCACGTTCGGGTTCCTGGAGCGCTACGGCCGCACCAACGAGCTGGCCAAGCGCCACGACCTGCCGTACCACATCATCGGCTCCGACCTCGCGGGCGTCGTCCTGCGCACCGGCCCGGGCGTCAACGCCTGGAAGCCCGGTGACGAGGTCGTCGCGCACTGCCTGTCGGTCGAGATGGAGTCCTCCGACGGCCACAACGACACGATGCTCGACCCCGAGCAGCGCATCTGGGGCTTCGAGACCAACTTCGGCGGCCTCGCCGAGATCGCCCTGGTCAAGTCCAACCAGCTGATGCCGAAGCCGGACCACCTCAGCTGGGAGGAGGCCGCGGCCCCCGGCCTGGTCAACTCCACCGCCTACCGCCAGCTCGTCTCCCGCAACGGCGCCGGCATGAAGCAGGGCGACAACGTCCTGATCTGGGGCGCGAGCGGCGGCCTCGGCTCGTACGCCACCCAGTTCGCGCTGGCCGGCGGCGCCAACCCGATCTGTGTCGTCTCCAGCGACCAGAAGGCGGACATCTGCCGCTCCATGGGCGCCGAGTCGATCATCGACCGCAACGCCGAGGACTACCGGTTCTGGAAGGACGAGCACACCCAGGACCCGAAGGAGTGGAAGCGCTTCGGCAAGCGCATCCGCGAGCTGACCGGCGGCGAGGACATCGACATCGTCTTCGAGCACCCCGGCCGCGAGACCTTCGGCGCCTCCGTGTTCGTCACCCGCAAGGGCGGCACCATCACCACCTGCGCCTCGACCTCGGGCTACATGCACGAGTACGACAACCGCTACCTGTGGATGTCGCTGAAGCGCATCATCGGCTCGCACTTCGCCAACTACCGCGAGGCCTGGGAGGCCAACCGGCTCATCGCGAAGGGCAAGATCCACCCCACCCTGTCGAAGGTGTACTCCCTGGAGGACACCGGCCAGGCCGCCCACGACGTCCACCGCAACGCCCACCAGGGCAAGGTCGGCGTGCTGTGCCTCGCCCCCGAGGAGGGCCTGGGCGTGCGCGACGAGGAGATGCGCGCCAAGCACCTCGACGCCATCAACCGCTTCCGGAACGTCTGAGGGCCTTAGATGACAGAGCGTCAGAAGGACCGTCCGTGGCTCATGCGGACGTACGCCGGTCACTCGACGGCGGAGGCGTCCAACGAGCTGTACCGGCGCAACCTCGCCAAGGGCCAGACCGGTCTGTCGGTGGCGTTCGACCTGCCGACGCAGACCGGCTACGACCCCGACCACATCCTCGCCCGCGGCGAGGTCGGCCGGGTCGGCGTGCCCGTCTCGCACCTCGGTGACATGCGCCGGCTGTTCCAGGACATCCCCCTGGAGCAGATGAACACCTCGATGACGATCAACGCCACCGCCATGTGGCTGCTGGCGCTCTACCAGGTCGTCGCCGAGGAGCAGGGCGCTGACATCACCAGGCTCCAGGGCACGACCCAGAACGACATCGTCAAGGAGTACCTCTCCCGCGGGACGCACGTCTTCCCGCCGGGGCCGAGCCTCCGCCTGACGACGGACATGATCGCGTACACGGTCTCCCACATGCCCAAGTGGAACCCGATCAACATCTGCAGCTACCACCTGCAGGAGGCCGGGGCCACGCCGGTGCAGGAGATCGCGTACGCGATGTCCACCGCCATCGCCGTCCTGGACGCCGTCCGCGACGGCGGCCAGGTGCCGCAGGAGCGGATGGGCGACGTGGTCGCCCGCATCTCCTTCTTCGTCAACGCGGGCGTCCGCTTCGTCGAGGAGATGTGCAAGATGCGGGCGTTCGGCCGCATCTGGGACCAGGTCACCCGTGAGCGCTACGGCATCCAGGACCCCAAGCAGCGCCGCTTCCGCTACGGCGTCCAGGTCAACTCGCTCGGCCTGACCGAGGCGCAGCCGGAGAACAACGTCCAGCGGATCGTGCTGGAGATGCTGGCCGTCACCCTCTCCAAGGACGCCCGCGCGCGTGCCGTGCAGCTCCCGGCCTGGAACGAGGCGCTCGGCCTGCCCCGGCCCTGGGACCAGCAGTGGTCGCTGCGCATCCAGCAGGTCCTGGCGCACGAGAGCGACCTGCTGGAGTACGAGGACATCTTCGCCGGCTCGCACGTCATCGAGGCGAAGGTGGACGCCCTCGTCGCGGAGTCGCTCGCCGAGATCGAGCGGATCCAGGAGATGGGCGGCGCGATGGCCGCCGTGGAGTCCGGCTACCTCAAGGCGGAACTGGTCTCCTCGCACGCCGAGCGCCGGGCCCGGATCGAGTCCGGGCAGGAGAAGATCGTCGGCGTCAACATCTTCGAGACGACCGAGCCGAACCCGCTGACGGCCGACCTGGACACCGCGATCCAGACGGTCGACCCGGCGGTCGAGGCCCGCGTCGTCGAGGCCCTGGCGGCCTGGCGGGACACCCGCTACCAGCCGCCCTTCAACCACCCGCGCCCGTGCAAGGCGCTGGAGCGGCTGAAGGAGGCCGCGAAGGGCACCGGCAACCTGATGGAGGCGACCCTGGAGTGCGCCCGCGCCGGGGTCACGACCGGCGAGTGGGCCGGGGCGCTGCGCGAGGTGTTCGGCGAGTACCGGGCGCCCACCGGTGTCTCCTCCGCCCCCGTGGCCGTCACCGCCGAGGCCGGCTCGGCGCTCGGCGAGGTGCGGGCCAGGGTGGAGGCCACCGCCCGCGAGCTGGGCGTGGGCCGGCTGCGCTTCCTGGTGGGCAAGCCGGGCCTGGACGGTCACTCCAACGGCGCCGAGCAGATCGCGGTGCGCGCCCGGGACGCCGGCTTCGAGGTCGTCTACCAGGGCATCCGGCTGACGCCCGAGCAGATCGTGGACGCGGCGGTCGACGAGGACGTGCACGCCGTCGGCCTGTCGATCCTCTCCGGCTCGCACGCCCAGCTCGTGCCGGACGTGGTCCAGCGGCTCCGTGTGGCCGGTGCCACAGACATCCCCGTGATCGCGGGTGGCATCATCCCGAACGGTGACGCCGAACAGCTGAAGGCCGCCGGTGTGGCCGCCGTGTTCACCCCGAAGGACTTCGACATCACCGGGATCATCGGCCGCATCGTCGACGAGATCCGGAAAGCGAACAAGCTCGACCCCCTGGAGGTCCCCGCATGACGACCGTCAACCGCCTTCGCCCGCGGCGCTCCTGCCTGGCCGTGCCGGGCTCGAACCCCCGCTTCCTGGAGAAGGCCCAGGGGCTCCCCGCCGACCAGGTCTTCCTCGACCTGGAGGACGCCTGCGCGCCGCTCGCCAAGCCCGAGGCGCGGCACACGATCGTCAAGTTCCTCAACGAGGGCGACTGGACCGGCAAGACGCGGGTCGTGCGCGTCAACGACTGGACCACCGAGTGGACGTACCGTGACGTCGTCACGGTCGTCGAGGGCGCCGGCCCGAACCTCGACTGCATCATGCTGCCGAAGGTCCAGAACGCCGAGCAGGTCGTCGCCCTCGACCTGCTGCTGACGCAGATCGAGAAGACCATGGGCTTCGAGGTCGGCAAGATCGGCATCGAGGCGCAGATCGAGAACGCGCAGGGCCTGAACAACGTCAACGCGATCGCGCAGGCGTCCCCGCGCGTCGAGACGATCATCTTCGGCCCGGCCGACTTCATGGCGTCCATCAACATGAAGTCGCTGGTCGTGGGCGAGCAGCCGCCCGGCTACCCGGCGGACGCCTACCACTACATCCTGATGAAGATCCTGATGGCCGCCCGCGCCAACAACCTCCAGGCGATCGACGGTCCCTACCTGCAGATCCGCAACGTCGACGGCTACCGCGAGGTGGCCGGCCGCGCCGCCGCGCTGGGCTTCGACGGCAAGTGGGTGCTGCACCCGGGCCAGGTCGAGGCGTCCAACGAGATCTTCTCGCCGTCGCAGGCGGACTACGACCACGCCGAGCTGATCCTGGACGCGTACGACTACTACACGTCCGAGGCGGGCGGCAAGAAGGGCTCGGCGATGCTCGGCGACGAGATGATCGACGAGGCCAGCCGCAAGATGGCCCTGGTCGTCTCCGGCAAGGGCCGGGCCGCCGGCATGCAGCGCACCAGCAAGTTCGAGATCCCGGAGGCCTGAGCGCGATGCAGTTCGGACGCACCTACGAGGAGTTCGAGGTCGGTGCGACGTACAAGCACTGGCCGGGCAAGACGGTCACGGAGTACGACGACCACCTGTTCTGTCTCCTCACCATGAACCACCACCCGCTCCACATGGACACGAACTACGCCGAGAAGACGACGGACTTCGGCAAGAACGTCGTGGTGGGCAACTACATCTACTCGCTGCTGCTCGGGATGTCCGTGCCGGACATCTCGGGCAAGGCGATCGCCAACCTGGAGATCGAGTCACTCAAGCACGTGGCGCCGACCTTCCACGGCGACACGATCTACGGCCAGACCACCGTGCTCGACAAGTGGCCGTCGAAGTCGAAGAACGACCGCGGCATCGTCTACGTCGAGACCAAGGGCTACAAGCAGGACGGCACCCTGGTGTGCGTCTTCCGCCGCAAGGTCATGGTGCCCACCGAGACGTACATCAAGGAGCGCGGCGGCGAGCAGCCGGGCCGTCCCGAACTGAACGCCCCTTCGGAAAAGACGGAGAAGTAGAGATGGCCCGTCTCGCCCAGACCGCCGGTCTGACCGACGTACAGCAGGAGATCGTCTCCACGGTCCGCGACTTCGTGGACAAGGAGATCATCCCGGTCGCCACCGGTCTCGAGCACCGCGACGAGTACCCGCAGGAGATCGTCGACGGCCTGAAGGAACTCGGCCTCTTCGGGCTGATGATCCCCGAGGAGTACGGGGGCCTGGGCGAGTCGCTGCTCACCTACGCCCTGTGCGTGGAGGAGATCGCCCGCGGCTGGATGTCGGTGTCCGGCATCATCAACACGCACTTCATCGTGGCGTACATGCTCAAGCAGCACGGCACGCAGGAGCAGAAGGACCACTTCCTGCCGCGCATGGCGGCCGGCGACATCCGGGGCGCGTTCTCGATGTCGGAGCCGGCGCTGGGCTCGGACGTGTCGGCGATCACGTCGAAGGCGGTGAAGGACGGCGACGAGTACGTCCTGAACGGCCAGAAGATGTGGCTGACGAACGGCGGCACCTCGTCCCTGGTGGCCGTTCTGGTCCGGAGTGACGAAGGACACCCCGAGGGCACCGCGCCCCACAAGTCGATGACGACCTTCCTCGTCGAGAAGGAGCCCGGCTTCGGTGAGGTCCGCCCCGGCCTGACCATTCCGGGCAAGATCGACAAGATGGGGTACAAGGGGGTCGACACCACCGAGCTCGTCATGGACGGCCTGCGGGTTCCGGCCGATCGGGTGCTCGGCGGCGTCACCGGTCGAGGTTTTTACCAAATGATGGACGGAGTCGAGGTGGGCCGCGTGAACGTGGCGGCCCGTGGCTGCGGTGTCGCTCAGCGTGCCTTCGAGCTGGGTGTCCAGTACGCCCAGCAGAGGCACACTTTCGGCAAGCCGATCGCCCAGCACCAGGCCATCCAGTTCAAGCTGGCCGAAATGGCTACCAAGGTCGAGGCCGCGCATGCCATGATGGTCAACGCGGCACGCAAAAAGGATTCCGGCGAACGAAACGACCTCGAAGCGGGGATGGCGAAGTACCTCGCCTCCGAGTACTGCAAGGAGGTCGTGGAGGACGCCTTCCGGATCCACGGCGGCTACGGCTTCTCCAAGGAGTACGAGATCGAGCGCCTCTACCGCGAGGCCCCGATGCTGCTCATCGGTGAGGGCACCGCCGAGATCCAGAAAATGATCATTGGGCGCAGGCTGCTCGAAGAGTATCGGTTCCAGGGCTGATTGTCCGGCTACGGGGTGTTTTCTCCGAGAAGAAGATCACACCCCGTAGACAGGGTTCAGCCGCCGACTCGGCTGACTGGCTTGCCCAGTTGCGGCCCGCGACCGGTACGATCCCGGGAAAGCCGCCGTCCCCCGTCAGAGCGCGGCATCATCCGCTACGAAGGTCATCCATGCCCCACAGCCAAACCTCTGCACACCGCGACAGCCTGGTAGGCGCACGCCTCGCGCGCGGAGCATCGCCGTGGCTCCTGCCGACCGTCGCCACCGCAGCCCTCAGCCTGGCCCGCGCCCGCCGCTCGGGTGCCGCCAAGGCCGTCGCCGTGCCCGCCACCGCGCTCGCGGCGGGCATGCTGTGGTTCTTCCGCGACCCCGAGCGCGAGATCGCCCCGGGCCGGGTCATCTCGCCCGCCGACGGTGTGGTGCAGAGCATCATGCCGTGGAAGGACGGCCGCACCCGCGTCGCGATCTTCATGAGCCCGCTCAACGTCCACGTCAACCGCGCCCCCCTCGCGGGCACGGTGACGTCGGTCGAGCACGTGCCCGGTGGCTTCGTCCCCGCTTTCAACAAGGAGAGCGAGAACAACGAGCGCGTAATCTGGCATTTCGACACCGAACTCGGCGACATCGAGATGATCCAGATCGCCGGCGCGGTGGCCCGCCGCATCGTGCCGTACCTCCCCGAGGGCACGAAGGTCGAGCAGGGCGACCGCATCGGTCTGATCCGCTTCGGCTCGCGTGTCGACCTCTACCTGCCCGAGGGTGTGGAGGTCGCGGTCGAGGTCGGACAGAAGACCGTGGCTGGGGTGACTCGCATTGACCGTGATTGATCCGGAGACCCAGGCGGGCTGGGTGCCCGAGGCCGACGAGGTGGACGACGAGGAGGAGATGCCCCTCTCTCTGCGCCTGTCGATAGCGGACACCCTGACGCTCGGCAACGCCACGTGCGGCTTCATGGCGGTGTACTTCACCACCACGGGCATCCTGATCCCGCACCTCACCGGCAGCCAGGAGTCCGGCATGGCCCGCCACAGCGCGGCCACGGCGGTCATCCTGATGCTCTGCGCGGCGGTCTTCGACCTGTTCGACGGCCTGGTCGCCCGCAAGCTGCGGTCCTCGCCGATGGGCGCGGAGCTGGACAACCTGTCCGACCTGATCAGCTTCGGGCTCGCCCCGGCGTACTTCGTCCTCGTCTACGGCATGGTCGCGGACGACGCGCACCAGAGAGTGGCCGCGCTCGGGGCGATCGTGGTGCTGCTGGCGGTGGTGCTCAGGCTGGCCCGGTTCAGCTGCGTGACGGTGAAGGACGGCACCTTCCAGGGCATGCCCTCGCCGTTCGGCGCGCTGACGGTCGTCTCGATCGTCCTGCTGGAGCTGCCCTTCGTGGCGACCCTGCTGGCGATCCTGGGCACCGCGTGGCTGATGGTGAGCCGCGTGGAGTACCCGAAGCCGCGGGGCCGGCTCGCCGGCGCCATGCTCTCGTGGATCGTGCTGTCCATGGGACTGCTGGCCGCCTGGGCCTTCGACGCCCCGAGCGGACAGCTGCTGCTCCAGACGGGCTGCGCGCTGCAGCTGGTCATGGGCGCGGTGATCCCGCTGTTCGCCACGGCGCGCCGGGTGAACAACTTCCGCGACAACCGGCGCGAGGCCCGGGCGGCCCAGCTGCCCTGATCCTCGTCGTAAGCACCACGGGTGCGGCCCGAGCCTCCAAGGCTCGGGCCGCACCCGTTTCCGCTTCCGCCGCGCCGCTCAGCGCAGCAGGTCCCGGGCGATGCGCTCCGCGACCCGCTCCAGGATCGGGCCCGCCTCCGCGATGCACCGGGCCACGTCCGGTTCCACCGACGTCAGGGGGTAGGCGCGCTCGATCCCGGCGGCCCGCAGGGCCTCCTCGGACAGGGCCAGCCGGCCGCAGACCGCGACGACCGTACGGCCCGCGGCGCGGGCGGCCGCGGCGACGCCCGCCGGGGCCTTGCCGTGCAGCGTCTGCTCGTCGAGCGAGCCCTCGCCGGTGACGACCACGTCGGCGCGCTCCAGGGCCGGCCCGAAGCCCAGCACGTCGAGCATGACCTCGATGCCGGGGCGGAACCGGGCGCCCAGCAGCAGCGCGCCGTAGCCGATGCCGCCCGCCGCGCCCGCGCCCGGCGCCGCGGCGTGCTCCGCCGCGCGCGGTCCGGCCTCGGCCTCCAGGACCTTCGCGAAGTGGGCGAGGGCCGCGTCCAGCGCGGCCACGTCCGCCGGGGAGGCGCCCTTCTGCGGGCCGTAGACCGCGGGAGCGCCCTTCGGGCCGGTCAGCGGGTTGTCCACGTCACTGGCCAGCACCAGCTCGACCGAGGACAGGCGAGGGTCGAGGCCGGACAGGTCGGCCCGGGCCAGTTCCGCCAGGCCGCCGCCGCCCGGGGGCACCGGCTCGCCGTCCTCGTCCAGGAACCGCGCGCCGAGCGCCGCCAGCATCCCGGCGCCGCCGTCCGTCGTGGCGCTGCCGCCGACGCCGAACACGATGGTCCGCGCGCCCGCGTCCAGCGCGGCCCGCAGCAGCTCCCCGGAGCCGTACGTCGAGGAGGTCAGCGGCGCGAACACACCGGCCGGCAGCCGCCCCAGACCGCTCGCCTCGGCCATCTCCACCACCGCGGTGCCGTCGCGCAGCGCGAACGCGGCCGTCACCTCGTCGCCCAGGGGCCCGGCGACGCGGACCTCCCGCCGCTCGAACCCAGCCGCGACCGCGGCGTCCACGGTCCCGTCACCGCCGTCGGCGACGGGCAGCGCCGCCACCTGAAGGCCCGGCACGATCCGGCGCAGCCCGGCCGTCACCCGCTCGGCGACCTGCACCGCCGTCAGCGAGCCCTTGAACTTGTCCGCGGCGACGAGCACCCGTCGGGTCCCGTCCACTGCAGCGTCCGCCACCTTGCTTTCCCCTTGCTCTCCGGGCCCCGCGCAGGGCGGGGCCAGTCGCGCCGCTGCGACCATAACCTCAAGGCACCCGTGCCGTCATGCCCCGACCGAACCGTGGGAAGCGGCCGGCCTCCCGCCGGGGATCCGGCGGGAAAACGGGTAGACACCGGCCATGACCAACCAGGGCACCGGGCCGGACCTGGCCGACCGCATCCACGGCGGCTGGCTCGGCCGTATCGCGGGGAACATGCTGGGCAAGCCGGTCGAGCAGGGCGAGGTGTGGACCCGCGAGCGCATCGACGGCTACCTGCGCCGGGCCGCGGCCCTGCCGCTCACCGACTACCTGCCCGAGCCCGCCGACCCGCACGACGGCGCCGTGCTGCGCCCGGAATGGCGCCGGTGCGTGCGCGGCCGCGTCGACGGAAGCTGCCGCGACGACGACGTCGACTACGCCATCCTCGGCCTGCACCTGCTGGAGACGCACGGCTTCGGCTTCAGCACCGAGCAGGTCGGCGACCTGTGGCTGCTCCGGCTGCCGTACCTGCAGACCTTCACCGCCGAACGGGCGGCCTACCGCAATCTCGCGGCCGGTCTGAAACCGCCGCTGACGGCGACGTACGACAACCCGTACCAGGAGTGGATCGGCGCGCTGATCCGCGCCGACGTCTACGGCTGGACCTGCCCGGGCGACCCGTCGCGGGCCGCCGGTCTCGCCCGCCGGGACGCGGTGCTCTCGCACACCGGCAACGGCGTCTACGGCGCGATGTTCGCCGCCGCGCTGATCGCGGCGGCGTTCGCCGCCCGGGAGGTGCGCGAGGCCCTGGAGGCCGGGCTCGCGGTCGTCCCCGCGAGCAGCCGTCTCGCCCGCGCCGTGCGCCGGGTGATGTCCCTGCACGCGAGCCGCCTTTCCTGGGAGGAGACGCTGACTACGGTGTCCGCGGAGACCGCCGGGCTCGGCTGGATCCACACCGTGCCGAACGCGGCCGTCCTCACCGCGGGGCTGCTGTACGGCGACGGCGACTTCACCCGCACCATCGCCCTGACCGTCCGCGGGGGTCTCGACACCGACTCCAACGGGGCGACGGCCGGCTCGGTGGCCGGGGTGCTCACCGGTGCCGCCGCCATCCCGGCGCAGTGGAGCGAGCCGCTGCGGGACACCGTACGGAGCGCGGTGTTCGGCTTCGACGGGGTGCGGATCAGTGCGCTGGCCGAGCGCACCCTGCGCCTGGCGGCGGTCGGCCCGTGACCGTCCGGCGCCTGGTTACCCTTCGGGGATGACCACCACAGAAGACTTCGCCGCGTACATCGCGAGCCTCCCCCGGGTGCTCGCCGGTGCCGCCACGCTCTTCCGGGACGCCGGGGGCCGGGTCCTGCTCGTCGAGCCGAACTACCGGGAGGGCTGGGCGCTGCCCGGTGGCACGATCGAGTCGGACGACGGTGAGACGCCCCGGCAGGGCGCGCGCCGCGAGACGCTGGAGGAGATCGGCCTGGACCGGGAGCCGGGCCGGCTGCTCACGGTGGACTGGGTGCGCGGTCCGGGCCGGCCCCCGCTGGTGGCGTACGTGTACGACGGCGGTGTGCTGACCGACGCCGAGTTCGGGGCCATCCGGCTGCAGGAGGCGGAACTGCTGTCCTGGCGGCTGGTGGACCGCGCCGATGTCCCGGAGCACCTGCCCGGGGCGCTCGGCCGCCGGGTGCTGGCCGCGCTGGACGTCCTGGCGGAGGGCGGCGGCACGGCGGAGCTGGAGAACGGGGTGCGGGTGGCCTGACCGCCCGCGGGGACGGCCGGGCCACCCCGGCTCACGCCGTGCGGACCGGTTCCCCGGCCACCAGCGGGTGGTCGCGGTCGATCAGCCCCTGGGCGCCGGCGCCGCCGGGCGAGCCGAGCTCGTCGAAGAACTCGGCGTTCGCCGCCCGGTACCCGGCCCACTCCGGCGGGGTGTCGTCCTCGTAGAAGATCGCCTCGACCGGGCAGACCGGCTCGCAGGCCCCGCAGTCGACGCACTCGTCCGGGTGGATGTACAGGGCGCGGCGCCCCTCGTAGATGCAGTCGACGGGGCACTCCTCGACGCAGGCCCGGTCCTTGACGTCGACGCAGGGCTGGGCGATCAGATAGGTCATGACGGCTCGCTCTCCTTGTCGGGGTGCCCGGGCCGGCCGGACTGGTCGGGTTCGCCGGGTTCATCGGGTTCATCGGGTTCATCGGGTTCGTCGGGTTCGTCGGCCCGTAGGCGCTCGGCGAGTTTGAGCGCCTCGTCGATGAGGGTCTCGACGATCCTGGACTCGGGGACGGTCCTGACGACCTCGCCCTTGACGAAGATCTGGCCCTTGCCGTTGCCGCTGGCCACGCCGAGGTCGGCCTCCCGGGCCTCGCCGGGCCCGTTGACCACACAGCCCATGACGGCGACCCGCAGCGGGACCTCCAGGCCGTCCAGGCCGGCGGTGACCTCCTCGGCGAGCTTGTACACGTCGACCTGGGCGCGGCCGCAGGACGGGCAGGAGACGATCTCCAGCCGGCGCTGCCTGAGGTTCAGCGACTCCAGGATCTGGATGCCGACCTTGGCCTCCTCGGCGGGCGGGGCCGACAGCGACACCCGGATGGTGTCGCCGATGCCCTCGCTGAGCAGCGCGCCGAAGGCGACCGCCGACTTGATGGTGCCCTGGAAGGCCGGGCCGGCCTCGGTCACGCCGAGGTGGAGCGGGTAGTCGCACCTCTCGGCGAGCAGCCGGTAGGCGCTGACCATGACGACCGGGTCGTTGTGCTTGACGGAGATCTTGATGTCCCGGAAGCCGTGCTCCTCGAACAGCGAGCACTCCCACAGCGCGGACTCCACCAGGGCCTCGGGGGTGGCCTTGCCGTACTTGGCCAGCAGGCGCTTGTCTAGGGAGCCCGCGTTGACCCCGATGCGGATGGGCACGCCGGCGGCCCCGGCGGCCCGGGCGATCTCCTTGACCTGGTCGTCGAAGCGGCGGATGTTGCCCGGGTTGACGCGGACGCCCGCGCATCCGGCGTCGATGGCGGCGAAGACGTAGCGGGGCTGGAAGTGGATGTCGGCCACCACCGGGATCGGCGACTTGCGGGCGATGGCCGGCAGCGCGTCCGCGTCGTCCTGCGAGGGGCAGGCCACCCGGACGATCTGGCAGCCGGCGGCGGTGAGTTCGGCGATCTGCTGGAGGGTGGCGCCGACGTCGGCGGTCGGCGTGGTGGTCATGGACTGGACCGAGACGGGCGCGTCCCCGCCCACGGCCACGGACCCGACCTGGATCCGCCGGCTGGGGCGGCGTGGGGCGAGGCGCACCGGCACGGTGGGCACCCCGAGCGGGACGGGCATGGCACGTTCCTCCTCAGTGCGGCGGTACGGCGCTGCCGGGAACCGGCGGACGCGGTACGGGGAGCGGGGCGGGGGCGGCCGCGGCACGGCTGTACAGGAGCGCGGCGGCCAGGGTGTCGGCGATGCGGGGGGCGGTGAGTCCGGCGGACTCCAGGATCTCGGCGCGGGAGCCGTGGTCGAGGAACCGCTGGGGCAGGCCGAAGGTGCGGACGGGGGCGGGTGCCCCCGCGTCGCCCAGCGCCTGGGCCACCGCGGCCCCCGCGCCGCCGGCCCGGCCGTTGTCCTCGACGGTCGCGACGAGGCGGTGGCCGAGGCTGAGTTCGACCAGTGCCTGGGGCACCGGTTTGATCCAGCGCGGGTCGACGACGGTGACGCCGACGCCGTCCAGGGCGAGCAGCGACGCGATCTCCAGGCAGGTGCCGCCCATGGCGCCGACGGAGACCAGGAGCAGGTCGGCGAGCTCCCCCCGCCGGAGCACGTCGACCCCCCGGACGGTGTCGACGGCCGGGATGTCCGGGCCCGTGGTGCCCTTGGGGAAGCGCACGGCGGTGGGACCGTCGTGGACGGCGACGGCCTCGCGCAGCGCGCGGCGCAGCGTGGCGGCATCCCTGGGGGCCGCCACCCGCAGTCCGGGCACCGTGTTGAGCAGCGACAGGTCCCACATGCCGTTGTGCGAGGGTCCGTCGTCGCCGGTGACGCCGGCCCGGTCGAGGACCAGGGTCAGCGGGGCGCGGTGCAGGGCGGCGTCCAGGAGGAGCTGGTCGTAGGCGCGGTTGAGGAAGGTGGCGTAGATCGCCACCACCGGATGCATCCCGCCGAGGGCGAGGCCGGCGGCGGTGGTCACCGCGTGCTGCTCGGCGATGCCCACGTCGAGGGTGCGGTCGGGGTGGCGGCCGGCGAACTCGGTGAGCCCGGTGGGGTGCAGCATGGCGGCGGTGACGGCGACCAGGTCGGGCCGCTCGGCGCCGAGCCGGGCCAGTTCCCGGCCGAACACGGCGGTCCAGGAGGGCGAGCCGTCGCCGCCGGGGCGGCCGGGGGCGAGCGGACGCACGGCGTGCTGCCGGTCGGCCTCGTCCTGTTCGGCGGGGGCGTGGCCGCGGCCCTTCTCGGTGACGCAGTGGACGACGACGGACCGGCCGAGGTCGCGTGCGTGACGCAGTGCCGTCTCCAGGGCCGTGATGTCGTGCCCGTCGACGGGGCCGAGCCGGGCCAGTCCCAGGGACTCGAACAGGTGGTCGCGGGCGGTCCCGGTGCGCAGGGCGGCCAGGTGCTCGGCGATGCCGCCGGCCGTGGGGCCGTAGGAGCGGGTGTTGTCGTTGAGCACCACGATCACCGGGCGGCCGGGGGCGGCGGCGATGTTGTTCAGCGCCTCCCAGGCCATGCCCCCGGTGAGCGCGCCGTCGCCGATGACGGCGACCACGGCCCGGTCGCGTTCGCCGCGCAGGCCGTGGGCGCGGGCCAGGCCGGCGGCCCAGGACAGCACGGTGGAGGCGTGCGAGTTCTCGATGACGTCGTGCGGGGACTCGGCCCGGCTGGGGTAGCCGGACAGTCCGCCGCGCCGGCGGAGCGTGCCGAGGTCCCCGGCGCGGCCGGTGAGGATCTTGTGGACGTAGGACTGGTGGCCGGTGTCCCACAGGATGGCGTCCCGGGGGGACTCGAAGACCCGGTGCAGGGCGACGGAGAGTTCGACGACGCCGAGGTTGGGACCGAGGTGGCCGCCGGTACGGGTGACGGTGTCGACGAGCAGCCGCCTGATCTCCGGGACGAGCCGCCGGACCTCGCCGGGGGACATGGCCCGCAGGTCCTCGGGGCCCTTGATGTCCGCCGGCCGCGGATCCGCGAGGGGTGTCTGTTTCACGTGTGTCTCCTCCGTCGCGTTTATCGCGCCCGCGGCTCGTCCGCGAGCGGGGTGCGCGGGATCCGGCCGGTGAGCGGGTCGGCCAGCCGGGCCGGCATCGAGAAGACGACGTCCTCGGGCACCGCCCGCTGCACCTCCACCCGGCTCCAGCCGAGTTCGGCGAGCCGGTCGAGGACGCCGTCGACCAGGATCTCGGGCGCGCTGGCCCCGGCGCTGACGCCGATGCCCGACACCCCGTCCAGCCACTCGGGGCGCAGGTGGCCGCGGTCGGGGACGAGGTGGGCGCGGCAGCCGTGCTCGCGTGCCACCTCGACCATGCGCAGCGAGTTGCTGGAGTTGGCCGATCCCACGACGAGGACGAGGTCGTGACGGCGTGCCAGGTCCTTGACGGCGTTCTGCCGGTTCTGGCTCGCGTAGCAGATGTCGTCGCCTCCGGGGGAAACGATGCCGGGGAACCGGGCGCGCAGCGCCTCGACCACCTTCGCGGTCTCGTCGAAGGAGAGGGTGGTCTGGGTGAGGAAGGCGACCGGGGTGCCGGCGGGCAGGTCGAGCCGGTCCACGTCGGCGGCGCTCTCCACGACGATCGTCCGCTCGGGCGCCTCGCCGAGGACGCCGTCGACCTCCTCGTGCCCGGCGTGGCCGACCAGCAGGATGGTGCGGCCGTCCCGGGCGAAGCGCAGGGCCTCCTGGTGCACCTTGGCCACCAGCGGGCAGGTGGCGTCGATCACCTCGAGGCGGCGGCGTTCGGCGCCGGCCCGGACCGCCGGGGCGACGCCGTGGGCGGAGAAGACGCAGACCGCGCCGGGCGGGACGTCCTCCTCGCTGTCGACGAACACCGCGCCGCGTTTCTCCAGTTCGGAGACGATGTAGTGGTTGTGCACGATCTCCTTGCGCACGTACACGGGTGCGCCGTGCAGGTCCAGGGCCCGCTCCACGATGCCGATGGCCCGCCGTACGCCGGCGCAGAAGCCGCGCGGCTGGGCGAGGACGATCGTCCCGGGCCCGCTCACGCGGCGTCTCCCCCGAGCCCGGGGAGCACGGGGGCCGCCGCGGTGGGCCGTCCGGTGCGGGCGGTGACGCGCAGCCGCAGCCGGCGCGGGTGGTAGACGGTGGCCAGCGGGACGGGCCGGACGTCGGCGTCCGGTTCGCAGGTGATCCGCCATCTGCCGAGGATGGTGGCGAGTCCGAGGGCGGCCTCGGTGCGGGCGTAGAGGTCGCCGATGCACTTGCGGGCGCCGGTGCCGAACGGCATGAAGGCCTGGCGGGCCTGCGGGGTGACCCGTTCGGGCAGCCAGCGGTCGGGGTCGAAGCGCTGCTCGTCGGGGTACGCCTCCTCGTTCAGCGCCACGGCGGCGGGGCTGAAGACGATGGTGGTGCCCCGGGGCAGGCTCTGTCCGGCGAGTTCGGTGTCGGCGGCGGTGAGCCGGGTGAACAGCCAGGCGGGCGGGTACAGCCGGAGGGTCTCGCTGATGACCCGGTCGGTCAGCGACAGGGCGGGCAGGTCGTCCCAGCCCGGGGTGCGGCCGCCGAGGACGGTGTCGATCTCGTCGTACAGCGCGGCCTCGACGTCCGGGTGCCGGGAGAGCAGGTGGAAGATCCAGGTGAGGGTGCCGGCGACGGTCTCGGTGCCGGCCGCCATCACGGTGATGACCTGGTCGTGGATCTCGGTGTCGTCGAGCCGGCCGCCGTCCTCGTCGCGCGAGGCGAGCAGCGCGGAGAGCAGGTCGTCGTGTTCGGCGTCGTCGCGGCGGTAGTCGTCGATGAGCCGTTGGGTGGTGGCGTGCAGGTAGTCGAGGTTCCGCCGGTAGCGGCGGTTGGCCGGGGTGGGCAGGCGGCGCAGGAAGCGGGGCAGGAACATCTGCCGGAACAGGCCGTTGAGGACCGTGTCGAAGGCGCGTTCCACGCCGTCGGCGAGTTCCTTGCTGACGGGGGTGGAGTAGAGGGTGCGGGCGACGGTGCGCAGGGCCATGCCGTACAGCTCGGGGAAGGCGTCGACGACCATGCCGTCGTGCCAGCGGCCGGTGGTGGCCTCGATCTCGGCGTGCATGGCGGTGGCGTAGCGCTGGAGCCGGGAGCGCTGGAAGGCGGACTGCATGAGCCGCCGCTGCCTGCGGTGGTCCTTGAACGGGCAGGTGACCAGGCCGTTGCCGGCGATGTCCCGGGCGCGGTCGTAGAAGACGCCGCCCTTGTCGTAGGTGCGGTCGTTGGTCAGGACGTCGCGCAGCAGGCCCGGGTGGCAGGGCACGTACGCCTCGGTGGGGCCGATCCTGATCTTCACCAGGTCGCCGTGGGCGGACAGCGACGACATGAACCGCACGGGCTGGCGCATCATCTGCAGGGCGTGGCCGACGACCGGGACCGCCCCGGGGGCCGTCCCGGCGACATAGGTCTGCTGGGGCATCGCTTCCTCACATCGGGTGGGTGGTGCTCGGGTGGGGGCGTGCGGGTGCCGCGGGGGTCAGCGGCTGCTGCCGAGTTCCTCGAGGTAGCCCTGGGCGCCGGCGGCGGCCGCGAACTCGGCGTCGTAACGGCCCGAGGAGCGGTGCCAGTCGTAGGAGCCGCGGATCACCGTGCGCACGGCGTCGCAGCGGTAGCGCTCCACGGCCTCGCGTTCACCGGCGTCGAGGTCGTAGATGTCGCACACCTTGGGCAGGCAGGTCTCCAGCAACAGGTACTGGGAGAGGCGGGCGTGCACCTCGTCGCGCAGGTGGGCGATGCTGCGGGCGCGCGGCCAGCCGTGTTCCCGCTGGAGGATGAGGACGAGGTTGTTCCGCTCGCCGCGGGCCTCCTCCTTCTCCAGCGAGGCGATGTCGTTGAACATGAGGTTGACGTCGACGGCGATCTGGAGCATCGCGCTGAGCACGGCGCTGTCGAAGACGCGCTGGGGCACCTCGAACCGGCCGGCGCTCTCGGCCATGTCCACGGTGGGCTGGACGCCGATGGTCTGCCGGCGCACGGCCAGGTACTGGGCGGCACAGTCGTAGGGGGTGTCCAGGAAGCGGCTGGTGGCCTCGTCGACGTAGCCGGTGAAGTAGTTGCGCCAGTGCCGGGCGCTGCGGGCGCGCCAGGAGGGGGACATGCCGGTGCAGGAGCGCCGCCAGATGTCGGCGAAGCCGTGCGCGATGGGGGGCGCGGTGTCGGGCAGCGGTCCGTCGAGGGCGGCCGCGACCGCGTCGGTGAGCCGGCGGGTCTCTTCGGGGTCCTCGCCGCGCGGTCCGTCGAAGAGGTCGTCGAAGAGGAAGAACCACGACATGAGGTCGACGCCCAGGTCGAGGTGGGTGCCGGTGGTGTGCGGGTAGAAGCGGGCGGCGAGGTCGGCGTAGGCGCCGCGCAGATGGCGTGCGGCGGCGGCCTCGGTGGTGATCAGGCCGAGCGAGCGCGGCCAGGCGAGCTGGTCCGCCTCGGCCCGCCGGTGGTCGGGGCTCTGCCGGCGGGGCAGCGGTATGCGGAAGTCGACGTCCTGCGGCATGGTGGTCTCCGTGGTGGGGGCGCTGGGACAACGGCTGGGAGCGGGGCGGCGGGACGGGTCCCTCGGGAGGGCGGCCGCACGGCGTACGGCCGCCCGCGGCGGGCGGCAGGTCCGCCGGGGCGCGGGCCACGCCGCCCACGGCCGGGACCGGGCGTCGCGGGCGACGCTGCCCGCGGTGCCGGGGTGGGGCCGGCGGCACCGTCGCCGGCGGCGACGCCGGCCGCGGCCCCGCTCCCTCACGGTCCTCGACCGGACTGAGAGATCGCTGACGAGGGCAGGCGGCGCCCCTCACACCTCCCGGTGCACGATGAACCGCCCGACGGCCAGCAGCTCGTCACGGGCGCCGGGGTCGAGACCGGCCCCGTGCAGCGCGGCCTCGCCCAGGGCCATCCGCCGGGCCGCCTCCGCCCGGGCCCAGTCGCGGCCGCCCGCGGCCTCGATCAGGTCGGCGGCGCGGCGCAGTTCGGTCTCGTCGGGGCGGCCGGGCGCGGCGAGCCAGGTGGCCAGCTCGACGCCGAGGGTGCCGCCCTGGTTGAGCGCGTGGGCGACCGGCAGGGACTTCTTGCGGGCGCGCAGGTCGGAGTGGACGGACTTGCCGGTGGCGGCCGGGTCGCCCCAGATGCCGAGGACGTCGTCGGTGAGCTGGAAGGCGAGCCCGACCTGTTCGCCGTAGAGGGCGAGGGCGTCCACGACGGGCCGGGGCGCGCCGGCCAGCACCGCGCCGATCGCGGCGCTCGCCGACAGCAGTGCGCCGGTCTTGCCGGCGGCCATCTCCAGGCACTCCTCGACCGTCACGTGCTGGCGCTGCTCGAAGGCCATGTCCTGGACCTGGCCGTGGATCAGCCGGCGGGTGGTGCGGGCGAGCAGGCCGGCCGCGGCGGCCGCGGTGGGCAGCCCGCAGTCGAGCAGCACCTCCTGGGCGAGGGCCAGCAGCGCGTCACCGGTGAGGATGGCGCTGCTGGCGCCCCACAGCGCCCAGACGGTACGGCGGTGGCGGCGCTCCTCGTCGCCGTCCATCAGGTCGTCGTGCAGCAGCGAGAAGTTGTGGACCAGTTCGACGGCGACGGCCCCGGGCAGCGCGGTGTCGGCGGGCGCGCCGACCGCCTGGGCCGACAGCAGGGCCAGTGCGGGGCGTACGGCCTTGCCGCCGTCGGCGGCGGTCGGCGCGCCGGCCGCGGTGATCCAGCCGAGGTGGTAGGCGGCCTGGTGGCGGGTCCTGCGGTCGAGCAGGTCGAGGGCGGTGCGCAGCGCGGGGGTGGTGGCGTCCCGGCCGCGGTGCAGGCTGGCGGGGGTGACGGTCACGCCGCGGCCTCCGCTCGCCAGGGCTCGGTCGGGTCGTCGAAGATGGCCACGACCTTGCGCAGGATGCGCCGGTCGCCGGGGTCGAAGGCCGTCTTGGCGTGGATGGTGCCGAGCTGGTCCCACATGACGATGTCGCCGGGCTCCCAGGTGTGGGTGTAGGTCAGGGCGGGCGAGCCGGCGTGGCTCCACAGGTCCTGGAGGAGTTCCTTGCTGGCGGCGGGGTCGAGTTCGAGGATGCGTTTGGTGTTGAGGGAGTTGACGTAGACGGCGTGGCGGCCGGTGCGCGGGTTGCGGGCGATCAGCGGGTGGACGGTGGAGGTGCCGTCCTCGGGCAGGATCGCCGTGGTGGCGGGTGCGGCGCCGGGGCCGGCGCCCGCGATGGAGACCTCGCCCTGGTAGCTCTCCTCGATGGTCTCCTCGTAGCCGGAGCGCAGGGCGTGCCGGGCCCGGTAGGAGTGCAGGCGGCGGCGCAGGTCCGCGGGCAGCGAGTCGTACACCCCGTACATGTCGGTGAACAGGGTCTGGCCGCCGCCGGAGACGGGCAGTTCCACGGCGGCGAGGAAGCCGATCCGGGAGACCCGGGGCCGGAAGGAGTAGTCGGTGTGCCAGTCCATCCAGCCGGCGTCGCCGACGCCGATCTTGCGGCCGTTCTCCACGATGTTGGAGATGATCAGGATCTCGTTGTGGTCGGGGCTGGCGCCGGTGGTGAGACCGGTCTTCGGGATGTGCCCGAAACGGCGTCCGAAGCCGAGCAGTTCGTCGTTCGAGGGGTCCCGGTGGCCGCGGAAGACCAGCACCAGGTGCTGGTCGAGCGCGGCCCATAACCGCTCGACGGTGGTGTCGTCGAGGTCCGGGGTGATGGCGGCGCCGTGCACGACGGCTCCGACCGTCGAGTCCGGTATCGGCGAGACGTCCATGGTCTTGCGTCCCCCTTCATGGTTGTTGCGTCGTCGTTGTGCGAGTCAGTCGCTGAGTTCGAGGTGGGCGAGGTCTCCGGCCTCGCGCCAGGCGCGCAGGACGTTCAGGAAGGCCACCGAGCCGCCGCCGTAGCTGCCGTTGAGGACGTGCAGGTCACCCGGGCGGCCCTCGTTGTTGAACAGGCCCGGGGTGCAGGACTCGGCGTAGTCGAGGTTGCGGTTCGCGAGCCGGAGGATCTCCTCGGTCCACTCCTTCTCGCCGGTGGCGGAGACCTCCACGACGTGGTGGCCGCGGTCCTGGACGGCTTTGAGGACGTGGGCGACGTGCCTGCTCTGCTCGCCCAGCATGTAGGGCACGTTGACGTGCAGCCCCGACTGGACCTTGGACAGCAGGAAACAGTTGGGGAAACGATTCACCATCAGGCCGTGGAACGTCCGCGCCCCGTCGGCCCAGCGCTCCGAGAGCCGCACCCCGTCCCGGCCCACCACCTCGTAGCCGGCCCGGGTGGTGTACGGCACCGCGTACTCGGACTCGTAGCCCGAGGCCAGGACCAGGCAGTCGACCGGGTACTCCCGGCCGGCCGCGACCACCGCGTGCTCGGTGAGCCGTTCGATGCCGCGTCCCTCGGTGTCCACGAGGGTGACGTCGGGCCGGTTGAAGGTCTCCAGGTACCCGTCGTGGAAGCAGGGCCGCTTGCAGAACAGCCGGTAGTACGGCTTGAGGGCGGCCGCGGTACGGGGGTCGCGGACGACGGCGTCGACGCGGGCGCGCAGCTCCTCCATCTTGCGGAAGTCGGCGCGTTCCACGGCGGCGGCCGCCTCGGCGGGGCCGGCGGCGCCGTCCGTCCCGCCGGACTTCGGCAGGATCGCCGCGAGACCGGCCGTGATCTCCGTCCAGCCGTCCGCCACCAGGTCCTCCGTCCGCGCCACCCCGGAGGTCAGGTCGTGGAAGTTGTCCATGCGCCGCTGCTGCCAGCCGGGTCGCAGCCCCTTCACCCAGTCCGGGTCGGTGGGCCGGTTGCCCCGGGGGCCCACCGCGGGCGGGGTGCGCTGGAAGACGTACAGGTGCGCGGACGCCTCGGCCAGGTGCGGGATCACCTGCACCGCCGTGGCGCCCGTCCCGACGATCCCCACCCGCTTGTCGCGCAGCGCGGCGAGGCTGCCCGGGACGCCGTCGCCGGTGTAGTCGTAGTCCCAGCGGGCGGTGTGGAAGGAGTGCCCGCGGAAGGTCTCCAGGCCCTCGACGGCGGGCAGTTTGGGCCGGTGCAGCGAGCCGATCGCCATGCACACGTAGCGGGCCCGGAAGCGGTCGCCGCGGTCGGTGCGCACCAGCCAGTGCGAACTCGGCTCGTCCCAGCGCAGTTCGGTGACGGAGGTGCCCAGCAGGGCGTCCCGGTAGAGGCCGTAGTGCCGGGCGACGGCGCGGCAGTGCGCGAGGATCTCGGCGCCGGTCACGTACTTCTCCGTGGGCACGGTGCCCAGTTCCTCCAGCAGCGGCAGGTAGACGTAGCTCTCGATGTCGCACCTGAGGCCGGGGAACCGGTTCCAGTACCAGGTGCCGCCGACGTCGCCGGCCGCGTCGACCAGACGGATCCGCTCGAAGCCGCACGTCTCGCGCAGCCGGGCGCCCAGCAGCAGGCCGCCGATGCCGGCGCCGACGACGGCGACGTCGACCGTGTCGGTGACGGGCTCACGGTCGTCCGGCACGGCGTGGGGGTCGGCCGCGTAGCGGGACAGCTCGCCGCGCGCGGGCCGGTAGACCCGGCCGGCACCGGGCCGCAGCCGCTTGTCGCGCTCCTCGCGGTACCTGGCCCTCACCCTCCCGAGGTCGGCGGGTTCGGTCGCGGGGCCGTCGGGGGCGTCTGCCCGGAAGCGTTCCACAGCGTCTCCTGCGTGGGGTGGACAGGGGAGGTGAGGTGGCGCCGTACGTCGTCGAACTGGTCGCGCAGCCGGGTGGCCGCGTCGGCGTTGGTGAAGAGGTAGAAACGGTCGGAGCCCAGCGCGTCCCACACGGTCTCGGCGACCAGGCCGGCGGTGACCGTGGTGTCCCCGGTCGCGTCGCGCGGGGCGGCGAGGCCGCGGACCAGCGGGGTGTCGACCCGGCCTGGGCAGAGCACCGAGACCCGCACGGGGGTGCCGGCGAGGTCGGCCCGCAGGCTGCGGGCGACCGCCAGGTCGGCGTGCTTGGAGGCGGCGTAGGCGGCGCTGCCGCTGCCCACGGCGAACGCCGACATGGAGGCGGTGTGCACGAGGTGGGCGGGCCGGCCGCCGGCCAGCAGCCGCGGCACGAAGGCGCGGGCGACATGGACGTGCGCCCAGTGGTTCACCTCGAAGACCTCGCGCATCCGCGCCGGCGGCACCTCCCACAGCGGCATGCCGACGGGGCCGACGACACCGGCGTTGTTGCAGACCACGTCGATGTCGCCGAAGGTGCCGTACGCCGTCTCGGCCAGTGCCTGCACGGCGTCCGCGTCGGTGAGGTCCACGGTCTCGGCGCGGACGTCCGCGCCGCGCGCGGCGAGTTCGCCGGCCCGGTGGCGCAGGGCGTCGCCCTGGATGTCCGCCATGAGCACCTTGACTCCGGCCCGGGCGAGGCGGGCGGTGAGGGCGAGCCCGATACCGCTCGCCGCGCCGGTGACCACGGCCGTCCTGGGGTGTAAGTGCACGGGGTCTCCGTTCCTCGCGTCCTGGGCGGGCGGTCCCGGGCCGCGTCGTCGCGGCCCGGTGGAAGGGGGTGTGCGGACGGGCCGGGGGCCCGGGCTCCGGCGGCACCCGCCCGGGGGAGGGCTGGGCGGGGGCCGCCGGTGGTTCAGGCGGGGTCGGGCAGTCTGAGGCTGATGGCGAAGATGGTCGCGGAGAAGACGGTCAGCAGGCAGAGGACGACGACCGCCGCCGAGGAGTGGCCCATCGAGTCGCCGAGGGCGAGGTAGAGCGTGCCGCCGACGGTCGCGCCCAGGGCGGTGGCCGTCTGCTGGCTGGTGACCAGCACGCCGCTGCCCATGCCGGCCTGGGCGGGCGGGACGTCGGCGAGGATCATCCGGAACAGGGTGGGCCCGATCAGGGCCTGTCCGACACCGGTGAACGCCAGCACGGCCAGCACCAGGACCACCGGCACGTGCGGCCAGGTGGTCCCGATCAGCAGCGCCATCAGCAGCAGGCCGGCCCCCTGGACGGTGGCCCCGAGGGTGACGATGCGCCGCCCGAGGGCCGCCGCGATCTTCGGGGTGAACAGGGCCACCACGAAGAAGGCGGAGGCGAAGGGCGACAGCACCGCCCCGGAGCCCAGTCCGCCGAGACCGAAGTCGTCCTGCGCGACCAGGGCGTAGACGAACATGAAGCTGCCGAATCCGATCGAGAACGGAACCATCGCGAGCAGTCCCCGGCGCATTCCGGTGCGGGAGAGCACCGACGGAGGCAGCAGCGGCGAACCGCCCTCGGCCTCCAGCCGCCGTTCCACCCGGACCAGCGCCGCCACCGCCGCGGCCGCGACCACCGGCAGCGCCCACAGCCACACCGGCCAGCCCAGCGCCTGTCCCTCGACGATCACCAGCAGGACACAGACCAGGGCCACCCCGAACAGCAGGGTGCCGGTGAGGTCGAAGCCCGGCCTGCGCTGCGCCCGGGTGTCCGGCATGTGCCGCACGGCGAGCAGCGCGGCCACGCCGACCGGCACGTTGATCAGGAACACCGAACGCCAGCCGGCCCCGGCGATGTCCAGCGAGACCAGCAGTCCGCCGAGGATCTGGCCGGCCACCGCCGCGAGTCCCGCGGTCGCGCCGTAGAGGCTGATGGCGCGGGCGCGGGCCTGGCCCTCGGTGGCCGCCTGGATCGTCGCGAGGACCTGCGGCACCAGCATGGCCGCTGCCGCGCCCTGCAGGAGCCGGGCCGCGATCAGGAAGCCGACGCTCGGGGCCACCCCGCACAGCGCGGAGCTGAGGGTGAAGGCCACCAGGCCCCACACGAAGAGCCGGCGCCTGCCGTACGCGTCGCCGAGCCGCCCGCCGAGGACCAGGCCGAGCGCGTAGGCGATGCCGTAGCCGGACACGACCAGTTCCAGCGCGGTCTCGCCGCCGTGCAGGTCGCGCCCGATCGTCGTCAGCGCCACGTTGACGATGAAGAAGTCGACGATGGACAGCGCGAACCCGGTGAGCACCACGACCAGACCGGTCGTGGACAGGCCCGGTAACGCGGGGGGCTGCTGGGGGGACGGCGGCTCCTGGGTGCCGGGAGCGCCGGTGGGGGGTGCTTCGCGATGAGTCATCTATTCAACCGCACTGGGAGTTCCGGTGATCTTGGACATGATCCCCTTGGAGGGGTCCTTCGCCGATTCCGTCCACGGCGTCAGCGCGTTGAAGCCGCGCTCCGTCGTGGCCGGCTGGACGCGGGTGTCCATGGACATCCGCATGACCGGCGGCGAGGACAGGTTGGGGACCGACTTGTGACAGGTGTAGGCGTGCATGAACAGCACGTCGCCCGGCTCCATGGCCGAGTGCAGCAACGCCTCGTCCTCGCCCATGAGTTCGGCGGGTATGCCGCGCACCGGGTGGCCGAACCGGCGGAAGGACTCGTGCACGACGTGCTCGCGCGGGCCCCGCCGGTGGCTGCCGTCCGCGAGCGCGACCCCGCCGGATTCCTTGGTGGTCGCGACGAGCGGTATCCACACGGGGCGGAAGTCCTTGTTGGGGCCGATGTAGAAGCCGTCCTGGTGGAACGGCGTCAGATGGGCGAACGACGGCTCCTCGGCGCCGGCGGCCGAGGGGTAGTAGCGGATGGTGGTGGAGCGGAAGACGAAGACGGGCTCGCCGAAGACCCGCTCGAACACCTCCAGGGTGGAGGGGTGGTTCCAGAAGTCGTCGTACTTGACGTACTTGTGCATCGCCACCTCGTCGACCTCCTCGAAGGAGTCGATGGCGACGTCGTCCAGGGTGGCCCGCGGGTCGGCGGCGCCCAGCGCCACCAGCCCCTCCAGCATCTGCTCCGCGGTGGTCCGAACGAGGTCGCGGTCGAGGACGCCGCGCAGATACAGGTAGCCGTGCTCCTCGAAGAAGCCGTCGAGGGCCTCCCGGTCGCCCAGCAGAGGCGTGCAGTCCGTGTATTCGCCGGTCACGTACGTCATGGGGTTCCCGTCCTTGTGGCAGGGGCCGAGTGACATGGTGCGGGTGACATGAGCTCGTCTGGCGTGGTGCGGCGCGCCTGGTCCCGGGGCGCGTCGGCGGTTCCTCCCCCGGCGCGCGTCGGTGGTTCCGCGCCCGGCGCGCGGGCAGCCCGGCGCCGGCGCCGGCGGCCCGCTGCACGGGGGCGGGCCGCCGGCGCGCCGGGGCGGCGGCCGCCGCCGGGGGGAAGGACGGCCGGCCCGCCCTGAGGGGAGGCGGAAGGGGTCCGGGGGCAGGGGCGCCCGCTCGTCAGAGGGCGGCGCCGACCAGCAGGGCGAGGTCGATGAGACGGTTGGAGTAACCCCATTCGTTGTCGTACCAGCCGACGACCTTGACCTGTCCGTCGGTCACGCGGGTGAGCCCGGCGTCGAAGACGCAGGAGGCGGGGTCGCCGACGATGTCGGTGCTGACGAGGGGCGCCTCGCTGTAGGACAGCAGGCCCTTGTAGGCGCCGGCCGCGGCCGCCGCGTAGGCCTCGTTGACCTCCTCGACGGAGGTGCGCCGGCCCGGCGTCACCGTGAGGTCGGTGACCGAGCCGGTGGGCACCGGCACCCGCAGCGCGAACGCGTCCAGTTTGCCCGCCAGTTCGGGCAGCACCAGGCCGATGGCCTTGGCGGCGCCGCTGGAGGTGGGCACGATGTTCAGGCCCGCGGCACGCGCCCGGCGCAGGTCCTTGTGCGGGGCGTCCTGGAGGTTCTGGTCCTGGGTGTAGGCGTGGACGGTGGTCATCATGCCCGCCTCGATGCCCACGCTCTCGTGCAGCACCTTGGCCAGCACCGCGAGACAGTTGGTGGTGCAGGAGGCGTTGGAGATGATCGTGTGCCGCTCCGGGTCGTAGGCGTCCTCGTTGACACCGAGCACGACCGTGAGGTCCTCGCCGCTGGCCGGGGCCGCGATGACGACCTTCTTCGCGCCGCCGTCGATGTGGGCGCGGGCCCGGGCGGCGTCGGTGAAGATGCCGGTGGACTCGATCACGAGGTCGACGCCGAGGTCGCCCCAGGGCAGGGCAGCGGGGTCCCGCTCGGCGAGCACCTTGACCGTCCGGCTGCCCACGCGGATGGCACCCGGCTCGGCGGCGATCTCCTCGGGGAACCGGCCCAGGATCGAGTCGTAGGCCAGCAGGTGGGCCATCGTGTCGACGTCACCGAGGTCGTTGACGGCGACGATCTCCAGTTCCGAGCCGCGTGCGGCCACCGCGCGGAAGACGTTGCGGCCGATGCGCCCGAAGCCGTTGATACCGATGCGCACAGTCATTGATGTGTCCCTCACCTTGCGCTTCTGGGGTGGTTGACGCGCCGTTGCGCCGAGGTGCGATGCCGGACCACACATCACCGCGGGGCGGGGACGTGGTGCATCACGACCTTATATAAGCATGCGATACATTTCCAGGGTGACCTCTCCTCAGAACCTCGACCGCGCCACGGACTTGGACGTCGGTGACCTCACCAGGGCGATCGAGAACTTCAACCGCTTCTACATCCGGCTCCCCTCCGTGCAGAAGCTGTCCTTCACGACGCTGTCGGTGCTGGACACGCTGGCCTTCCGGGGGCCCACGCGACTGACCGACCTGGTCCGCACGGAACAGATGAGCCAGCCGGGGGTCACCCAGCTGGTGACCCGGCTCGAACGGGACGGACTCGTCGAACGCCGTCCCGACCCCACGGACGGCCGTGCCGTCCTGGTGCACCTCACCGAGGAGGGGCGCACGGTCGGGCAGTCCCGGCAACAGGACCGGGGCCGGCACATGGCGCCCCTGATGGCCGAGCTGACGGCGGAGGAGCGGCGGACCCTCGCCGCGGCCCTCCCGGTACTCGCCCGGCTCGCCGAACTCGGCATGCGGGCACGGCAGTAGGCACACTCCTCCCCCAAGTCCCGCGCGCCGTACGCCCGGGGCGGCTCGCGCACGCCCCCCGCGACGACGCCCGGAGCAGTGCTCAGCCCTCCGGGTCCCGGGGCCACTCGCGCGTCTCGCGCGGCGCCTCCTCCCGCGCGGCCGCCCGCGCCTCGGTCCGGTGTCCGCGCGCGATGTAGTCCCGGACGACCAGTTCCACGGCGTCCTGCGGGCTACTCACCCCGGCTAGCACCATGACCTCCACGACGAGTTGGGCGTCGAGCGAGACCGTCACCTTGGCCATGCCCGGACGCTAGCACCCACGGCCACGCCCCCACCGCCGAGCCGCAAGGAACGCGCCACCCACGGCCCTCGCCCGGCGCCCGGCCGGGCGGTGGGGGTGACCGGCGGATGGCGTGTCGGCGCCCGTTCGGTGTCCGGGGGGATGCCTTTTCCGGGCGTCCGGTGCTTCTTCCCGGTGCCGCGAGGCGGTGCTTCCCCGGTGCCCGGGCGGGCGGCGGCCGTGCGGGGCCTTCCCGGTGCTCGGGGGATGCGGCGGCCGTGCGGTCCCGCTTCCTCGGCCGGAGGTGGCCGTCCGTGCCCGTCAGCGCGGCGGCCCCGATATCCGTTCGCACCGGACGGGTGGGCCGACCTACCCTCGGCCCATGACCAGGCCTCTCGTCGCGCTGCTCACCGGCGCGGGCATCTCCACCGACTCCGGGATCCCCGACTACCGCGGTCCGGCCGGGTTGTGGCGCACGGATCCCGAGGCCGAGAAGCTGGTGACCTACGCGTACTACATGGACGACCCGGAGATCCGCCGGCGCTCGTGGCGGATGCGGCGGGCGAACCGGGCGCTGCGGCCCGAGCCGAACGCGGCGCACCGGGCCGTCGCCGAGCTGGAGCGGTCCGGGGTGCCGGTGCGGGTGATCACGCAGAACGTGGACGGGCTGCACCAGCTGGCCGGGATGCCGGAGCGCAAGGTGCTGGAACTGCACGGCAGCGCGCACGGGGTCGTCTGCACCCGGTGTCACGCCCGGAGCCCGATGGAGGACGCCCTCGCCCGGGTCGACGCCGGGGAGGACGATCCGCCCTGTCCGGAATGCGGCGGCATCCTGAAGTCGGCCACGGTGATGTTCGGCGAGGCGCTCGATCCCGTGGTGCTCGGCGAGGCCGCGGCGATCGCCAAGGCGTGCCAGGAGTTCCTCGCCGTCGGCAGCAGCCTCCAGGTGCATCCGGCCGCCGGTCTGGTCGGTGTGGCCGCCGATCACGGGGCCCGGCTGACCATCGTCAACGCCGAGCCCACGCCGTACGACGAGCTCGCCGACGAGGTGGTCCGGGAGCCCATCGGCACCGCCCTGCCGAGGCTGCTGGCCCGCCTGACGGCGTGAGCGGCCTGGGGGCGGTGCCCGCAACGGGGCCGGGAGCGGGCTAGAACAGGGCCGCTCCCCGCTCCCCGCGTTCGAAGTCCAGCAGGCGCCGCTTGCGGTCCAGGCCGCCGCCGTAGCCGGTGAGGGAGCCGCCGGCACCGATGACGCGGTGGCAGGGCACGATGATGCCGACCGGGTTGCGGCCGTTGGCGAGGCCGACCGCGCGCGACGCCCCCGGACTGCCCAGGGCGCCGGCGAGTTCGCCGTAGGAGCGGGTCTCGCCGTACGGGATGCGGGTGAGCTGGTCCCAGACCCTGCGCTGGAACGGGGTTCCGTGCAGGCGCAGTTCGAGGGTGAACCGGGTCAGCTCGCCCGCGAAGTAGGCCGCGAGCTGTTCCGCGGCCTCGGCGAACGGGGTGTCGTCGGGCGTGCCGAAGGTCTGCTCCGCGGGACGGTGCCGCTGTCCGGCCATGTAGAGGCCGCACAGGACGCCGTCGTCGGCGACGAGGGTGAGGGGGCCGTAGGGGCTGTCGATGACGGTGTGCTGCTTCATCGGGGGAAGGTCCTTATGCGGGGAGGAAGTTGATCGGGTGGCCGTCGGTCGCCCACAGATACTGCACCGCGTACGCGCGCCAGGGGCGCCACACCTCGGCGCGCGCGGTGAGCGCGCCCGGCGTGGCGGGCAGGCCCAGCTCCCGGGCGGCGCGCCGGACGCCCAGGTCGGTGGCGAGGAAGGCGTCGGGGTCGCCGAGGGCGCGCATGGCGATGACGTCGGCCGTCCAGGGCCCGAACCCGGGAAGGTCCAGCAGGCGGGCCCGGGTCTCGGCCCAGTCGGCCTCGACGCCCAGGCGGAGGCGGCCGTCGGCGAGCGCCCCGACCAGGGTGGTGAAGGTGGTGCGCCGGGTGCGGGGCATCGCCAGGCTCGCGGGGTCGACCGCGGCCAGTGCGTCGGGGGCGGGGAACAGGTGGGTGAGGCCGCCCTCGGGGTCGTCCAGCGGTTTGCCGTGCGCCGTGACCAGCCGGGCCGCGTGGGTGCGGGCGGCCGCCGTGGAGACCTGCTGCCCGAGCACGGCCCGGACGGCGAACTCGGCCTCGTCGACCGTGCGCGGCACCCGGCGTCCGGGCGCCCGGTCCACCAGTGGCGCGAGCACCGGGTCGGCGCGCAGCCGGTCGTCCACGGCCACCGGGTCGGCGTCCAGGTCGAGCATGCGCCGGCAGCGGCTGGTGGCCACGGTCAGGTCGCGCAGGTCGCTGAGGGTCAGCCGGCAGGCGATGTGGTCGGGGCGGGGCGCGAGGGCGACGATGCCGTGCCCGTACGGCAGGCGCAGGGTGCGCCGGTAGGCGCCGTCCCGCCACTCCTCCACGCCGGGTACGGCGGTGGCGGCCAGGTGCCCGAAGAGGTTGTCGGGGTTGAGCGGGGCCCGGAACGGGAGCCGCAGCGTGAGCGTCCCCGGGGTGCCGGGGAACTCCGGGGTGCCCGCGGCCCGGCTGCTGGGCACCCGGGCACGCAGCTCGCTCGGGGAGAGGGCGAAGACCTCGCGGACGGTGTCGTTGAAGGCGCGGATGGAGGCGAAGCCGGCCGCGAAGGCGATCTCCGACATCGGCAGCGGCGTCGTCTCCACGAGCAGCCGCGCGGTCTGGGCGCGCTGGGCCCGGGCCAGCGCCAGGGGCCCGGCCCCCAGCTCGGCGAGGAGCTGCCGCTCCACCTGGCGGGCGCTGTAGCCGAGCCGGGCGGCGAGCCCGGGCACGCCCTCGCGGTCCACGACGCCGTCGGCGATCAGCCGCATGGCGCGGGCCACCAGGTCGGCCCGCCGGTTCCACTCCGGGGAGCCGGGGCTGGTGTCGGGGCGGCAGCGCTTGCAGGCCCGGAACCCGGCCTGCTGGCAGGCCGCGGCGCTCGGGTAGAAGGTCATGTTCCGCGGTTTGGGCGGAACCACCGGGCAGCTGGGCCGGCAGTAGATGCGGGTGGTGAGCACGGCCGTGAAGAACCATCCGTCGAACCGCGCGTCCTTGGACTGCACGGCGCGCACGCAGTGCTCCCGGTCGAGGTGCGTCCCTGTCTGCATGCGTCCAGGATCGTCCACCGCGCGGGGCGCCCGCTGGCGGGAATCCGACATCAGCGTGCCGGTGAGCTGGGGCCGCCGGGCGCCCCGCCCGTGGCTACGATGCCGCCATGGGCCACCCAGCCGACTCCCCCGCGGCCGGCGGGGCCGGGGCGTACCGGGAGGGCGGGTCCCGGGCGCCGATGTGGCCGTTGTACGCCGCCGGGTTCACCACCGCTTTCGGGGCGCACGGCGTCGCCGCGAGCCTCGGGGCGCGCTCGGCCGGCGCGGTCACCTCGCTTCTGGTCCTGGGCGGTCTGCTCGCCCTCTACGACGGTGCCGAGGTGCTGCTGAAGCCGGTGTTCGGCACGCTGGCGGACCGGGTGGGGGCGCGCCCGGTGCTGCTGGGCGGGCTGGTCGCGTTCGCCGTCGCCTCCGCGCTGTACGCGGTCGCGGGCGGCCCGGGACTGCTGTGGGCGGCGCGCCTCGGCCAGGGCGCCGCGGCCTCCGCGTTCTCCCCCGCCGCCTCGGCGCTGGTGGCCCGGCTGAACCCGGGGGCGCGGCGCGGGCGGGCGTTCGGGAGCTACGGCTTCTTCAAGTCGCTCGGCTACACGCTCGGTCCGCTGCTCGGCGGGGTGCTGGTGTGGGCGGGCGGGCTGCGGCTGCTGTTCGCGGTGCTGGCGGTGCTGGCCGCCGCGGTGACGGTCTGGGCGGCGGCTGCGGTGCCCCGGGTGCCGCCGCTCCCCCGCCGCCGGGGGACCCTGCTCGACCTCGGGCGACGCCTGACCGACCGCGGCTTCCTGGTGCCGACGGCCGCGCTCGCCGGGGCGACGGCCGCGCTCTCGGCCGGGGTGGGGTTCCTGCCGGTGTCCGGGGCGGCGGCGGGCCTGGGCGCGGTGGCCACCGGGGCGGCGGTCTCCCTGCTGGCCGCCTGCGGGGCGGTGGTCCAGCCGTGGGCCGGGCGGGCGCTGGACACCGGGCGGCTCGGCGTCCGCGTCGGTCTCGGCTGCGGGCTGCTGCTCGCGGCGGCGGGGGCGGCCGCGGCGATGCTGCCGGGGCTCACCGCGGTGCTGCTCGGCGCCGCCCTGATCGGCACCGGCACCGGCCTGGTCACCCCGCTGGGCTTCGCGGCACTGGCCGCGGCCACCCCGGAGGAGCGGCTCGGGCAGACCATGGGCGCGGCCGAGGTGGGCCGCGAACTGGGCGACGCGGGTGGCCCGCTGCTGGTGGCGGTGGTCGCGTCGGCGGCGACGCTGACGTACGGGTACGCGGCGCTGGCCCTGCTGCTGGCGGTGGGGCCGGCGGCAGCCGTGGCGGCGGGGCTCGGGAACGGACGTGGCCGTGGGCGTGGCGGTGGGAATCGGGAAGAGGTGTAGCCGGGGCGGTGGCCGTCGGGCTGCGGCCGCCACGGACAGGAAGGGCCGGGGCGGTGGCTGTCGGGCTGCGGCCCGCCACGGACAGGTACAACCGAGGCCACGACCGGCGGGCTGCGACGGCCACGGACAAGTACGGCCGGGGCCGCGGGCGGCGGGCTGCGGCCGCCACAGACAGGTACAGCCGAGGCCACGACCAGCGGGCTGCGGCCGCCACAGACAAGAAGGGCCGGGGCGGTGGCCGGCGGGCTGCGGCGGCCACGGACGGGAAGGGCCGGGGCGGTGGCCGTCGGGCTGCGGCCGCCACAGACAGCCGGGGCCGGGGCCACGACCAGCGGGCTGCAGCGGCCACGGACAGGTGCGGCCGGGGCCGCGGGCGGCGGGGACAGGCGTGGCCGGGGCCGTGGCGCTCGGAGCGTGGCCATGGCCTCGGCCGGCCGTCAGGGGCAGGCGTAGGTGAAGCCGCCCTTCGCCTCCACCGGGCTGCGCCGGTCGGCGACGCGGAGGCGGGCGGTGCCCCGGAAGCGGCCCGGGCCGCGCACCGTCCAGCGCAGGTGCACCCGGACCCGGCGCTCCCCGCGGCGGGCCAGGTGGACCAGTTCGCCCGAGTCCTGGCCGTCCCCGCGCAGCCAGCGGTAGGTGACCGGGCCGCCCCGACCGTCGGTGGTGACGACTCCGACCAGGTCGGCCGTCCCCCCGCAGTGCAGCACCCCCGCGGGGGCCTGGACCCGGACGGCGAGGACCCCGGGCGCGGGGTCCGGGCGCAGCAGCAGCCACAGCAGCACGGCGGCGACCGCCGCTACGGCGACGATGACGAGCCCGCCCCCGCGTCTGCGCCTGCGCGCCGGCGCCGGCACCGCTTCCGCGCCGCGCCACCTCGCACGCAGCGCGTCCTGCTCGGCCACGGGGACCCCCGGCCCGAACCGGAGCAGGATCTCGCCGGGCTCCTCCCCGTCCCGCACGCGCACGGAGGAGGGACGGTTGCGCTTGCCGAGCACGGTGGCCTGGGCGTCCTGGCGTACCGGACGGTGCCCCTGCCCATGCCCTGCGCCGGTGAGCCGCTCGGCGGCATCGGCATCGGCATCGGCGTCGGCGTCGGCGGGGACGGCGGCGGGCGTGGCCCGCTGGGACGGTGCGCCGGGTGGGGTCCGGTCCCCGGGGGCGGCGGGCTCCGCGGCACGGTCCTTGGTGGGCGGTGCCGGGGCGGTGTCGGCCACCGAGCCGGTGTGGGCGGTGCCGGCGACGACGGACGGCACCGGTGTCCGCCGGGGCCCGGTGGGGTGCGGCGGACGCGGGGACGCTGCGGCCGGGGGCGTCCGAGGGGTGCGCGCGGATGGGACGTGCGGCAACTCGGGTGGCTCGGCGGCCGGACACGGCTGCGCTGTCCGCGGGGACGTGCGGTCGGGCGGCTCGGCGGCCGGGCCCGGCCGCGGGGTCCGTGGGGAGGTGAGGTCCGGGGTGGATGCGGCCGCGGCCGCCCGGAGTGCCGTGCGCTGCAGGAAGTCGGTGGGGAGGGCGGCCCGGCCGGACAGCAGGGCGGCACGGGCGGCCATGAGGCCCTGGGACTCGGCGGCGGTGGCGCAGCGGGCGAACAGCTCGGCCGCCGGGGTCGAGGGGCCCGTCCAGGCGGCGGCGAGGGTGCGGGCCAGGGCGGCCCAGGCGGTGGTGTCGGCGGCCCGGTGACCGGCGGGCGGCGGAGCCGCGTCACCCGGCATCACCTCGTCCCCCAGGACCGCGGCCAGCCCCGTCTCCGTCAGCAGTGCGGTTCCGTTCGGTGCGAGCACGACCGTGGCCGGGCCGAGGGAGCCGTGGGCCAGGCCGGCACCGTGCAGGGCCAGGAGGGTCTGCGCGGTCTCGTTGAGGACGCTCGCCGCGCTGCCCGCGTCGGGACCGGGGGCGCCGGCGGACAGGACGTCGGCGAGCGTGGGGGCCGGCGGGCGGTCCGTGAGCAGCCAGACCTCGCCGGCCTCGGCGACCAGGTCGACCGTGCCGAGCGCACCGGGCAGCCGGAGCCGCGCCGTGGCGAGCACGGCGGCGGCCAGGCGCTCCCGAGCGCCCTCGGGCGCCAGCAGGGCGCGGTCGACGCGGAGCGCGCCGAGGGCCTGCTCGCCGGCCCGGCCCGGGAGCAGGGCGTACCGGGTGCCGAGGGGTGTCTCGCGTGACCAGCCGGACAGGGGCCGGCCGGCCACCGCGGTGGCTGTCGTCATGTCGGTCCGTTCTCGTCGCGGCGGCGCGGGGCGGCCGGGCCCGCCGGTGCGGCGCTCAGCACGGGGGTGCGTCCAGGGAGGCCGTCTGCGGGCCGTTCGCGGCCGCCGGGTCGCTGCTGAGGGTGACGTCCCAGGTTCCCCGGCAGGGGTGGTTGGAGAAGTCGGCCTCGAAGGTCAGGTCGTAGCGGGTGCTCCCGGACAGCGGCCGACTCTGGGAGCCGTAGGGGTCAGCGGGTGTGTCGACGTAGTAGTCGGCGGTGACGGTGAGCGGTCCGGTGCCCGTCGTCCCGACCGTGACCGCCGCGACGAGCATGTCCGGCTTCGGCCCGCGCTGCCAGGAGCCGATGGTGACGGTGACCGTGCCGGGGCTGTCCGCGGTCGGGGTCGGCGCGGCCGGTGCGGTCGGGTCCGTGGACGGCGTGGACGGCGTGGGCGCGGGGGTCGGGCCGTCGGACGGCGGGCCGGTGGGTGTGTCGTCCGCCGTGGGCGGGGCGGTGGCCGGCGGCCGGGGCCGGGGGCGTGGCCGAGGCGCCGGGTCCCGTCGGGGAGACGGCGGGCGAGGGGGTGGAGCTCGCCACCGTCGTGGCCGTGTCGTACGGCCGGCCGGAGGCGTACGTCGCTCCGCCCGCGACGACCGCGAGCGCGGCCACCCCACCGGCGGCCAGCCGCCGGCCGCCGCCGCGCAGGCGGCCGAGCAGGGTCAGCGCCCGGGCCGGGGCGTCCAGCGTCGCGGTCGCGGTGAACGGGAACAGCACGGCGAGCAGCGCGGCGAGTTCGGCCAGCCGGCGGCGGCCGCGCTCCTCCCAGCCGGCGCCGTACGCCTCGGTGGCGCGGCGTTCGAGGTCGGCGAGGAACGCCTCGACGCCGGGCCGGTCCGCCGGGTCCTTGGCGAGGCCGGCGCGCAGCAGCCCGCGCACCGGTGCGGGTACGCCGTCCAGCGGGGCCGGTGCCCGCAGGTGCTGCAGGCGCAGCGCGGCCGGGTCGTCGGCGGCGAAGGGGCGCCGCCCGGTCAGGCACTCGAAGAACACCACGGACGCGGCGTAGACGTCGGCGGCGGGGCCGGCGGGCCGGTCCTCCCACTGCTCCGGGGCCATGTAGGCGGGGGTGCCCGCGGCCGCGGCCTCCCGGCCGTCGCGCACGGCGATGCCGAAGTCGGCGAGCGCGCTGGTGCCGTCGGCGCGGACCAGGACGTTCTCCGGCTTGTAGTCGCGGTGCACCACCCCGGCGGTGTGGGCCGCGCCCAGGCCCAGCAGGGAGCCCTTGAGCAGGACGAGCGCGGCCTCGGGGCCGGTCGCGCCGTGCCGGCGCAGCAGGTGGCGCAGGCTGACGCCGTCCACCGCCTCCATCACGATCGCGGCTCCGGCGCGCGCCTCGACGTACTCGTACAGGCGCACCACGCACGGGTGCCGCAGTTCGCCGAGCAGCCGGGCCTCGGCCCGGAAGCGGGCCAGGAACTCCCGGTCGCCGCGCAGGCGTTCGCTCAGGTACTTGACGGCGACGGGGGCCCCGGTCGGGGTGTGCCGGGCGAGGACGACCCGGCCGCCGGCGCCCTCGCCGAGGGTGCGTACGGCCGTGTACCCGGGTACGGCCCAGCCGTCGCCGTGGTCCGTCGCGGGGTGCGTGTCGCGGGTCATGCCGTGCCCTCCAGGGGTACGGGCGTGGCGGCGCCGGGCAGGTCCTCCGGGTGCCGTCGGCGCCGGGCCCGGCGCAGCAGCGCGCGTACCGGCGCCGCCCACACGGGGAAGGCGACCAGGGCGACCACGGCCGCCTCGACGGCCGTGGTCCAGGGCCCGGGCAGCCGGCCCTGGAGCAGGTCGCCGATCCGGGAGCGCCAGGCCAGCAGGGCGAGGCCCAGGAAGCCGTAGGTGCCGACGACGACCGCCAGGCCGTAGGCGGCCATGCCCGTCTGCCGGGGGCCCGGCCGCCGGCCGGCGCGGAGGTCCCGCCACAGGCCGGTGCGGAAGTAGGCGCTCGCCTCCTCGCGCAGCCGGGGCACCCGCAGCACGTCGGTCAGCGCCTGGTAACCGTCCAGCGGCATCAGGGGATTGAAGTTGTAGAGGGTGTTCAGATAGAGGCCGAAGGCCAGGTGGTACAGGAGGGCGGAGGCGGGTCCCGCGGGCAGCAGGGCGGCGCCGGCCGCGCACCAGCCGGCCAGTGCCGCCGTGGACAGCGGCCCGGACAGGGCCACCACGACCCGGGACCAGCGGGTGCCGAACCACATGTCGCTGGTGTCCACGAACGCGAACGGCATCCCCATCATCAGCAGGAATCCGCCCCGTCTGACCTTGCGGCCGTACGACTTGACGGCGAGCGCGTGCGTCAGTTCGTGGACGAGCAGGGCGGTGACGTATCCGGCGGCCAGCAGGACGGGGCCGAGGGCGCCGGCCCCGCCGAAGTCGAGCAGGCGGTGACGGCCACGGGCGGCGAGGAACGCGACGAGGCCGCCGGCCACCGACAGCCAGGCGAGCACCACGCCGGTCCGGGTGAACAGCCGCCAGCCGAAGGCCCGGTAGAGCCGGCTCACCAGCCGGTCGAGGCCGGGGACCGACACCTCCAGTCTCAGCAGCGTCCGGTACAGCGTGCGGGCCGCCCGGCGCCAGCCGGCGGGCGGTTCCTCCTCCTCCGGCCGGCCGGGCAGGCCGCGCAGCAGTCCGGCGTCCGCGAACGCGGCGAGCGTGGACTCGATGCGGGGCAGGGCCAGTTCGCCGTACCGGTCGGCGTAGGCGAACAGCAGGTCGCGCACGGTGTTCTCGCCGTCGACGGCGTGCCACAGGAAGACCTGGCGCTCGTCGAGCTCCAGATAGCGCCCGGTGCGGCTGGCGCTGAGCACCCAGCGGGGGGCACCGTGTCCGCCGGGTACCCGCTTGAGCGCCCAGCCCGAGCGGCGGCGGGGGCGCGCGGTGAGCGGGCCGTGCGCTTCCGGCGCCTCCTCCTGCCCGGCGGGGGGCAGGTGCGTCTGCTGGGTGCCGACGACCATGGTGCGCGAGCCGATCCGGGCGTCCCGGGGCTGCTCGAAGACCAGGCGTACGTCACCGACGGACAGTTCGGCGCCGTCGGACAGCGTGGCCGTGCCGCCGTGCAGGTCGGCGCCGCCGACCGCGGTGCCGTTGAAGGAGTCGAGGTCCTCGATCCGGAAGCCGTCGGCGGTGCGGACGACGCGTGCGTGGCGGCGCGAGACGCTGCCGTCGGCCAGGACGAGGTCGTTGTCCTCGCCGCGGCCCAGGGTGGTGACCCGGCCGGTCAGGTCGACGGCGAGGGCGGGGTCGTCGAGGCCGCGCAGCCGCGGCGCGGCGAACGCGGTCGGCGCGGCACCCCGGCGCGGGGTGCCGCAGTGCAGGCAGTACGGGAAGTCGCGCCGCACGTGGACGCGGCAGACGTGGCAGAGCATGCGGTGGCTCAGCCCCCACCGGAACCGCTGCGGAGCGTACCGCCGTCGAACCCGCCGCCCGTCTCGGGCGCGGCGGGCGACAGGTGGGTGGCGATGCCACCGGTGCCGGGCGTGCCGACGCCGCCGCGCACGGTCGTCCCCGCGCGGTCGAACGAGCCCTCACGGCCGCCCCCGGGCACTCCTCCGCCGCTGGGCCGCCGGCCGTTCTCCGGGTCACCGCCACCGGTGCCGCCGTCGTCACCGCCGCCGGGCGTACCGCCGCCGCTGGGGCGCCGGCCGTTCTCGGGGTCGCCACCGCCGTCACCTCCGCCGCCGTCGTCGCCCCCGGGTTCGCCGCCACCGCCGCCGCTCGGGCGCCGGCCGTTCTCCGGGTCACCGCCGCCCTCACCGCCACCGCCGCCGTCTCCGCCGCCGCCCGGCTCACCACCGCCACCGCTGGGCCGCCGGCCGTTCTCGGGGTCGCCGCCGCCGTCACCTCCGCCGCCGTCTCCCCCGCCGCTGCCGCCGCCGTCGCCCCCGCCCTCGCCGCCACCGCCGCCGCTCGGGCGCCGGCCGTTCTCGGGGTCGCCACCGCCGTCACCTCCGCCGCCGCCTCCGTCGCCGCCGCCCTCGCCGCCGCCACCGCCGCTGTCGCCGCCACCGCCCTCGCCGCCACCGCCGTCGCCGTCGCGGTCGTAGATCCCGCCGTGGCCGAAGTGACCGGCGTCCCCGCCCCCGTCGCCGCCGAGGCCGCCGAACCCGCCGGAACCGGTGCCGCCTTCGCCGAAGCCGCCTCCGCCGTGACCGCCGAGGCCGCCGAACCCGCCGGAACCGGTGCCGCCTTCGCCGAAGCCGCCTCCGCCGTGACCGCCGAGGCCGCCGAACCCGCCGGAATCGGTGCCGCCTTCGCCGAAGCCGCCTCCGCCGAGGCCACCGTCGCCGAGTCCACCGGTGCCGTGACCACCCTCACCGAACCCACCGGTGCCGTGAGCCCCGTCACCGAACCCGCCGAAGTCCCCACCGGCGCCGCCGAGTCCGCCCTCTCCCCCGGGACCGAAGCCCCCGAAGTCCCCACCGGGACCGTCGGGTGCGCCGTCGCCACCGAAGCCGCCGAGACCACCCTCCGGGCCCCCGCCGGCGTGACCGCCGAAACCACCGAAGCCGCCGAACCCGCCGAAGTCGCCGCCCGGACCCTCGTGGCCGGGTTCACCGGCCCCGCCGAAGTCCCCGAACCCGCCGAACTGGCCCGGCGCACCGCTCGCTTCGGCCGGTGACCGGTCCGGGAGAGGGCCGCCGAGCAGGCTGTGGGAGCCGGCCGCCGCCGGGCCGGCAGGGCCCGCGGCCTCCGGGCCGGCGTCCGTGGCGTGCGGGTCGCTCCCGTGTCCGGCGGGGCCGGAGTCGCCGGGTCCGTGGTCGCCCGGGGCCCGGCCCGCGACCGCGGCGTGCGCCGCCGGGTCGTCGTGCGTGCCCGCCGCCGCATGGTCCGCCGCTCCGTGGGCCGCCGGGACGGCCTGCCCTGCCGTGTGGTCGTGAGGGACCGTGATGTCGTGGTGGGACAGCGCGTGGGCCGCGCTGCCGAAGAACAGGGACGACTTGGACAGCCGGGGGTCGAGCGCCGCCGGCCCCCCGTCGGCCCCGGACTCGACGCGCAGCGAGCGCAGCGCGGTGACCTGGTCGGGAGTCAGGCCGAGTCTTCGCGCCGCCTCCCCGGTGTCGCCGTCGAGTTCGGCCCGGAAGCCGGGGTCCACGGCCAGTCTGGTCAGGGCAGCACGATAGGCGTCGTCGGTCATGGCGGGTCTCCGTCGGTCTGCGGGCGGTGATGCCGATCGCGGCGGAGCCGAGGATCCCCCTGGCGCGGCGGCACATGCCTTTCCGGCCATCCCCGCCGATACCTGCAGGACACGTTATAGAGCCCTGGCACGACCGGCGCAAGAGCGGCGAGCAGCGTCGAAACGGCTTACGGGCCGTCCCGCCACGGGGCGCGCCCACCGTAAGGATCAAGCCACCGATCCGTCGGCACCCGGCCGACCGGTCGAACGGATCTCCGCCCCGAGTGTCCCGCCCGTGGGCGGTCGTCTCAGTGCCGGTCGCCGTGCCGGAAGCGGGCGATCCACTCCGAGGTGGTCCGCAGTCCGCCGAAGGTGTAGAAGTGCACCTTCAGCTCGCCGTGCCGTGCCGGGTCGTAGTCCCGCGCGAGCGTGTGCAGGAAGCGGTCGGGGCCGGCCGTGCCCACCAGGTTGGTCAGCGAGAAGCCGTACTTGCGGACGATGGAGGCGCTGGTGCCGACGCCGAACCGGGTGGCGTAGGACACCAGCCTGCGGGCGCCGGCCGGGCCGGGCACGCCGACCCGGACCGGCAGCCGGACGCCCCGGTCGCGGACGGCGGCCACCCAGCGGAGCACCGCCTCGGCGTCGAAGCCGAACTGGGTGATGACGTCGCCGGCCAGCCGGTCGGCGCCGAGGGCGGCCGTCTTGTCGCTGAGCGCCGACCACAGGGAGTGGTCGGCGATGGCCGGGTGGCCCTCGGGGTAGCCGCTGATGCCGACGTGCCGTACGCCGTGCCGCTGGAGCAGCCCGGAGCGGATGACGGAGAGGGCGTCCTCGTACGGGCCCTCGGGGCGGGCGGGGTCGCCGCCGACGACGAAGACGTTGTCGGCGGTGCCGTCGGCCGCCAGGCCGGCCAGGAACTCCTCCAGGTGCCGCCGGGAGGGCAGTCGGCGGGCGGAGATGTGCGGGACGGGCACGAAGCCGAGCCGCTTGACCGCGCGGGCGGCGGCCAGCCGGGTGCCGGGGTCCTCGCCCGCGAGGAAGGTGACGTTGATCCGGGTGCCGCGGGGGATGGTGTCCCGCGCCTCCTCCAGCTTGGGCACGTCCTTGCCGGTCATCTCCAGGGAGAAGTCGTCGAGCAGCGCGGTGCCCGCCGCCGGCGGGGCGGAGAGGGCGGGGTTCATCGTGCTCCTCGGGCGGCTTCGCCTGCGACCGGGTGCTCCGGTCCTGGTCCGGGCCGATGATGCCACGCGGGCCACGCACACCGGGGAGCAGGTCCCCTCCGGGGGGGGCGGGCTCCGGAGGTGCGGGCTCCTCCGGCGGCGCGGGTCCTTCCCGGGGCTACGGGTTCCCCACCGGGTGCGGCCGGGAGGCAGGTCCCCTCCAGGGGGCGAGGCCCTCCGAGGCGCGGGTCCTTCCAGGGCTACGGGTCCCCCCACTGGGGTGCGGCCGGGAGGCGGGTCCCCTCCGGGGGGCGGGGCTCCGGGGCGCGGGTCCTTCCGGAGGCGCGGGTCCTTCCGGAGGCGCGGGTCCTTCCCGGGGGTACGGGTCCCCCACCGGGGTGCGGCCGGGGAGCAGGTCCCCTCCGGGGGGCGGGGCTCCGGGGGCGCGGGCCCCTCCGGAGGCGCGGGTCCTTCCCGGGGGTCAGGCCCCCCACCGGTGTGCGGCCGGGAGACAGGTCCCCTCCGGGCGCTTCCCGGGGGTACGGGTCCCCCTCCGGCGTGCGGCCGGGAGACAGGTCCCCTCCGGGGGTGTGAACGGGGGACGGGGCCTCCTTCGGCGTGCGGCCGGGAGACAGGTCCCCTCCGGGGGCGTGAACAGGGGACGGGGCCCCCTTCGGACGGCCTCCTGCGGGAGCGCGGACGGGGAGCGGGCCCCCGCCCGGCCGGGCACCACCCGGGCGCGGCGCTCCGGCCCCGGCGACGGTCCGGCCCCGGCCGTCGTGGCCGGGGCCGGACCGTCGCGGCCGGGTGGTGCCCGGCCGGGCGGGCCGCCGGTCAGCCGCCCCGGCCCCCGTTCCCGTCCGGGGTCCGACCGCCCTCCGCGCCGCCGTCACCGCTCCCGTACTCCGCCCCGTCGGCGCCGGTCCCGGCTGCGCCGGCGTCGGCCGCCTCCGCCGGTACCCGGAAGCCGTGGATCACCGGGTGGCGGGTGCCGCCGGTCCGGCGGCGCGGCGTCGTGCGGGCCAGCTCCTCGTCCAGCGCCATGGCGGCGGAGATCAGGGAGAGGTGGGTGAACGCCTGCGGGAAGTTGCCGAGCTGCTCGCCCGAGGGGCCGATCTCCTCGGCGAACAGGCCGACGTGGTTGGCGTAGGTGAGCATCTTGTCGAAGGCGTGCCGTGCCTGGAGCAGCCGTCCGGACCGGGCGAGCGCCTCGACGTAGAAGAAGCTGCACAGGTTGAACGTGCCCTCGGAGCCGCGCAGTCCGTCGGGCGAGGCGGCGGGGTCGTACCGGTAGACCAGGCTGTCGCTGACCAGTTCCTGGTCCATGGCGTCGAGGGTGGTGATCCAGTCCGGGTCGTGCGGGGACAGGAAGCCGACGCGCGGCATGAGCAGCAGCGAGGCGTCCAGCACGTCGGTGTCGAAGTGCTGCACGAAGGCCTTCCGTTTCTCGTGCCAGCCGCGCTCGACGATCTGCCGGAAGACCGTGTCCCGGATCTCCCGCCAGCGCTCCACGTCGGCCGGACGGGAGAAGCGGGTGGCCGCCCGGATGCCCCGGTCGAACGCCACCCACGTCATCAGCCGGCTGTAGGTGAAGTTCTGCCGGCCTCCGCGGGTCTCCCAGATGCCCTCGTCCGCCCGGTCCCAGTGGTCGGCCAGCCAGTCCAGGACGTCGCGCAGCGCCTTCCAGCCGCGCACCGCGCCGATGTCCCCGCCGACCAGCAGGGCTTCGCATGCCTCGCCGTAGATGTCGAGCTGGAGCTGGTCGGCCGCCGCGTTGCCGGCCCGTACCGGCCGTGATCCCCGGTAGCCCTCCCAGTGGTCGAGGACCTCCTCGGTCAGATGGGGGTCGCCGTCCACCCGGTACATGATCTGCAGCGGGTCGCCCGAGGCGGTGCCGCCGGCCTCCACCCGGTCGCGCAGCCAGCGGCGGAAGGCGTACGCCTCCGCCTCGAAGCCCAGGTCGATCAGGGCGCCGACGGACAGCGAGGCGTCCCGGATCCAGGTGTAGCGGTAGTCCCAGTTGCGCTCGCCGCCGACCTGTTCGGGCAGGCCCATGGTGGCCGCCGCGACGGGGGCGCCGCTGGGCGCGTAGGTGAGCAGCTTCAGGGTGATCGCCGAGCGGTTCACCATGTCCTGCCAGCGTCCGCGGTAGGTGCAGGAGCGCAGCCAGTTCTGCCAGAAGCCGCGGCACTGCTCCAGGTCCTCGGCGACGGCCTGCAGGGACGGGGCGGGCGGGGCCGCCGCGCCCTGGGCCGTGCTGGTCAGGACGACGGCGGCCGCCTCTCCCGCGTGCAGGATGAACCGTGCGGTGAGGTCGTCGCCGTCGGCCCGCAGCGGGATCCCGGTCGTGGTCTGGACGTGGAGGTCGAGACCCGGCCCGTGCTGGACCGCCGTGTGGTGGTCGGTGAGGGCGAGGGTGTGCCGGGCGCGCCCGTAGTCGAAGCGCGGTCGGCAGCCGAAGGCGAACGGCAGGCTGCCGCGCACCACCCGGACGACCCTGATCAGGCGGTGCCGGTCGGAGGGCGTCGGGGAGTCGAGGGGCTCCATGAAGTCGGCGACCTCGCCGACCCCGCCGGGTCCCATGAACCGGGTGATCAGCAGCGCCGTGTCGGACAGGTAGAGCTGCCGGACCGACATGCCGTCGCCGGGCGGGTGTTCCGCCGCCAGCCGGCAGTGGCCGCCCCGCTCGCTGTCCAGGAGCGAGCCGAAGACACTCGGTGAGTCGAAGCGGGGTGTGCACCACCAGTCGACGGTCCCGGCCGAGGAGACCAGGGCCGCCGTCTGGAGGTCGCCCACCATCCCGTGCTCCGCGATGGGCGGATACCGGTCCATGTGCTCTCCTTCGCCGTCCGTTACGGAGCCATGGCCGTGTCGTCGTCCCTCCGGACCACGCACAGGGCCCAGATGATGAAGCCGGAGACCGCGACCATCACGACGGACCACACCGGGTAGTACGGCAGGGAGAGGAAGTTGGCGATGATCACCAGCCCGGCGATGCCCACACCGGCGATCCGGGCCCACAGCGCGGGCTGGAACAGGCCGAAGCTGACGATCACCGCGATGACGCCGAGGGCCAGGTGGATCCAGCCCCAGCTGGTCAGGTCGAACTTGAACACGTAGTTCGGGGTGGTGACGAAGACGTCGTCCTGGGCGATCGCCATGATGCCCCGGAAGATCGACAGCAGCCCGGTGAGCAGGAGCATGACGCCTGCGAAGGCGGTCAGGCCGAAGGCCCACTGCTGTCCGGCGGACTCGGTCCGCGCGCGGGTGCGGTTCGTCGTGCTCATACGGCTCCCTCGATTCGTTGACGTGGGTGGTGCTCAGTGCGTGTGCGTGGACGACGTGGGTGACGCGGGCGAGGTGGGCGCCGTGCCCGGCTGCCGCGCCTGTCCGGCGCCGCTGAGGACCAGCTCCTTCGCCCTGCGGAACTCCTCGTCGGTGATGTCGCCGCGGGCCCTGATCTCGGAGAGCCTGGCGAGTTCGTCGACACTGCTGACCGGGCCCGAGCCCTGCGCGGCCTCACGGACGTAGGAGTCGAAGGCCTGCTGCTGCGCGCGCGCCTGCGCGATCTCCCGCTTCCCCATGCCCCGGCCGCGGGCGATGACGTAGACGAGGACGCCGAGGAACGGCACCAGGACGACGAAGACCAGCCAGCCGGCCTTGGCCCACCCGCTCATGTCGTCGTCGCGGAAGACGTCGAAGATGACGCGGAACAGCAGGATGAACCACAGGACCCAGAGGAAGAACCACAGCATCGTCCAGAAGGCGCTCAGCAGTGGATAGTCGTACGCGAGGTAGGTCGGTGCGCTCATTTCACTCCTCCGTTGCGGGGCTCCGGCCCGGCCGTGCGCCGCGGGCCGCGGCGCGTTCCGGCAGGCCGGTCTCTGCCGGTCCCAGCGTGCGCACGGCGGGTCGGCAGCGGCCTCACCCGAGGCGGGTGATCGTGGCGGCGCCGGGTCAGAACGGCGGGCCGGGCGCGTCGGCCGGGGCCGGTCCGGACTCCGGGTCCGGTGGGACGGCGGCACGGCGCAGCGCGGACCGCCAGGCGAAGGCGAGCACCAGCTCGACCAGGCCGAGCAGCACGAGCCACAGGCCGAGCAGCCGGGTCAGGGCCCGGGCCGACTCGGTGGGCAGGGCCAGCACCACGATCCCGGCGACGATGCCGAGCAGCGCGGTGCCCAGGACGACGGCACGGTGCGGCAGGTCCTCGGTGGTGATCGCCGCGTAGAGGGTGAGGATGCCGGACACCAGCCAGGTGAGGCCGACGATCAGCGACAGCGCGGCGACGGTCTGCAGCGGGTGGCGCAGGCAGAGCACGCCGGCCAGCACGAACAGCACGCCGACGGACACGGCCGCGAGGCGTTCGCCGTGTCCCTCCCGGCCGAAGGCCGTGACGAACCGGAACGCGCCGGCGAGCAGCAGGTAGAGGCCGATGACGACGGCCAGGACGTGCAGCGTCTCGTCGGGCCAGACGAGGATCAGCACCCCGGGTACGAGCGTGACGACGGCCGACCCCAGGATCCAGGTCCACGAGCGGGCGACGGCGGCCACGGGGTCCCCGGGGCCGGTGCCCGGCCCCGGGGACTGGTACGGCGGTCCGGTACGCGGTGCCGGACCACGCGACTCGGTCATGGCTCCTCCTCGCGTGATCGAACGGGCCGCTCCGGACCGCCGGCGGGGGCGGCGTGTGCGGACCCCTCACCCGCACAGCGTCGCGCGCTCCCGGGGTGCGGCGGGTCACCCCCCACGGGTGATCCCTCCGGCCGCCCGTGGCGGTGGGGTTGCTGCGGGGGCGGTCCGCGGCCCGCCCGCCCCCGTGCGGGCCGGGTCCCCCGGCGACCGGCGGGCCGCCGGACAGGAGCGTGCATGATGACCGCACCGAGTGCCCTCACCGTCGCCTCACCGGTGGCCGACCGGGTGGCCTACGGCCGGAACGCCCGTACCCGGGTGCCGCGTTCGGGTCACGCGGAGTTCGCGCCCGCGCCCCGGCGCCCCGACGTGGTCGAGGTGCTGGAGCGTCAGTCGGCCACCCGGCTGCCGGAGTTGGTGCCCGTCCGCTACGCCCGCATGCTCGAATCCCCCTTCCGCTTCTACCGGGGGGCGGCCGCGGTGATGGCGGCGGACCTCGGCGCCCTGCCCGACACCGGGCTGCGGGTCCAACTGTGCGGGGACGCCCATCTGTTGAACTTCCGGCTGCTGGCCTCACCGGAGCGCCGCCTGGTCTTCGACCTCAACGACTTCGACGAGACGTTCCCGGGTCCCTTCGAGTGGGACGTCAAGCGGCTCGCGGCCAGCTTCGTCATCGCGGCGCGCGCCAACGGGTTCCCGGCCGCGGAGCAGGACGGGGCGGTGCGCGCGTGCGTGCGTGCGTACCGGGAACGGATGCGGGAGTTCGCCGGCGCCCGGGTGCTCGACGTCTGGTACGCCCAGGACTCCGCCGACCGGATGCGGGAGCTGCTGGCCTCCTCGATGGGCCGGGCGGCCCGCCGCCGTACGGCCGAGGCGACGGCGCGCGCCCGGTCCCGCACCCACGTGGAGGCGTACGCCAAGCTGACCCGGCTCACCTCCGCGGGCCGGCGGATCGCGGCGGACCCGCCGCTGATCGTGCCGCTGCGAGACCTGCGCGAGCTGCGCGACGGCCTTCCGGCCGGGGGGAACGGGGAGCACCGCGGGTACGGCGCGGAAGCCGAGGACAAGGAGCTGCGGACGGTGCTGGAAGGGTACGCCCGGTCGCTGCCCGCGGACCGTCGGCATCTGCTGCGCCACTACCGTCCGGTGGACGCGGCGCGCAAGGTGGTGGGCGTGGGCAGCGTCGGCACCCGCTGCTGGATCCTGCTCCTGCTCGGGCGGGACGACGACGATCCGCTGCTGCTGCAGGCCAAGGAGGCGCAGGAGTCGGTCCTCGCGGCGCACACGGGCGGCGAGCGGTACGACAACCAGGGCCGCAGGGTGGTGACCGGGCAGCGGCTCATGCAGACCACCAGCGACATCTTCCTCGGCTGGACGCGCGTGGTGGGTTTGGACGGGCGGGGCCGGGACTTCTACGTGCGCCAGCTGCGCGACTGGAAGGGCATCGCCCGCCCGGACACCATGGACCCGGACCTGCTCCGTCTCTTCGCGCAGGTCTGCGGTGCCTCGCTGGCGCGGGCCCACGCCCGCTCCGGGGACCCGGTGGCCATCGCCGCCTACCTGGGGCGCGGCGACCGCTTCGACCGGGCGCTGACCCGGTTCGCACAGGCGTACGCCGACCAGAACGACCGCGACTTCGCGGCGCTCCGCGAGGCGGTACGGACGGGCCGGGTGGAGGCCGCCGGGCTGTGACGACGTAGCGGGGAAAGGGGGGAGGGGAGAGGGGGGAGCTTCCGGGAGGAGCCGTGCGGGCGGCGGCGGGCTCACTCCGGCAGTTGCCGCATCTCCACCACCCGCAGGCCCAGCGACTGGCAGCGGATCAGCAGGCCGTACAGGTGCGCCTCGTCGACGACGGGCCCGAACAGGACCGTCTGGCCGGACATCATGACGTGCTCCAGCTCCGGGAAGGCCCTGGTGAGGGTCTCCGACATGAGTCCATCGACGCGGATCTCGTAGCGCATGTCCCGTTCTCCCGCCGCGGGCCGGCTGCGGTCTCGTCTACGAGACTGCGCCGCGCCGGGGCGGCGGACCTCACCCGGCACAGGTGAACCGGCCGCGGGCCGCTCCCCGGGCCCGGGCGTCGGGGGTCACAGGATCCCGCGCTCGCGGGCCCGGCGGACCGCGTCGGCGCGCCGGTTCACGCCGAGCTTGCGGTAGACGCTCTTGAGGTGCGTCTTCACCGTGTTCACCGAGACGTACAGGTCGGCGGCGATCTCCTCGGTGGACATCATCTGCGCCAGCCGCCGCAGCACCTCGCGCTCGCGGCCGCTCAGCTCCTCGACGACCAGCGTCGCGGGCTCGGCGGCCGTGCCCGGTCCGGTGTGCGGCGCGGTGCCGTCGGGGGTGAGCCAGCCCGCGGCCAGGGCCTGGAGGGGCGGCGCGTCCAGCAGGTGGCGGATGCGCGGCCCGGCGTCGAGGAAGGGGCGGCGCAGGTGCTCGCGCCGTGCCTCCAGCAGGGCCCGGGCGAGCAGCTTGCGGGCGGTGGCCACGTCACCGGCCTCGTGGGCGGCCCGCGCGCGCACCAGCGCGGCCCGGACCGTCACCCCGGGGCCGGTGCGGGCACGCGGGTGCAGCCCGTCGAGCAGCCCGATCGCGGAGTCGCGGTCGCCGGCGGCGAGCCGGGCCCAGGCGATCTCCGCCACGAGGGCGGGCTCCCCGTCGCAGGACACGTCGTCGAGCACCTTCGCGGCGCTGTCCGGCCGGCCCTCGGCCAGGTGGGCGGCGGAGGCGGCCAGCGCGGTGTGGGCCTCGGCCCAGGGGGAGGCCACGAGGGCCGGTACGGCCGGGTCGGCCGCGGCCACCGCGGCCCCGGGCTCGCCGCGGGCCAGCAGCAGCCGGGCCGTGGCGAGGGACCGGCCGGCGGCGGTCACCGGGTCGGGCGGGCCGGTGCCGGGGCCGGGCGCCTCGTCCAGCAGGGTCTGGGCCTGCCCGAGGTCGTCCCGGTCCACGGCCACGGCCGCGAGCACCAGGTGCCCGAGCCCGGAACCCGGGGGATGGGTCAGCCCGAACTGCTCCGTCTCGCTGAGCGCCGCCCGCGCCTTGCGCTCGGCCCGGTCGAGCCAGCCGTTCAGGTAGTCGATCAGGGCCAGGTGCCCGAGGGAGTCCTCCCGGGGCAGCGCCGTGGAGGCTCCGCCGGGGCACTCGGCCGCCTCGGACAGGGCGGTGCTCGCCTCGTCGAGGCGGCCGGCCCACAGCCGGGTCGAGCCCAGGTGGGTGAGCAGCAGGGCGATGACCTCGGGGTGCTTGTCGAGGAGTTGGGCGGGCACCTCGCCGCGCAGTTCCTCGGCCGTGGCCAGGGCCGCCTCGGCCCGGCCCGGCGCACCGGTGAGCCGGGCCACCAGGGACTCCAGCAGGACGCAGCTGAGCCGCCCGGCCGCGTCGGGCGTCTGCGCGGCCATGCGTTCCTCGGCCCGGCGCAGATGGGCGAGGCCGCGGTCGACGTCGCGGTCGGACAGGTCGCGGGCCGCGCGCACCAGGTCCGCCGCCGCGCTGGTGACCTCGGGTCCCATGTGGGAGAACAGCTCGGCGAGGTCGTCCGCGCGCAGGCCGGTGAAGAGCTGGCCGATGGCGAGGTCGTCGACGAGGGCGCGGGCGGTGAAGTCCCAGTCGCCGGCGGCGGCGCCGTGCCCGAGGGCCTCGGGCAGACAGCCGGAGGCCCGCAGCCATCGGGCGGCCCGCCGGTGGAGTTCCGGTTCGAGCCCGGGCGAGCGGACCCGCAGGTGGGCCCGGAGGATCTCGCCGAACAGCGGGTGCAGCCGGTACCAGGAGTGCCCGAGGTCCTCCACGAAGGCGTTCTGGCCGTGCAGTTCGGCGAGGACGGACTCGACCCCGTCACGGCCGGTCAGCGCGGTCACCAGGCCGGGGCAGAAGCGCTCGACGACACTGACCCGCAGCAGCAGGTCCTGGGTGTGGGGCGGCTGCCGTTTGAGCACTTCGGCGAGGAGGAAGTCGGCGACCGTGCTGCGGCCCGCCTCGAAGTCCTTCAGGTAGCCCTCGGGGTCGGGGTCCTCCTGGGCGGCCATGGCGCACAGGCGCAGGCCGGCGGCCCAGCCCCGGGTGCGCTCCACCAGGGCGCGGGTGGCCTCGGCGCTGAGCCGCAGTCCGTGCAGGTCGAGGAACTCGGCCGCCTCCTCGGCGGTGAAGGCCAGTTCGGCGTCCCGGATCTCGGTCATGGTCCCGGCGGTCCGGTAGCGGTGCAGCGGCAGCAGCGGCTCGGTGCGGGTGACGAGGATCAGGCGCAGTCCCGCGCCGGCGTGCTGGAGGACGAACCCCAGCTGTTCCGCCGTGCCCGGGGTGGTCACCCGGTCGAACTCGTCGAGGACGAGCAGGGCGGGCCGTTCCAGGCCGCTCAGCTCGTCGGCGAGGCGGGCCAGCAGCCGGTGGTCGACGCGGTTGGCGTCGGCGGGGCAGCCGACCTCGGCGGACAGCGGTACGCAGGCGGCGCGCAGGGCCTGGAGCACATAGGCCCAGAACATCCCGCCGCCCTGGTCGCCGGCCTCGTTGGTGAACCAGGCGACCGGCTGTCCGAGCCCGGCGGCCCAGTCCGCGACCAGCAGGGTCTTGCCCGCCCCGGCCGAGCCGTTGACCATCGTCAGCGGTGTCCGAAGGGCACGGTCCAGATGGGCGGCGAGCCGCGGGCGGCGCAGGAAGGTCGCCGGCCGTACCGGCAGGGCGAACCGTGTCTGCAGGTACGGCTCTCCGAGCGGATCGACGTAAGCGACGGCCGGTTCCCGCGTCTCGTCGTGCTGTGCAACCACAGGTCACCACCCCTGTCCCTCGGGGCCATGGACGGCGCACTACTCGATCAGCATCGCTGATAACGGCCCGGTTCGCACAGGGACGGTCGGGCCACCTTTTCGCCCCATATGTTCCTCAGGTTCCGCAGGCCGCCCGGCACCGCTCGGCGGGGGCCCGCCCCAGCCCCCTGCCCGGAGCCGGTGTCAGACCCCGTCGCGGGGCGTGCCGGGTGCGGTCCGGCGGCCCGCGTCGAGCTGGGCGCGGCCACTGGCCGCCAGCAGGGCGAGCACGGCCAGGACGGCGAGCAGGACGAGGACCAGCAGCAGGACGGTGAGCACCGTCGGATGGTTCCAGAGCGCGAAGACCAGGGCGATGATCAGCAGGACGCCGAGGGTGGCGGCCCGGCGGTAGGCCAGCGCCCAGGCGCCGACGCGGCCGGTGGTGACGTGGTGGGCGGCGGCCCAGCGGGCGGCGGAGTCGGCGGTCTGGTCGGAGGCGCCCCGGACGGCGACCGGCAGCCGTCCCGGCCCGACGAAGTAGGCGCCCAGCGCGATGACCACACCGAGGACGATGCCCGTGCGCAGGCTGACCCGCAGGAAGCGCAGCAGGGTGTCGAAGACGGCCGAGGCCGCCGCCTTGGACTGCACCTGGGGCGGCAGGTGGTCGAGGTAGTAGTGGCGGGCCACGATCAGGGCGACGGCCACCACCAGGCAGGCGAAGGCGGCGCCGAGCGCGGTGCGCGCCAGGGCCCGGCGCCGCCGGTGGGCCAGGAAGACGCCGGCGACGCCGAGGAGGACGACGATCACCGGGAACCAGTTCCCGACGATGTCGAGGAGGCGTGCCGCCTTGCGGAACTTGGCGAGTTCGTCGGATTGGAACAGCACCAGCTGCTTGTTCACCTGGGGGATCTTGGCGGCGGGTTTCAGGCCCGCGTCGACCAGTTGCTGTTTGACCCGGTCGACGGCCGTCCCCACGTCCAGGGTGACCGTGCCGTCGCTGATGCCGACCGCGCCGCGGCCCTTGCCGGTCAGGGCGTGCACGACGGCGTTGTGGGCGGCGCGGTTGGCGTCGGTCCACACGGTCGCGAAGGCGTCGCTGTGCACCACTCGGGTGGCGATCCTGGTGACGGCCTGGTCCACGGCGGAGTCGATCTGCGGCCCCAGCCGGCTGAGCGCGTCGGCGGCGCGCGGCGGCAGGCCCTGGGACTGCAGCCAGGAGGCGATGTCCGAGGCGACCTGCGGACCGTTCACGTGGGCGCCGACGGCCTCGGTGATCCGGTGGACCGCCGCGTCCTGGACAGCGGGGTCGGTGGCCAGCGGCTCGACCGTCGCCACGTAGCGGTCGGTGTCGAGCGCGATGTCGTGCACCCAGGTGGCGAGCAGCGCGACGGGCACCAGGATGCAGGTCAGCACGATCAGCACGGCGGAGGCGGTGCTCCGCGCGGCCCGTCCGGCGGCCCCGCCCCCGTGCGGCCGTGCCCCGCCCGCGCCGGTACCGCCCCTCCCGCCGGGTGCCGTGGCGTCGCGTACGTCCGTGGCGTCGCGTTCTTCCGGGCCCGGGGACTCGGGGACGGGCGGCTCGGTCACGGGGGCCTCCGGCGCGGTCGGTGGCGGTACGACTCCCATTGCCTCAAGCCCCCGCCCGCCCCGCGCGCTGGACGGACCCGGACGGGCGACGCCGGGGTGTGCGCCGCCGCCGCGCCCGTCCGCCCGCGGCCGTCACGCGACGCCGTCCGAGATGTCGTCGGCGCGTCCGCTGCCTACCCTCGTGGTGTTCCGACCGGTTGGGGTCCCCCATGGTGCTCGACCTGCTGCTCATCGCCCTGGCGATCACGCTCGACCCGCTGCCCCTCATGGCCTTCGTGCTGGTGGTCGCGTCGACCGGCGGGGCGCGCAAGGGGCTGGTCTTCCTGCTGAGCTGGCTGGCCTGTCTGGTCCTGGTCATCGCCATCGTGCTGCTCCTGACCGGTGGCCAGCCGCCGCCCCCGAGGTCGCCGCCGTCCGCGGCCGCGCTCGGGGTGAAGCTGGCCGTCGGGGTGGCGCTCGTCGTCTACGGCGAGCACCGGCGCCGCCGGCTCGCCGCCCTGCGGGCAAGCGGCGGGGCCGCGCCGGAGCCGGGGGCGGAGCCCGCCCCGGGCGCTCCGTCCCCGGGCGCCGCGGCCGCCGGGGCGGACGGGGCGTCGTCCGCGAGCCTGACCACGGAGATGGACCGCACCACGGGCTGGGCCGCGGCCGGGCTCGCGGTGCTCCTGCAGCCCTGGGGCCTGGTCGCGGCGGGCGCGACGACGGTGGTGGAGGCGGACACGTCCCACCTCGCGAGCTGGTTCGCGCTGTTCGGGTTCTGCGTGCTCGCCACCGCGAGCCTGCTGGCCGTCGAGCTGTACGTGGTGTTCTCCCCGACGGCGGCGAGGGCGCGGCTGCTGGCGCTGCGCGCCTGGATGGAGCGGCACTCGGAGCAGGCGGTGGTGGCCCTCTGCCTGCTGCTGGGCTTCTGGCTGGTCGGCAAGAGCATCTACCAGCTGACCGGTTGACCCCGGCCCGGGACGGACGTGCGAGGCCCTGCGCCCCGTGCTGGAATGGCTCTGGAGGCCGACCGGGCGTGGGGCGCCGCCGGTGACACGGACCGTGCGGGACACGCGTGCGGCGGCCGTATCCGGCTCCCGAGGAGTGCTCATGGACGTCGAAGAAATGGGACCCGTCGACTACCTCGTCATCGAGTTCCCCGGCAACCGCATGACGGGCGAGGCGTTCCCGCTGCTGGTCGATCTCGCCGAGCGCGGCATCGTCCGGATCATCGACCTCGCCTTCGTCCGCAAGGAGACGGACGGCTCGGTCGTCGCGCTGGAGTTGCGGGACCTCGGCGACGAGATCGACCTGACCGTGTTCGAAGGGGCCTCGGCCGGGGTGCTGGACCAGTCGGACATCGACGAGGCCGGCACCGCGCTGGAGCCCGGCAACTCGGCCGCGGTGCTGGTGTACGAGAACCTGTGGGCCGCTCCCCTGGCCCGCGCGCTGCGGCGCAGCGGCGCCCAGCTCGTGGCGAGCGGGCGCATCCCCGTGCAGGCCCTGCTGGCGGCGCTGGACGCCACGGAGGAGACGGTGCCGCCCGGCGGCTCCGCGGCCGCCTGAACCCCGTGGGAGAGGACTGATCATGCCCGGACTGCTCAGGGGCGTCGCGCGTACCGCCGTCGTCGCCGGAACCGCCACCGCCGTGTCCAACCGCGTCTCCCGCCGGCAGGCGGGCCGCTGGGCGCAGCAGGACTACGCACAGCAGCAGCAGTACGACCAGCAGCAGTACGACCAGCAGCAGGCGTACGCCCAGCCGCAGGCGCCCGATCCCGCCGTGCCGCCGCCCCCGGCCGCCGACGAGATGACCGAGAAGATCGACCAGCTCAAGCAGCTCGCCGACCTGAAGGCGCAGGGGGTGCTGACCGAGGAGGAGTTCGCCGAGCAGAAGCGCAGGCTGCTCGGCTGACCGGCCGGGCGGCCGGCCCGCGCGTCATCGGCCGAGCTGTCCGGCGAACGTGTCGTAGGCCTGCCGGTCGAAGAGGACGAACGTGACCTCCTCGACGCCGGTCTCCGCGGCCCGCACCGTCTCCACGGCGATGCGGGCCGCGTCGTGCATCGGCCACCGGTACACGCCGGTGGAGACGGCCGGGAACGCGACCGTGCGGGCGCCGAGTTCGTCGGCGACCCGGAGGGACTCCCGGTAGCAGGAGGCGAGCAGGCCGGAGCGGTCCTCGGTGGCCGACCAGACGGGACCGACGGTGTGGATCACCCACCGGGCGTCCAGGTCGCCCGCCGTGGTGGCGACCGCCCGGCCCGTGGGCAGGCCCTTGCCGTAGTGGGAGGCGCGCAGCGCGCGGCACTCGGCGAGGATCGCGGGGCCGCCGCGGCGGTGGATCGCGCCGTCCACGCCTCCGCCGCCGAGCAGCGAGGAGTTGGCCGCGTTGACGATCGCGTCGGCGCTCTGCCGGGTGATGTCGCCCTGGACGAGGGTGATGGTGGTCATGACTGTGTCAGCCTCCGCCACACGGCCTTGGCCGCGTTGTGCCCCGACATGCCGTGCACACCGGGCCCCGGCGGGGTGGCCGAGGAACAGATGAACACCGCCGGGTGGGGGGTGTGGTACGGGAACAGGGTCGGCCGGGGGCGCAGCAGGAGCTGGAGTCCGTCGGCCGCGCCGCAGGCGATGTCGCCGCCGACGTAGTTGGCGTTGTGGGCGGCCAGCTCGGCCGGCCCCGCGGTGGCGCGGGCGAGGACGCGGTCGCGGAAGCCGGGGGCGTAGCGCTCCAGCTGGCGTTCCATGGCGTCCGTGAGGTCGCCGTCCCAGCCGTTGGGCACGTGCCCGTAGGCCCAGAAGACGTGCTTGCCCTCGGGGGCGCGGGTCGGGTCGGCCACGCTGGGCTGCACGGTGATCAGGAACGGCCGCTCGGGAGCGCGGCCGGCGCGGGCCACGTCGTGCAGGGCGGTGCCGATCTCGGCCTGGCTCGCCCCGATCTGCACGGTGCCGGCGCGCCGGGCCTCGGGGGCGGTCCAGGGGACCGGGCCGTCCAGCGCGTAGTCGATCTTGAAGACGCCGGGGCCGTGGCGGAAGCGCTCGTAGTAGCCGCCGAAGCCGGCGATGCGGGCGAGCGCGGCGGGTGAGGTGTCGAAGACGTACGCACGCGCGGGCGGCAGGTCGTCCAGGCGCTTGACCTCGTAGTCGGTGTGCACGGCGGCGCCGAGGTCCCCCAGGTACGCGGCGAGGGCGTCGGAGATCGCCTGCGAGCCGCCGCGGGCGACGGGCCAGCCGCGGGCGTGCGCGGCCAGCGCGAAGACCAGGCCGATGGCGCCGGTGGCGATGCCGGTCAGGGGCGCGATGACGTGGGCGACGAGGCCGGAGAAGAGGGCCTTGGCCTTCTCGTCGTGGAAGCGCCGCATCAGCCAGGTGGAGGGCGGCAGTCCGGTGAGGCCGAACCGGGCCAGGGTGACCGGGTCGCGGGGCAGCGCGGTCAGCGGCAGGGACATGAAGTCCCGGGCCAGCGTGTCCCACTTGGCCAGGAACGGCTCGACCAGCCTGCGGTAGGCGCCGGCGTCGCGCGGGCCGAAGGAGGCAGCCGACTCCGCGACGGAGCGGGCCAGCACGGCCGCGCTGCCGTCCGGGAACGGGTGCGCCATGGGCAGGTCGGCGTGCAGCCACTCGAGGCCGTAGCGCTCCAGCGGCAGGGCGCGGAAGGCGGGCGAGTTGACGCCGAGGGGGTGGGCGGCCGAGCACGGGTCGTGCCGGAAGCCCGGCAGGGTCAGCTCCGCGGTGCGGGCCCCGCCGCCCACGGTGGGCCGGGCCTCGAACACGGCGACGGAGAAGCCGCGGCGGGCCAGCTCCACGGCCGCGGTCAGCCCGTTCGGCCCCGCACCCACCACGACCACATCGAGCATCGACGGCACCTTCGGACCCCTTCGTCAGCCGATGGCCACTGGGCATCAGGATATGCCGCGGGGCCGGTGCGCCCCGGGACCGGGGGCCTCAGCCGGACGTGCGCAGCAGTTCCGCGACCCGGCGGGCGGTGGCGGCGTCCCGGGCGGCGGTGAACGGCAGGGCGTTGGCGCCGGTCACGCGGAACGGCTCGCCGGTGAGGGTGAGGTGGGCGCCGCCCGCCTCCTCGACCAGCAGCAGGCCCGCCGCGTGGTCCCAGGCGGCTTCCCAGGAGAAGGCGACCGCGTCCAACTCGCCGCGGGCCACGGCGAGATACTCCAGGCCCGCCGAGCCGCACGGGCGCGGGGCGACGCCGTCGGTCCACAGGGCGCGCAGCGCCCGCTTCTGGTCCGGGGTGGTGTAGTCGGGGTGGGAGGTGGCGACGGTGAGGTCGCGGCCGGGTGCGGGCGGCCCCGCGAACAGCCGCTCGCCGTCGAGGAACGCGCCGCGGCCGCGGACGGCGGTGGCGAACTCGTCGCGCACGGGCGCGTAGGTCCAGGAGGCGAGGACGGTGCCCCGGTGGGCGAAGGCGACGAGGGTGCAGAAGCCGGCGTCGCCGTGCACGAACTGCCGGGTGCCGTCGACCGGGTCGACGATCCAGACCGGCGTGTCGCCCTGGATGGCCTCGTACGTCGCCGGGTTGGCGTGCACCGCCTCCTCGCCCACCACCAGCGAGCCGGGCAGCAGGGCGCCGAGGGCCTCGGTGAGCCGGCGCTCGGCGAGGCGGTCGGCGTCGGTGACGAGGTCGTGCGGCCCGCTCTTCTGGTCCACCTCGTCCTCGGCGAGGTGGCGGAAGCGGGGCAGGATCTCGGCCGCGGCCGCCTTGCGGACGGCTTCCTCCACGTCGGCCGAGCGGTGCAGGAGAAACTCTTCGATGGTTTCCGTCTCTTCGATCATGCCCTCCATGAGAGCACGGGCCACTGACACGCCCCCCGCCCGGCCGGTGGCCGCCGGGTGGAATCGGGATGAAGAACAGGTGCCGCGACCGCCATGGGCAGCTGTCGGCGGCTGTCGGCCGCTGTCCCCTGCGGTCAGCGGCCCACCGCGTATCCCTGCATGCCGCGCGGGTTGGCCGCGGCCGACAGCACTCCGGTGCGCGGGTCCCGGGCGACCGCGCACAGCCGGCCCTCCGACCAGCCGGGGCCGACGGTGACGTCGTGGCCGCGCCGCCGCAGCTCCTCGACCACGGCCGGGTCCGTGCGGGACTCCAGCGTCAGGCTGCCGGGGCGGCGGCCGCGTGGATGGAAGGAGCTGGGGAAGCCGTCGTTGTGCCAGTTCGGGGCGTCGATCGCGCCCTGCAGGTCGAGGCCGCCGCGGACCGGGGCGCGCAGGACGGCGGCGAGGAAGAAGTGCAGCTGCCACTGGTCCTGCTGGTCGCCGCCGGGCGTGCCGAAGGCCAGCACGGGGACGCCGTCGCGCAGGGCCAGGGACGGGGTGAGGGTGGTGCGGGGGCGGCGCCCGGGGGTGAGGGAGTTCGCCAGCCCCTCCTCCAGCCAGGTCATCTGCAGCCGCGTGCCGAGCGGGAAGCCCAGCTCGGGCACGACCGGGTTGGACTGCAGCCAGCCGCCGCTGGGGGTGGCCGCGACCATGGTGCCCCAGCGGTCGACGACGTCCAGGTGGCAGGTGTCGCCGCGGGTGCCGCCGTCGGCGGCCACCTGCGGCTCGGCGACGGTCGGCTCCCCCGCGCCCATCGGGTCGAAGCCGTCGCCGGCGCCCACGTCCACGCGCGCGTGGACGTGGGCGGGCAGGCGCGGGGCACGGGCGCCGGGGCTGCCCGGGCGCAGCTCGTACGAGGCCTTGTCACCGATCAGGTCGCGGCGTGCGGCGTTGTAGCCGTCCGACAGCAGCTCGGCGAGCGGTACCTCGGCGGCGTCGCCGTACCAGGCCTCGCGGTCCGCCATGGCGAGCTTGCAGCCCTCGACCAGCAGGTGGACGTAGTCGGCGGAGCCGTACGCGGGCAGTTCGGGCGGGAGCAGGGCGAGTTGCTGGAGGAAGGCCGGGCCCTGGCTCCAGGGGCCGGCCTTGCACACGGTCCAGCCGTTCCAGTCGTAGGTCGCCGGGCGCTCGTAGGACGCCGACCAGCCGGCGAGGTCGGCCGCGGTGAGCGTGCCGGTGTGCCGTGCGCCGCTGGTGTCCATGGTGGGCCGCCCGGCCTGCCGCACCAGTGCCTCGGCGATGAATCCGCGGCGCCACACCTCGCGTGCGGCGTCGATGCGCGCCTCCCGGTCGCCGGCCCCGGCGGTCTCGGCCAGCAGCCGCTTCCAGGTGGCGGCGAGGGCGGGGTTGCGCAGCAGCTCCCCGGGCCGGGGCGAGCGGCCGCCGGGCAGGTAGACCTCGGCCGACGAGGTCCACTCCGTCTCGAACAGCGGGCGCACCGCCTCCACGGTCGCGCCGACCTTCTCCACGGGCGGGTGGCCGTGCTCGGCGTACCCGACGGCGTACTTCAGGACGTCGTCGAGGGATCTGGTGCCGTGGTCGCGCAGGAGCAGCAGCCAGGCGTCGAAGGCGCCCGGCACGGCGGCCGCGAGCGGTCCGGTGCCGGGCACGAGATCGAGCCCGAGCCCCTTGTAGTGCGCGACGGTCGCGCCCGCGGGCGCCACGCCCTGCCCGCACAGCACCCGCACCTCACCGCCGCGCGGGGCGAGCAGGATCGGCACCTCCCCGGCGGGCCCGTTCAGATGCGGCTCCACCACGTGCAGCACGAACGCTCCGGCCACGGCCGCGTCGAAGGCGTTGCCCCCGTCCTCCAGCACCGCCATCGCGGACTGCGAGGCCAGCCAGTGGGTGGAGGACACCATGCCGAAGGTGCCCTGGAGGGTGGGACGGGTGGTGAACACGGGCGTGCTCCTCAGCTCGGGTGCGGGCCGGCCGCGGGTGCCGGGACGGCTCGTCGCGGGCACGGCGACGCCGGCGGGCCTGGTGCCGTGGCCGGCCCCGCCGCTCGTCCGGCCTCCGGGGCGGCTGATCGTCCACGGCCCTGTCCGCGATGGTAGGGACCAGGCCGCCGCCGGGGAACACCCCGGACGGCCCGCGCGTTGATCTTCTGCGGCAGAACGGAGGCCACGCTGTGCACGGTGAGTACAAGGTTCCCGGCGGCAAGCTCGTCGTGGTGGACGTGGAGGTCGAGGACGGGGTGCTGCGCCACGTGCGGGTGGCGGGCGACTTCTTCCTGGAGCCGGACGAGGCGCTCGACGCGGTGGACCGGGCGCTGGAGGGCGCCGCGGCGGACACGGACGCGGCGGGGCTGGCCGCGCGGATCGACGCGGCGCTGCCCGCGGGCACCGTGATGTACGGGCTGACCTCGGAGGGGGTCGGGATCGCGGTGCGCCGGGCGCTGGCGCGGGCGACGGACTGGACGGACTTCGACTGGCAGCTGATCCACGAGGGCCCGCAGGCCCCGGCGCTGCACATGGCGCTGGACGAGGTGCTGACCACCGAGGTCGCGGCGGGGCGGCGGCCGCCGACGCTGCGGGTCTGGGAGTGGGGCGCCCCGGCGGTGATCATCGGCAGCTTCCAGTCGCTGCGCAACGAGGTGGACCCGCGGGGCGCGGCCCGGCACGGCATCGAGGTGGTGCGGCGGATCTCCGGCGGCGGCGCGATGTTCGTGGAGCCCGGCAACACGATCACGTACTCGCTGTCGGTGCCGGAGTCGCTGGTCCAGGGCCTGTCCTTCCAGGACAGCTACGCCTATCTGGACGACTGGGTGCTGGGCGCCCTCGCCGACATGGGGATCAGCGCCTGGTACCAGCCGCTGAACGACATCGCCACCGACCAGGGCAAGATCGCCGGCGCGGCGCAGAAGCGGCTCGTGGGTCCCGGCGGCGGCCCGGGGGCCGTGCTGCACCACGTGACCATGTCGTACGACATCGACGCCGACAAGATGGTGGAGGTGCTGCGGATCGGGCGGGAGAAGCTGTCCGACAAGGGGACGGGGAGCGCGCGCAAGCGGGTGGATCCGCTGCGGCGGCAGACGGGGCTGGCCCGCGAGGCCGTCATCGACCGGATGATCGAGTCGTTCCGCGGGCGGTACGGCCTGGCGCCGGGCGGGGTCACGGACACCGAGCTGGCGCGGGCGGCGGAGCTGGCGCGGACCAAGTTCACCGACCCGGGGTGGACGGCCCGGGTGCCGTAGCCGCTCGACCGGGCGCAGCAGGTTCAGCAACGGGTCAAGGACTGCCCCGGCGCGGGCCAAGGGGTCGTATGGGTTCCGTGTACGTCCGGGTCCCGGCCCCGACATAGCCTGATTTGCCCCCGGGCCCCGCTGGCTACCTTGGTCGGGCTCAGCCGGTCACGGCACGGACGGGAACCGCGGAAAGAGGTGACGGCGGTGGGGGCGCCGATACGTTCACGCCTGCTCGACTTCGTGGAGCCGGATCCACCGGGACAGCCCGTTCCCGGGCAGGAGCGGCCGCGCTCGCAGCTGCTGGACCTCGTGGCGGCCGCCCCGCCGCCGGGCGCCGAGGCGGACGGCCGCGCCCGGCCCCGGCCGGGGGTGCCCGCGTACCACACGCCGGTGTGCGTGCCGGCGCATCCGAGGTCCGTCGCCGGGACCGGCACGGACGGCCGGCCCGCCCGCGTGCCCTTCATCGTCCTCGAACTGTTCGAGCACCCCGAGCACGGCGCCGTGGCCTTCGCGTTCAGCACCCCGCGGAAGCTGGCGGACGCGCTGGGCGAGGCGCAGCCGTGGGTCGCCGCCTCGCTCGGCCCGCTCGCGGAGAACGTGGCCGGACAGGGCGTCCGGGTGCTGCTCGACCCGGCGCCGGCTCCCGGGGAACCCCACTGGCGGCCGTCGGACGTGGCCGCCTACGCGCGGGAGGTGCGCCGGTGAGCGACTTCAAGGCGGTCTACGACGACCTGGCCGCGATGGCGCGGACGTTCCACGAGCAGGCGGGCGACTACCGCAAGCTGCGCCCCGACGTGGCGCCGCCCGTGGCCGCCGGCGGCGACGCGGCCCTGGACTCGGCCATCAAGGAGGTCGCGGACCTCATCGTCGCGCTGCACGCCGGCATGGCCGACCGGATGGACGACCACGGTGACAAGGTCGCCTACGCGCGGGACTCCTTCCACCGGCACGACGTGGACGTCCACGGGGTGTTCGAGGACCTGATGGCGGGTGAGGGCTGATGGGTGACAGCTGGGTCGGCGGCGACATCGGCGGGCTGCGCACGATGGCCGAGACGTACGAGAACGCCAAGGACAAGCTCGACGACGTGGTCAAGCCGCTCAGCGGCGCGGTCGAGAAGCTGGTCGGCGACGCGAGCTGGAAGGGCGAGGCGGCGGAGGGCTTCCGCGCCAGGTGGAGCGAGGACGCGCTGGCCGCGGGCGGCTTCGCCGAACTGGTGCACGCGGCGGGCGAGATCCTCCGGACGCTCGCCGACGCGCTGTCCACGTGCGAGACCTCGCTGCAGAACGCGCAGCACATCGCGGCCCGCAAGGGCGTGGCGACGGACCCCAGGGGCGCGCCGCTGCCGGTCATGACGGCGTCTCCCCCGAGCGCGGACGACCAGAAGACCATCTCGGCGATGAACGAGTACGCGAGGGCGCGCGACGAGATCCTGCGCACCGCGCAGCACGCGCGGCTGGTGGCGGCACAGCAGCTGCAGGGGCTGTACGACAACGTGACGGCGAAGGACGGCTCGGTGTCGCCGGGCGACAAGGTCACCCTGTACGACGCGCTGCGCGGCCTGTACGCGTACGACGCCGAGGACGCCCGGGCGGGCGGCAAGGAGGCCCGCGCGCACATCGACTCCGCCAGGGCCGAGGCGCAGGCGGCCAAGAGGCAACTGCGCGCCGAGCGCAAGGTGTTCCAGCAGCAGGGCCGCAAGATGCCCGACGACCTGCCCGCCAAGAGCGCCTACCGCGACGCGGTCGACAAGGTCGGCGCGCTGGAGGAGGACATCGCGCGCGCCGACAACGGCAGCACCAAGCTGCCCTACGACCGCGCCCTGAACGTCAAACTGGCCGACGCCGCCGACGCGTTGCGGCTGGGCAAGGGCCTGGAGGCGCTGCCGGAGGCCCTGCGGGAACTGCCGGTGCTGGACGTCGCCGCGGCCGCCGCGTGCGGCCTGATCGAGGCCAAGGACGACCACGACAAGGGCTGGTCCTGGCAGCACTCCGTCGTCGTCGACGGTGGGGTGGCCCTCGGCGGCCTGGCCGCCGGCGCGGCGATCACGGCGGCGCTGCCGGTCGAGGGCGCCGTCGCCGTCGCCGCGGTCGGCGTGGGCACGGTGGTCGCGGCGACGTCCGTCCTCGACCACGCCTTCCACGAGCACTGGAGCGAGGACATCCACGACCACGGGGTCGTCGGCGGTGTGTGGACCGGGACCAAGCACGTCGCCTCGGAGACCGTCGACGACGGAAAGCGACTGGTGAAGGATGTCTGGCATGGCGTCACGAGCATCTTCTGAGGCCCCGCCCCCCGGGTACTCCGTGCCGGTCCCGGCCCTGCCGCGGCTGGGCCGGACCTGGTACCGGCGCGGCGCGCCCTACTGGCTGCGCCGGGCCCGTACGACGGTGTTCGTCGTCCTCGCCATGGCGCTGTTCTCCCTCTTCGTCGCGGGTCTCTACGAGGGCGTCCGCGACCTGCTGCCGTCCTCCGCGCGGGTCGGGTGGGACGTCGTCCAGGCCGCCGCGTCCGCCGTGGCGCTGGTGTGGGGCGCGGTGGCGCAGCGGCGGGAGCACCGCGCGGCGCTGCTGGATCCCCCGGACCCGGACCGGACGCTGCGGGCCCGGCGCGACCACGAGCGGCGGGTCCCGGGCCGGATCGCGCTGGGCCGCGGGCTCGTGCTGCTCGCCGCGCCCGTGATGCCCGCGGTCGCGGCCTATGTCGCCGGACGGCTGGCCGCCTGGCTCACCGTCCGCGAGTACCCGAGCGAGGTCGGCGCCCGCCGCTGGCTCGAGGCGCACGCCGCCGGGCCCACGGCCCGGCAGGGAGCATAAGGGGCATAGCGGTGCGTCGTGGCCGGGCTGCCGTAACCGGCCGCGCACGCAGCGAGTTGACCCTTCCACCGCACAGGCGCTCGTGTGACACTGTCGTCCCCGTCCACCATGCGGACCCCCCGACTCCGCACCCCCTCCCCCACGAGAAGTGAGCCGTGCGTTCCCTTCCTCTGCCGCTCGCCCTCACCGCGCGTCTGACGCCGGTCGCCGTGCTGGCCTGTGCCGGCTGGGCGCTGACCTCGGGCCCGGACACGCCCGCCGCCGCCGGCGGTCACCGGCCGGCCCCGCAGGCCCCCACCGCGCAGTCCTCCGCCCCGTCCTCCACCGCGACGTCCAGGACGTACACGGGCGCGCCCTCGCCCTGCGCCGCCGTGCCGGCGGCGACCGTCAAGTCCCTGGTACCGGGCGCGAAGACGGCGGGCAAGGAGATCCCCTCGACGGACACCGCGCTGCGCCGCACCTGCTCCTGGAACGCCCTGCAGGGCTACCAGTACCGCTGGCTCGACGTGTCCTTCGAGATCGCCGGCTCCGACCAGGAGGCCGCCAAGCAGTACCAGCAGCGGGTCACCGAGAAGAGCGGCGGAGGCGCCGTCCCGGGGCTCGGGGACACCGGCTACTCCCAGGTGAACCTCACCACCCAGGACAAGCAGCAGACCCGCGAGGGCGTGGTGCTGGCCCGCCTCTCCAACGCCCTGGTGATCGTCACCTACAACGGCAGCGACTTCGAGACGAAGAAGGCGCCGAGCACCGACGAGATCAACAAGGGGGCCATCAAGGCCGCGAAGGCCGCCGTGGCCGCGCTGCGGGGCGGCGGCTCCGGCTGACTCCGGGTCCCCGGCGGCGTGCGGCCGCCGGGGACCTTCCGGTCAGACCGGCTCCTGCGCCGTCTCCGTCCTCTCCTCGGTCGGCCGCTCCCGGCGGCCGGTCGCCACGGTCAGCAGCAGGTACAGCACCAGCGAGGTGCCGAGGCCCACCGCCCAGCCGTAGTCGGCGAGGGACTTCAGGGCGGGCACCGGACGGCCGTCGATCAGCGGATGGAAGTCCGCTCCGCCGACGGCGAGCACACCGCCGGCGAGGAAGGCGACGACCGCCCGCCAGTTCCAGCCGCCCGCGTACCAGTAGCGGCCGCCGGCCCGGTAGAGGTCGGCGAGGGCGAGACGGGTGCGGCGCAGGATCCAGTAGTCGGCGACGAGGATGCCGGCGACCGTGCCGAGCAGGCCGCCGACCAGCCCGAGCCAGGTGAAGATGTAGCCCTGCGGGTCGGCGTACAGCTTCCACGGGCAGATCACCACCGCGAGGACCGCGGTGATCAGGGCGCCGGTGCGGAAACTCACCTTGCGGGGCGCCACGTTGGAGAAGTCGAAGGCCGGGGAGACCAGGTTGGCCGCGATGTTCACGGACAGGGTCGCCACCAGCACGGTGACCAGGGCGTAGACGAGACCGACCACGTTGTCCGTCTTGGCGGCGAGCTGGACCGGGTCCCAGACCGGCTTGCCGTAGACCGCCTGGGAGCCGGAGGTGACGAGCACGGACAGGAAGGCGAACAGGGTCATCGTGGTCGGCAGGCCGAGGGCCTGTCCCCAGGTCTGCGCCCTCTGGCTGCGGCCGTACCGGGTGAAGTCGGGGATGTTCAGCGACAGGGTGGACCAGAAGCCGATCATGCCCATGAGGGAGGGCCAGAACAGCTTCCAGAAGTCGCCGCCCCAGCCCAGACTCGACGGCTGGTCGAACAGCGGACCGACGCCGCCGGCCTTGTCGCTCATCCACCACAGCATCACGAACGCGCCGACGAGCACGAAGGGCGCGGCCCAGTTCTCGAAGCGGCGGATGGTCTCCATGCCGCGGTGGATGATGGCGACCTGGATCGCCCAGAAGATCGCGAAGGACAGCCACATGGTCCACGCGTGGCCGCCGATGTGCCCGGCGTTCGCCCAGCGGTCGCCGATGAGCTTGCCGGCCAGGAAGTAGATGGCCTCGCCGCCGATCCAGGTCTGGATGCCGAACCAGCCGCAGGCCACCAGCGCCCGGACCACGGCGGGAAGGTTGGCGCCGCGCACCCCGAAGGAGGCGCGGGCGAAGACCGGGAAGGGGATGCCGTACTTGGGTCCCGCGTGCCCGGTGAGCAGCATGGGCACCAGGACGATCAGGTTGGCGAGGGCGATGGTGAACACCGCCTGCTTCCAGTCCATGCCGACGGCGATCAGACCGGACGCCAGGGTCCAGGAGGCGGTGTTGTGGGCCATGCCCACCCACAGCGCGGAGAAGTTGTACGTCGTCCAGGTGCGCTTGGCCACCGGGACGGGGAGCAGGTCCTCGTTGGCGTAGGGGCCGCTGGGCCGCGGCGAACCGGGGGCGATCTCCACCCGCCCGTCGGCGAGCGTGACCTGGGCGGTCGGCGGTATGGCGGTGGGAGCGGTGTCGGTCATGGGCAGGCCAATCGGGAGGGGTGGGACGTGAGGCCGTGCGGGTGCTCCGTGGGGGGTGCGCGAAGAGGCGCCCTGCCCCCTCCCGGGACGTCGGGAGGGGGAGACCGGGGATGAGGCGGGACGAGACGGTGCGGCGCGGCCGGCGGCCGCACCGCGGTCAGGCGCCGACGGCCGGGATGACCTTCGTGCCGTAGGCGTCGATGACGGCTTCGCGGGCGTCGTGCATGGCGTACACCGCGAACTGGTCCACGCCGAGGTCACGCAGCGCGTTCAGCTTCTCGACGTGCTTCTCGGGCGGGCCGATCACGCAGAAGCGGTCCACGATCTCGTCCGGCACGAACTGGGTGTCGGGGTTGCCGCTGCGCCCGTGGTGCGCGTAGTCGTAGCCCTGGCGGGACTTGATGTAGTCGGTGAGTTCGTCGGGGACCTGGGCGGAGTGCTCGCCGTACTTGGCGACCAGGTCGGCGACGTGGTTGCCGACCATGCCGCCGAACCACCGGCACTGTTCGCGCGCGTGGGCGAGCGCGGCGGGCGAGTCGTCCTCGGTGACGTAGGCGGGGGCGGCCACGCAGATGGTGACGTCGGAGGGGTCGCGCCCGGCCGCGGTGGCGGCCTCCTTGACGGCCTTCACCATGTACTCGGTCAGGTACAGGTCGGAGAGCTGGAGGATGAACCCGTCGGCCTCCTCGCCGGTCATCTTCAGCGCCTTGGGCCCGTACGCGGCCATCCAGACGGGGAGTTCGGCCCCCGGGCGGATCCACGGGAACCGGACCGTCGTGCCGCCGAGGTCGGCCTCCTCGCCCCGGCCGAGGGCACGGATGACCTTCATGGCCTCGCTGATCCGGGCCAGGGTGTTCGGCTTGCGTCCGGCGACGCGCATGGCGGAGTCGCCGCGGCCGATGCCGCAGACCGTGCGGTTGCCGAACATGTCGTTGAGCGTGGCGAAGGTGGAGGCGGTGACCTCCCAGGTGCGGGTGCCGGGGTTGGTGACCATCGGGCCGACCTTCAGCCGGGTGGTGTGGGCGAGGATCTGGCTGTAGATGACGAACGGCTCCTGCCACAGCACGGCCGAGTCGAAGGTCCAGCCGTGGGTGAAGCCGTTGCGCTCGGCCCGCTTCATCAGGCTGATGACCTGGGAGGCCGGCGGGTCGGTCTGCAGGACGAGTCCGAAGTCCATGGGCACCGCTCCTAGTTGAGGTACTGGCAGGTCGCGCGCGGGGTGAAGACCCCGTGTCCGGCGCGTCCGGTGTACGCGCGGTCGGTGATGACCGGCACGCCGCGCGAGAGGACCGTCTCGACCCGGCCGGTGGTCCGCCGGCCCTCGTAGGCCGAGTAGTCGACGTTCATGTGGTGCGTCCGGGCGGACATGACCTGTTCGGCGCTGGGGTCGTAGACGACGACGTCGGCGTCGGCGCCCGGGGCGATGGTGCCCTTCTTCGGGTACAGGCCGAACATGCGGGCCGGGGTGGCGCAGGCGATCTCGATCCAGCGGCGGCGCGAGATGTGCCCGTCGACGACGGCCTGGTGCAGCAGGTCCATCCGGTTCTCCACGCCCGGCAGCCCGTTGGGGATCTTGGAGAAGTCGCCGCGGCCCAGTTCCTTCTGGCCGACGAAGCAGAACGGGCAGTGGTCGGTGGAGACCACCTGGAGGTCGTTGGTGCGCAGGCCCTTCCACAGCGCGGCCTGGTGCTCCCTGGGCCGCAGGGGGGTGCTGCACACGTACTTGGCGCCCTCGAAGTCCGGCTCGGCGAGGTTGTCGGTGGAGAGGAACAGGTACTGCGGGCAGGTCTCGCCGAAGACGTTCAGCCCCTCGTCGCGCGCCCGGGCCAGCTCGGCGACCGCCTCGGTGGCCGAGACGTGCACGACGTACAGCGGCGCGCCGGCGACCTGGGCGAGCCGGATGGCGCGGTGGGTGGCCTCGGCCTCCAGCAGGGCCTTGCGGACCTCGCCGTGGTAGCGGGGGTCGGTCTCCCCGCGGGCCAGCGCCTGCTCGACCAGCACGTCGATCGCGATGCCGTTCTCCGCGTGCATCATGATCAGGCCGCCGTTCTCGGCGGAGCGCTGCATGGCCCGCAGGATCTGCCCGTCGTCGGAGTAGAACACCCCCGGGTAGGCCATGAACTGCTTGAAGGAGGTGATGCCCTCCTCGACCAGGAGGTCCATCTCCTTGAGCGTCTCCTGGTTCACGTCGGAGACGATCATGTGGAAGGCGTAGTCGATCGCGCAGTTGCCCTCGGCCTTGGCGTGCCAGGTGTCCAGGCCCTCCCGCAGGGTGTGGCCGACGCTCTGCACCGCGAAGTCGACGATCGTGGTCGTACCGCCCCAGGCGGCGGCCCGGGTGCCGGTCTCGAAGGTGTCGGAGGCGAAGGTGCCGCCGAACGGCAGCTCCATGTGGGTGTGGGCGTCGACGCCGCCCGGGATGACGTACTTCCCCGTGGCGTCGATGACCCGGTCGGCGGTGAACGCCCCGGCGGCGGGCGTGCCGGAGGCGGCGAGGGCGGCGATCCGGCCGTCCTCGATCAGGACGTCGGCGTGGATCTCGTCGGACGCGGTGATGACGAGACCGCCGCGGATGAGAGTGCGGCTGCTCATGGTGCCTCTCCTGGGTGGGTGCGGGTCGGGTGGGGCGGGACGCCCCCGGGCGGCGCCGGCCGCCTGCCGGGCGCGGACCCGCGCCCCGGCCGGGGCGCGGGCGGCACCTGTGCCGCTACGGAGCGGTCAGCGGCGTGTACGCCCCCGGCGCCCGGTCGCGGTAGAACTGCCAGCGGTCGCGGACCTCGCGGAGCTTGGCGAGGTCGAGGTCCCGGACGACGAGTTCGGTCTCCTTGTCGCTCGCCACCTCGCCGACGAACTGGGCCTCGGGGTCCACGAAGTAGGTCGTGCCGTAGAAGTCGTTGTCGCCGAGGTCCTCCACGCCGACCCGGTTGATGGCGCCGACGAAGTACTCGTTGGCGACGGCCGCCGCCGGCTGCTCCAGCTGCCACAGGTAGCGGGACAGGCCGCGCGAGGTGGCCGAGGGGTTGAAGACGATCTCGGCGCCGGCGAGTCCGAGCGCCCGCCAGCCCTCGGGGAAGTGGCGGTCGTAGCAGATGTACACGCCGATCCGGCCGACGGCCGTGTCGAAGACGGGCCAGCCGCTGTTGCCCGGGCGGAAGTAGAACTTCTCCCAGAACCCCTGCACTTGGGGGATGTGGGTCTTGCGGTACTTGCCGAGGTAGGAACCGTCCGCGTCGATCACGGCGGCGGTGTTGTAGAGGACGCCGGGCTGCTCCTCCTCGTACATCGGCAGGACCAGGACGATGCCCAGCTCCCGCGCGAGCGCCCGGAAGCGCCCCACGGTGGGGCCGTCCGGGATCCGCTCGGCGTACTCGTAGAACGCCTTGTCCTGGACCTGGCAGAAGTAGGGGCCGTAGAACAGCTCCTGGAAGCAGAGGACTTGGGCGCCCTGCGCGGCCGCGTCCCGGGCCGCCTGCTCGTGCACCTGGATCATGGACTCCTTGTCGCCGGTCCAGGCGGTCTGGAAGAGGGCGGCACGGATCACTCGGCTCATCGGGACCTCCGGTAGCTCGGTGTAGGGCGAGCGTAGAAAGCCCCGGCGCGCCGTTCGACGGGCACGGTGTCACGTCTGCGGGTGGTCGGCGTGCCACCGTGTCACGCGTGCGCGAGCCCATGTTTCACCGTCGTTTTCCCAGGTCGTGGCATGTTTCACCCCTGTTGCGCGTCGTGCGCGAGGAGCGCGATGTGCACGGAGGCGGCCTGCTCGAAGTCGTCTAGGTCGACGCCGAGCCGGGTCTGTATCGCCTCCAGGCGGCGGTAGAGGGCGGGCCGGGAGACATGGTGGAGCTGGGCGGTGCGGGACTTGTTGCGGCCGGTCGCCAGGTAGGTGCGCAGCACGCCGAGCAGTTCCCGGTCCGCGTCGCACAGCAGCCCGTCCAGTTCCCGTTCGGCGAACGACTGCACCTGCGGGTCGTCCCGCAACAGCCGTACCAGTCCGCGCAGATGGACGTCGCGCAGCCGGACGACAGGCGGCAGGTCGAGGGCCGCGGCGGAGTCGGCGACGGCGTCGGCGACGTGCCGGGCCTCGCGCAGCCCGGCCGGCACCTCGTCCCAGTCGGCGCGCGGGTCGGCCGCGGCGACCACCGCGTGCGGCGGTGCGGTCCCGGCCCGCAGCCGGGCGGCGAAGCGGGCGGTCAGCTCCCGCGCATCCTGGTCCCGGGGCAGGCTGAGCAGGACGGCAGTGGCACCGTCGGCCAGCTCGGCGACGAGCCCGGACATCCCGAGGACCCGCAACACCCGGTCGAGACGGGCGGGTTCACCGCCCGGTACGACGAGGGGCACGAAGGTGCGCCGGTTCACCGGCAGTCCGGCCGCCCGCGCCCGGGGCAGCAGCTGCCTGGCCGGTACGACCCCGGAGGCGAGGTCGGTCAGCAGTCCCTGCGCGGACTGCTCCTCCCAGCTGGGCGCGGAGCCGCCGAGCATGCGGTGCAGGACCAGGGCCTCGGCGGCCCGGTCGGCGAGCAGCCGTCCGCTGGCCGTGTCGCCCCGGTACCCGCACAGCAGCAGCCGGCCCCAGCGCTCCCCGCGCCCGCCGAGTTCGGCGCGGATCCAGCCGTCGCCCTCGCCGCCGCCGGCCTGGCGGGCGATCCGCTCCCAGTCGCGCAGCACGTCGTCGACGGCAGGGCGCTCCCCCGCCGTGGCGAGCACGCGGTGGGCGAGGTTGGTGACGACGACCGGGCAGCCGCTGTGCCGGGCGACCTCGTCGAGCAGCGTCCCGAGCGGGGCGCCGGCGGTGATCAGCCCGGTGAGCGCGGTCCGTACCGCCTCCGAGAGGCTCACGGCGGCGAACTTCCGCCGCACCAGCCGGGACTGGACCTCCTCCGTCAGCTCGGCGAAGGGGAAGGGCCGGTGCAGGACGACCAGCGGCAGACCGCACCGTTCGGCGGCCCGGCGCATCACCTCGGGCGGCGCCGGGAAGGCGCGGCCGAGGCCCAGCACGACGGCGGCGGCCTCCGCGCGGTGCAGGGACTGGATGTACTCGGCCTGCTTGGCCTCGTCGCCGGCGAGCAGCACGCCGGTGGTGAGCACCATCTCGCCACCGCGCAGCATCACGCCGACGTCCGCGGCCTCGGCGACGTGCACCCAGCGCACGGGCCGGTCCAGTTGCGCCGCTCCGGCCACCACCTCGGGCTCCCCGGCCTGGACCCGCTCCAAGGTGAGCACCTGCCGGACGGAGAGGGCGGGTTCCGGGGCGTGGACGTGCCGGGAGTCCCAGGTGGTGGTCATGTCCGTGCACCCGTTCTCTAGTACGTGCTCCTCAGGGCGGATTCGAGGATCGCGGCGCCCTCCTCGGCCTCCGCGACGGTCAGCGACAGCGGCGGGGCGATGCGCAGGGCGCTGGTGTCGTGGCCGCCGCCCTTGCCGATGAGCAGCCCGCCCTCGCGGGCCGCCTCCAGGACGGCCGCGGCCGCCCGCGGGTCGGCCTCGTCGGTGCCGGGCCTGACGAGTTCGACGCCGATCATCAGTCCCCGCCCGCGCACCTCGCGGACCCCGGGGAGCTGGGCGGCGACGGCCCGCAGCCGCTCGATGAGCAGTCCGCCGACGCGCCGGGCGTTGCCCTGGAGGTCGTGTTCGAGGAGGTAGGTGAGGTTGGCGAGGCCCGCGGCCATGGTGAGCTGGGTGCCGCCGAAGGTCGAGATGCTGTTGGCGTCCAGGCAGTTCATGATCTCGGCGCGGGCGATCACGCCGCCGATGGACGAGCCGTTGCCGATGCCCTTGGCGAAGGTGACGATGTCCGGCGGGCCGCTGCGGGCGTGCGCCTGCCAGCCCCAGAAGTGCTCGCCGGTGCGCCCCCAGCCGGTCTGCACCTCGTCGGAGATCCACAGGATGCCGTGGGCGTTCAGCACCTCACGGAAGGCGGCGTAGAGGCCGTCCGGGGGCGAGGTGAAGCCGCCGACGCCCTGGACGGGTTCGGCGATCAGCGCGGCCGGCGGGCGGGTGTGCCCGAGGACGTCCCGGAGGTCCGCCACGCAGGCGTCGATGAAGGCGCGGTCGTCGAGGTCGGCGAAGGGGCCCCGGTGGCGGACGCCGCCGTGCACGTAGAGGGTCTGCAGCGGGGACAGCGAGGTCGGGGACCAGCTGCGGTTGCCGGTGATGCCGACGGTGCTGAAGGAGCGGCCGTGGTAGCTGTTGCGCATCGCCAGGACCGTGTTGCTGCGCCGGTAGGCGGTGGCGAGCAGCAGGGCGGTGTCGTTGGCCTCGGTGCCGGAGGTCGTGAAGAAGACCCGGGCGTCCGGGATGCCGCTCACCTGGGCGATGCGCTCGGCGAGTTCGACCATCGGCCGGTTGAGGTAGAGCGTCGAGGAGTGGATGATCCGGCCGGCCTGCTCGCTGACCGCCTTGGTCACCTCGGGAAGGGCGTGCGCGGTCATGGTGGTGAGGATGCCGCCGAAGAAGTCCAGGTACCTGTTGCCCGCGGAGTCCCAGACGTGGCGGCCCTCGCCGTGCGTGATCTCCAGCGGCTCGTCGTAGTAGAGGGCGAGCCAGTCCGGCAGGACGTTGCGGTGGCGGGCGTAGAGGTCGTTCACGGCTGCACCAGCCCTTCGTAGGCGTCGGGGCGGCGGTCGCGGTAGAAGGCCCACTGCTGCCGCACCTGCTCGATGAGGTCGAAGTCCAGGTCACGGACGACGAGTTCCTCTGCCTTGTCGCTGGCGACGTCACCGACGAACTGGCCGCGCGGGTCGACGAAGTAGCTCGTGCCGTAGAAGTCGTTGTCGCCGTACTCCTCCTGGCCGACGCGGTTGATGGCGGCGACGAAGTACTCGTTGGCGACGGCCGCCGCGGGCTGTTCGAGCTGCCACAGGTGCGAGGACAGGCCGCGGTGGGTGGCGGAGGGGTTGTAGACCAGCTGGGCGCCGCCCAGACCGAGTTGGCGCCAGCCCTCGGGGAAGTGGCGGTCGTAGCAGATGTAGACGCCGACCTTGCCGACGGCGGTGTCGAAGACGGGCCAGCCGGCGTTGCCCGGTTTGAAGTAGTACTTCTCCCAGAAGCCCTTGACCTGGGGGATGTGGTGCTTGCGGTACTTGCCGAGGTAGCTGCCGTCGGCGTCGATCACGGCGGCGGTGTTGTAGTAGAAGCCGGACTGCTCGACCTCGAAGACCGGTACGACGATCACCATGCCGGTCTCGCGGGCGAGGGCCCGCATCCGGCGGACGGTCGGGCCGTCGGGCACCGGCTCGGCCCAGCGGTAGTGCTCCGGCTCCTGGACCTGGCAGAAGTAGGGGGCGTTGAAGACTTCCTGGAAGCCGATGATCCGCGCGCCCCGGCGGGCCGCCTCGCGGGCGTGCTCCTCGTGTTTCGCCACCATGGACTCGGTGTCGCCGGTCCAGGTGGCCTGGACCAGTGCGGCACGTACGACGTTGGCCATGAGCTGCTCCTTCGACGCGACGTCCGAGCCTCTACGCCCGTAGAAACGGCCCGTAGAGGGACGAAAGTAAGCCTCGCCGGGGCCCTTGCCAAGACCATCGTCGTCAACCCGCTGAGTCGATCTCGTTTCACACTCCTTAGGGTGATCGGCGAGGTGATGCGGGGGTGGGGCGGGAGCGGTCAGAGGGGTGGGCCGCGGGGACGGTCGAGGCCGGGCCGCGGGGCCGGTCAGGCGGTGAGGCCCGCGACCCGCAGGGCGTGCAGCAGGTCCCACTCGCGCTCCTCCGAGACGCCCCGCGCAGCCCGCAGCAGCAGGGGCACGAGGCGGCCGGGGTCGGCGGCGGCGCTGCGGGCGGCCTCCTCCGGTGGACGGACGCGGACGTAGGCGTCCAGCAGGGCCAGCGCCTCCCGCCCCCGCCCCTGCGTGTCCAGCCCCAGCACGGCGGCACCTAGCTCGGCGGCCGGTCTGGCGACGCCCTGACGCAGCAGCTGCCGCCCGTCGGCGGGTCTCCCGGCCGCGGTCAGCGCCTCGGCGGCGGCGACCAGCGGCTCGGCGGGCAGCGAGGCGGCCTCCCACAGCAGGGTGCCCCAGTCGGCGCCGAGCCCGGCGGGCTCCAGGGCGTCGGCGAGCGGGGGCAGGCGGGCGGCGGGCCAGTGCGCGCACTCGACGAGCAGCGCGTGCGCCTCGCCGCTGCGGCCCTCCGCCCGCAGCCGCCCCAGCGCCCGTACGGCCACGGCGACGGCGGCCTCCGCGGCGGGATCCGCCTCCGGGGCGGCCTCCCGCGTCGCCGCGCCGGTCGCCACCTGCTCCCCCGCCCCGGCGAACCGGGCCCCGCGCCCCCGCCCCGGAGCCCCACCGGACGCCTGCGGCACGACGACGGCGCCCCCTTCGTCCTCCACCATCCCGGCGAACCGGGCACTTCCGCGCCGACGTTTGCGCGCCTTGCCTCCGGGGGCGGACGATCCGTCCCCGGCAGGCAGCGAACGACGGCGCCCGGCATCGGCCCCGGCGGCAGCGACCCCGGAGACACCGGACGACTCGCGCCGGGGAACGGCGGCGCTGCTCCGCTCGGTCAACCAGGCAGTCTGCGCGCCCCCGGACGCCGTGGCACCCGGGGCACCGGACGGCTCGGGCCGGGGAGCCGGGGCACCGTCCCGCTCCGCGAACCAGGAAGCCTGCGCGCCCCCGGACGCCGTGGCACCCGGGGCACCGGACGGCTCGGGCCGGGGAGCCGGGGCACCGTCCCGCTCCGCGAACCAGGAACTCTGCGCGCCACCGGACACCGTGGCACCCGGGGCACCGGACGCCGACGGGGCGGGGGTGAGGACTGCGTCCGGGGCGCCGGGGGCCGGGGCGCCGGACGCTGCCGCACCCGCAGCGGAGGTCGGCCCGCGCGACCGACCGGTGCCCCGTGGAGACAGCCCGGCACCGGCATCCGTGGAGTCGGGAACGCCGGACACCAACGCGCCGGAACCCGCCGGACCGGAGGCGAAGACGGCGGCGGGGGCGGAAGCGTCGGATGACGTCGGACGCCGGTCGGTGAGCCGGGGTGCCTGCGCGCCGGAACCCGCCGGACCGGGGGCGAAGACGGCGGCGGGAGCCGGGGGTTCGTGGGTACGGGATGCCGGCGGCCCGAACTCTTCCGCGCCTGGCGTGGGACCGGCAGCGGGGGCTCCGCCGGGGCCGGCGGGGCGGGTGTGCCCCGGGGCGGGGTGCCCGCCGGTGGTGCGGGGCGGTTCGGCTCCGGTGGGCCGGCCGTCGTCGCCCGGGGCCGCCGGCCGGTCCAGGGCGGTCAGGCGGGCCCGGAGAGCGGCGCAGCGGGCAGCGGCCCGGTCGTGGTCGTCGTGGGCCCAGGCGATGTCGACGCGCAGGGCGTCGGCCTCCTCGCGGGTGCTCGCCGCGGCGAGCAGGAGCGCGAGCTCCGCCTGGCGCTCGACGGCGTACCGCTGCGTGCGGAGCATCACGTCGAGGCGGTCGGCGAGGGCGTCCCGGGCGCCGGGCAGCGCGTCGCACGCGGCGACGGCGGCCCTGTGCAGGAGCAGCGCGCGCTCCCGCTCCGCCGCGGCCGCCGCGGGGCCGTACGCGGCGGCCAGATCCTGCAGCAGCGCCTCCATCACGTCCCACGGCGGCACCTCGAGCCCGTCGAGGCAGGCCCGCATGCCCTCCGGATCGCGCCGCCAGAAGACCCCGCACCAGCCCCCGTCCTGCCTCAGGCGCTCCAGGAAGCCGTCCAGGTAGTTCGCGAACTCCCTTACTCCTTTGGGGGGTTGATCCACCGACATGCCCGACTCCCGCCCGATCGCCAGCGCTCCGGTCGGTAGGCAACACCAGTTGTGTTACGGGACGGCTACGCAGAGTTTTCGGGAAGCGTGCGGGCACCCCTTCGCCGCACTCCCCGCGGCGCGCGTCAGACGCCCACCGGGGCGCACCGGGCCGCCAGCTCGTCCATGGACAGCCCGAGCGCCGCGCCCAGCGCGGCGACGGTGAAGAAGGCGGGGGTCGGCGCCCGCCCGGTCTCGATCTTGCGGAGGGTCTCGGCGGAGACGCCCGCCTCGGCCGCGACCTCGGCCATGCTGCGGGGGCCACGGGCCTCGCGCAGCAACCGCCCGAGCCGTTCGCCGCGCTCGCGCTCTTCGGGGGTGAGGGGGGTGCGCACCATGCCGCCCATTCTAATACCGCACCCACCACCATCGACCCTATTCAAATACCGGTATAGTAATTGGCATGGTGGAACTGAAGACGGACACATCGATCGACGCGATGCACGCCGCGGGACAGGTCGTCGGGCGGGCCCTGACGGCCGTGCGCCGGTCCGCCCGCGTCGGCGTCTCCCTGCTGGAGCTGGACGAGGTGGCCCGGGAGGTACTGCGCGAGGCCGGGGCGACCTCCCCCTTCCTCGGCTACCGCCCGTCCTTCGCCGCGACCCCCTTCCCCGCGGTGATCTGTGCCTCCGTCAACGACGCGATCGTGCACGGCATCCCCACCGGCTACCGTCTGCGCGACGGCGACCTGCTCTCCGTCGACTGCGGCGCCGAGCTGGACGGCTGGGTGGGCGACTCGGCGACCAGCTTCGTGGTCGGCCGTCCGCGCCCCGCGGACCTGCGCCTGGTCGAGACGGCCGAGCGCGCCCTGGCGGCCGGCATCGCGGCCGCCGTCGTGGGCAACCGCATCGGCGACATCGCGCACGCCGTCGGCCAGGTGTGCCGGGGCGCCGGCTACGGCATCCCTGCGGGCTTCGGCGGTCACGGCATCGGCCGCCGGATGCACGAGGCGCCGGACGTGCCGAACGAGGGCCGGCCCGGCCGGGGGCTTCCGCTGCGGGCGGGGATGGCCCTGGCGATCGAGCCGATGCTGATCGCGAGCGGCAAGGACGGCTACTACGAGGCGGACGACGGCTGGACCCTCCGCACCACGGACGCCTCCCGAGCCGCCCACGCCGAACACACGGTGGCGATCACCCCGCAGGGTCCCCGCGTCCTGACGGCCCGGGAGGACGGCTGAGGGCTTGCTCGGACTGGCGGCGCGAGCCGCCCGGGTGAGCGGCGGGGCGCCTTCTGACCCGGCTCCGGGGGGGGCCGCACCCCACGCACCCAATCCCCCACCCGGCCGGCGGAGCCCTCCGCACATGCCCTTCGCAGAAGCTCGTGTCATCGTGGCATGAGCGGCCCGCCCCCGGGTTACCCGGCCGCTCCGCACGTCGTCTGCGAAGGAAACGAAACGATGACCAGCGGCTACAACGGCCCGGAGGACCCCTTCGGCGAGTTCTTCGCCCGCTTCTTCGGCGGGTCGGGCAACGCCCGGCCCGGCCCGAGGCACATCGACATCGGCCGCCTGCTCAGCCAGCCGGCCCGCGAGCTGGTCAGAGGGGCCGCGGTGTACGCCGTCGAGCACGGCAGCCGGGACCTGGACACCCAGCACCTGCTGCGCGCGGCCCTGTCGGCCGAGCCCACGCGGAGCCTGCTGAGCCGCGCCGGAGCCGATCCCGACTCGCTCGCGACGGAGATCGACCACCGCTCGGGCCCCGTCCAGCACCCGCCCGGGGAGCTGCCGCCGCCGACCTCGCTGTCGCTCACCCCGGCCGTCAAGCGGGCCCTGCTGGACGCGCACGACATGGCGCGGGCCAGCGGCGCCGGGTACATCGGCCCGGAGCACGTGCTGAGCGCGCTCGCCTCGAACCCGGACTCCGCGGCGGGCCACATCCTGAACGCGGCCCGCTTCTCGGCGAACTCGCTGCCGCCCGAGACGCCGGAGGCCACCCAGACGCGGCCGGAGACCCGCAGGCCCACCACCACGCCCACGCTGGACAAGTACGGCCGGGACCTGACCGAGATGGCCCGGGAGGGCCGTGTCGACCCCGTCATCGGCCGCGACACGGAGATCGAGCAGACCATCGAGGTGCTGTCCCGGCGCGGCAAGAACAACCCCGTGCTGATCGGCGACGCGGGCGTCGGCAAGACGGCGATCGTCGAGGGACTCGCCCAGCGGATCGTGGACGGCGACGTACCGGACATCCTGGCCGGCCGGCGGGTCGTGGCGCTCGACCTGACGGGGGTCGTCGCCGGCACCCGTTACCGGGGCGACTTCGAGGAGCGCCTGAACAGCATCGTGGAGGAGATCCGCGCCCACTCCGACCGGCTCATCGTCTTCATCGACGAGCTGCACACCGTCGTCGGCGCGGGCGGCGGCGGCGAGGGCGGCTCGATGGACGCGGGCAACATCCTCAAGCCCGCGCTCGCCCGGGGCGAGCTGCACGTCGTGGGCGCGACCACGCTGGAGGAGTACCGGCGGATCGAGAAGGACGCGGCGCTGGCCCGCCGCTTCCAGCCGATCCTGGTGCCCGAGCCGACGGTCGAGGACGCCATCGAGATCCTGCGCGGCCTGCGCGACCGGTACGAGGCCCACCACCAGGTCCGCTACACCGACGAGGCGCTGGTGGCGGCCGTGGAGCTGTCCGACCGCTATCTGACCGACCGGCGCCTGCCCGACAAGGCGATCGACCTGATCGACCAGGCCGGCGCCCGGGTGCGGCTCGGCTCGCGGACGAAGGGCACGGACGTACGGGCGATGGAGCGCGAGGTCGAGCAGCTCGTCTGCGACAAGGACCAGGCGGTCGCCGACGAGCAGTACGAGCGGGCCACGCAACTGCGCGACCGGATCGGCGAGCTGAAGGGCCGTATCGCCGAGGCCAGCGGCGGTGACGAGGCCGACGAGGGGATGGACCTGGAGGTGACGGCGGAGGCCATCGCCGAGGTGGTGTCCCGGCAGACCGGCATCCCGGTCAGCCGGCTGACCCAGGAGGAGAAGGAGCGGCTGCTCGGCCTGGAGCAGCACCTGCACCAGCGGGTGGTCGGCCAGGAGGAGGCCGTGAGCGTGGTCGCCGAGGCGGTGCTGCGCTCGCGCGCCGGGCTGTCCAGCCCGAACCGGCCGATCGGCAGTTTCCTGTTCCTCGGCCCCACCGGCGTCGGCAAGACCGAACTGGCCCGCGCGCTCGCCGAGGCCCTGTTCGGCAGCGAGGACCGCATGGTCCGGCTGGACATGAGCGAGTACCAGGAGCGGCACACCGTCTCCCGGCTGGTCGGCGCCCCGCCCGGGTACGTCGGCCACGAGGAGGCCGGGCAGCTCACCGAGGTGGTGCGGCGGCATCCGTACTCGCTGCTCCTGCTCGACGAGGTGGAGAAGGCCCACCCGGACGTCTTCAACATCCTGCTGCAGGTGCTGGACGACGGCCGGCTCACCGATTCTCAAGGCCGGACGGTGGACTTCACCAACACGGTCATCGTGATGACGAGCAACCTCGGCTCCGAGGCGATCACCCGGCGCGGCGCCGGGATCGGCTTCGGACCGGGCGGCGCGGACGCGGACGAGGAGGCGCGGCGGGAGCGGATCCTGCGGCCGCTGCGGGAGCACTTCCGGCCGGAGTTCCTCAACCGCATCGACGAGATCGTCGTCTTCCGGCAACTCACGAGCGAGCAACTGCGGCAGATCACCAACCTGTTGCTGGAGGGCACCCGGCGGCTGCTGGACGGCCAGAACGTCTCGGTGGAGTTCACCGACGCGGCCGTCGACTGGCTCGCCGAGCGCGGCTACCAGCCGGAGTACGGCGCCCGCCCGCTGCGCCGCACCATCCAGCGGGAGGTCGACAACCAGCTCTCGCGGCTGCTGCTGAACGGCACGATCGCGGCGGGCGGCCGGGTCACCGTCGACGTGGCGGACGGGCGGCTGGACTTCCGCGCCGAGCCGCCCCCACCGCCCGCACCGCCCGCCCCGGAACCGGCCCAGGAGGCGCCGCCGCTCCCTCCGGAGTCGTAGGGTCCCGAGGGAGCGGTCACCGCGGTCGCGCCGCGGCCGCCCTGGCCGACGCGCGGGCGGTGGCTCACCGCGGGTGAACCACCGCTGTCGCCCTGGCCGCCGCGTTCGCCGTGGCCGCCGCGTTCGTCATGACCCCACGACCCCCGCAGCCCGCGGCCGGCGCTACGGCGCCGGGTGCACCACCATCGCCGAGCCGCCGCCGCGCCGTACCTTCTCGGCGGCGGCCAGCCACCTGCCGTCCGGCAGCCGCTGCACGCCGGTTGCCGCGCCGATCTCGGGATTGAGCTTGAAGCTGTGCCCGAGGGCTTCGAGACGGGCGCGCAGGGGGCTGTCGTACAGGGCCGGTTCGAGTTCGGTCTGGGCCGCGTTGCGCTGGCTGGCGCGCGGTGCGGCGATGGCGTCGACCAGCGGCAGGTGCCGGTCGAGGAACCCGGTCAGGGTCTGCAGCACGGTGGTGATGATGGTCGCGCCGCCGGGCGAACCGAGCGCCACCACCGGCCGGTCGTGCCCGTCGAGCACGATGGTCGGCGAGATGGACGAGCGCGGCCGCTTGCCCGGGCCCGGCAGGTTCGGGTCGTGCACGGCCGGGTTGGCCGGGGCGAAGGAGAAGTCGGTCAGCTCGTTGTTGAGCAGGAAGCCGCGGCCGGGCACGGTGATGCCGCTGCCGCCGGTCTGCTCGATGGTGAGCGTGTAGGACACCACGTCGCCCCACTTGTCGGCGACCGTGAGGTGGGTGGTGTTCTCGCCCTCGTAGGTCGTGGGGGCGGCGGTGCCGCCCTTGCCGCAGGCGGCCGGGTGGCGCGGGTCGCCCGGTGCGAGCGGGCTGGTGAGGACGGCGTCGTCCTTGATCAGGCAGGCGCGCGAGTCGGCGAACCGCTGGGAGAGCAGTTCCCTCGTCGGCACGTCCTCGAAGGCGGGGTCGCCGACCCAGCGGCCGCGGTCGGCGAAGGCGATGCGGCTGGCCTCGATGAAGCGGTGCAGGTACCGCACCTCGCTCGCCTTGGAGAGGTCGGTGTTCTCCAGGATGTTGAGGGCCTCGCCGACGGTCGTGCCGCCGGAGGAGGAGGGCGCGATGGAGTAGACGTTCAGACCGCGGTACGACGTCCTGGTGGGCGCCTGGAGCTTGGCGCGGTAGACGGCGAGGTCCTTCTCGGCCAGCTTGCCCGGGCGGGCGTTCCAGCCGGAGGCGGGGTCCACCGGCGGGTGTTCCACCGTCTTGACGATGTCGTCGCCGATGGCCCCGCGGTAGATCGCGCCGGTGCCCCGGCGGCCCAGCTCCTCGTAGGTGCGGGCGAGTTCGGGGTTGCGGAACCGGGAGCCGACGACCGGGAGCCGGCCGTTCGGCAGGAACAGCCTGGCGGTGTCCGGGAAGTAGCGGAAGCGGGTCTCGTTGGAGGCGGTCTGCGAACGGAAGGTGTCGTCGACGGTGAAGCCGTCGCGCGCGATCCGCTCGGCGGGCCTCAGGACGGTGCCGAGCCCCTTGCTGCCCCACTCGTCCAGCGCTTTCTGCCAGGTGGCGGGCGTGCCCGGGGTGCCGACGCTCAGTCCGCTGCTGACGGCGTCGTTGAAGGCGAGCGGCTTGCCGTTCTCCAGGAACAGGCCGGAGTCGGCGGACTGCGGCGCGGTCTCGCGGCCGTCGATGGTGTGCACCGTGCGCGAGCGGGCGTCGTAGTAGACGAAGTAGCCGCCCCCGCCGATGCCGGCGGAGTAGGGCTCGGTGACGCCGAGCGCGGCGGCCGTGGCGACGGCCGCGTCGACCGCGTTGCCGCCCTTCTTGAGCACCTCGATGCCGGCGGCGGTGGCGTCGGCGTCCACGCTGGCCACCGCGCCGCCGTAGCCGACGGCGACCGGGACCTTCGTGACCCTGCCGCTCGCCGGTGCGGCGGGCGGCGCGGCCGCTCCCACCGACACCATGGCGGCCGAGACCGCCAGAACCGCCAGTTTCCGCGTGCCAGGACGACCCATCCGTACCTCCTGCTGGGACAGTCCGCGCAGCGTAACGAGATTGCCGCAGTACCGACAGTACGCCTCCGTCACGTGCGGCACCGGGCTCACACCTCGAACACGGGTACGTAGGCGGTGTCCGGGCCCGCTAGCATGCGCGGCCATGAACGACGACGTGCGCAACATCGTCCTGGGTGTCCTGGCGACCGGCATCAGTGCCGCGCTGGGCTGGCTGGCCCGCACCTCCCTGTGGCGCCGCAGGCTGCGGCGCAAGCAGGCGTTCTTCGGCCTGCCGGAGCACGCGGAGTCGCTGCTGGTGGTCAACCGCGACCCGGCGACGGCCGACCTGGCCGTCCACCGCTTCGACGTGTTCGCGCTCCTCGAACTCTCCGCCCTGATCAAGGAGTGCGGGGCGCACATGCAGATGGTGACGCAGGACGCGATGCAGCAGGGGTTCGGCGAGCGCACCGAGTTCTGTGTGGGCGGCCCCGCCTCCAACCGGCGGATGCTGGCCCACATGTCGGCGATGCTGCCGGGGGTGCGGGTGAACGTCGACGCCGAACCGGGGCCGGACCGCGGCGCGTTCCGCATCGGCGGCGAGCTGTACCGGATGGAGGCCGGCGTCACGGAGTACGTGCTGCTGGCCCGGCTCACCGCCGGCCGGCCGGCCCGGCCGGTGTTCCTCTTCTGCGGTCAGCGGGCCATCACCAACCAGGCCGCGACCCGTTATCTCGCCCGCAACCACGAGCGGTTGAGCCGCAAGCACGGCAAGGGTTCCTTCGTGCTGCTGCTGAAGGTGGTCAACTCCCAGGCGTACGGCCCCGATCTGGTGGAGCTGGTGGCGGACGTGACCCGGGCGGCGCAGGCACCCCTTCCGGCGGCCGAGGAGCCGAGCGCCGCGCAGCGGACGTCGTGACGTCCTGCGGTCGTGACGTCAACAACCTTTACCCGTACGTAACTTACCCACGGGTTACTTAGGGTAAGGTCCTCCGGTTACCGTCGGGTCACTTTCTTCTGTCACCAGTCGAGGAGTGACCCATGGGACGTGGTCGCACCACCGTGCGCACCTCAGCCGCCGGCGCCGTCAGCGCCGCCCTGCTCGCCGGCGGCGTCGTCGGCCTGGCCCCGGGCGCCCAGGCCGCGCCGTCCGTGCGCTTCGTGGACATCACGGGCGAGGGCGGCACCGTGCTGAAGGCGAACGTCGTGACGCCCGAGGACGCCGACGGCACGCACACCTACCCGCTCATCGTGCTGCCCACGAGCTGGGGCCTGCCGCAGGCGGAGTACCTCGCGCAGGCGCAGAAGCTCGCCGACTCCGGGTACGTGGTCCTCACCTACAACGTGCGCGGGTTCTGGCAGTCCGGCGGCGAGATAGAAGTGGCCGGTCCGCCGGACACAGCGGACGCCTCCAAGGTGATCGACTGGGCGCTGGACCACACACCGTCCGACCCGCGCCACATCGGCATGGCGGGCGTCTCCTACGGCGCCGGCATCAGCCTGCTGGCCGCCGCCCACGACAAGCGCATCAAGGCGGTCGCCGCACTCAGCGGCTGGGCCGACCTGATCTCCTCGATCTACTCGGGCCGCACCCAGCACGTCCAGGCCGGGGCCCTGCTGGACGGCGCGGGCGTCGTCACCGGCCACGAGAGCCCCGAACTGCGGCAGATCTTCGACAACTTCTACGCCTCGAACCTGAGCAAGGAGCAGGAGATGATCGACTGGGGGCGGAAACGTTCCGTCGCGACCTACGTCGACCAGCTCAACAGCAACGGCACCGCGGTCATGCTCGCCAACGCCTGGGGCGACACCGTCTTCCCGGCGAACCAGTACGCCGACTTCTACGAGAAACTGACGGTCCCCAAGCGGCTGGAGATGCGCCCGGGCGACCACGCGACCGCCGAACTGACCGGCCTGTTCGGGCTCCCCAACGACGTGTGGACGGACACCGGGCGCTGGTTCGACCACTACCTCAAGGGGGTCGGCAACGGCATCGAGCGCGAGCAGCCGGTCCAGCTCAAGTCCCGCAGCGCGGGCGGGTACGAGGGCTACCCGGACTGGAAGTCGGTCGGCGCGACCCGCCTGAAGATCGCCCTCGCGGGCTCCAGCACCATCCACGCCAACGTCGACTCGGGCGCGGACGGCGGGATCGTCTTCCTGTCCTCCATCCTGGACCAGGTCGCCCAACTGCCGCCCATGGCCTCGATCCCGCTGCTGCCGCGCCGCTGGGCGGCGGTGTGGCAGTCGGAGCGGTACGGCGCCCCGCAGCGGGTGCGCGGCACGGCCACGCTGCACACCACGCTCACCCCGACCAAGGAGAGCGGCACCCTGATCGCCTATCTGTACGACGTCGGGCCGCTGGGCTTCGGCAAGTTGGTGACCAACGCGCCGTACACCTGGTACGGGCGCACCCCCGGCGAGCCGTTCGGCGTCGACCTGGACCTGTTCTCCACCGCCTACGACGTCCCGGCCGGGCACCGGCTCGCGTTGGTGGTCGACACGGTCGACCCGCTCTACATCGAGCACAACCCGTCCGGCGCGCAGCTGACCTTCTCCTCGCCGTCGGACGACCCGTCATACGTGTCCGTCCCCCTGCGCGAGCAGTGATCTCCGGCTGCCGCCGGACGAGCCTGGCCCGTGTGTACTGCCGCCCCCTACGGTTTCAGGGCCGTGGGGGGTACCCCACCGGCAGTGGCGTCATCCTGTCGTGGGCCGGCGGGGCCGCCGTCACCACAAGGGGATGAACGGCAAAGCGTAGTCGAGGTCTGCCGGGTTGCGTCTCCCGGTGTCCGTCCGCGGCCCCCCATCCGCTCTCCGGCCTGGCGTTTCGTGTCGAGGACTGTCGGCCCGCAAACTATCCAGCCGCCGGGGTCCCTGGGGGGCGACACGCACCTTGCGGGCATTAGCCGTATTTACGCCGCATACGTGAGGTTTGTCGCATTCATGTGTCACGGGTACGTGTCGCATGCGCGGGGCGGGGCTCCGGCGCGCGGCTCCCCGTCCGCCTCAGAGCTCGGAGACCTCCGCGTAGAGCTGGGACAGTTCGGGGACGCCGCTGGTGGCCCACTCCCGGCCGGACTCCACCACCTCCACCTCACGGCCCGAGGCGAGCCGTACGACGGGTTCGCCGTCGGGCCTGATCCGCCAGGCGGCGCCGGCCACCGTGCGCACGACGACCGTGCCCAGGTACAGCCCCGCGTCGTTGCCGAGCCGGGGCAGGATCTCCGCGTCGTCGCGCCAGCGCGGGACCACCTGGTCCAGCGCCTCCAGTGAGGCCGGGGTGTCGTCGAGCCGGACGCCGGCCTCGTCCGCCTGGGAGCGGAGCAGTTCGCACTCGGACAGGAGCGCGGCGATCGACTCGGGGTCGGCCGGGAGCGCCGCCGTACCGCTTCTGTCGTGCCGGTGGCCCAGGAACGGAATGTTCATGGGCCAAGCCTGGCATCAGACGTCCAGGTCGACCACCACCGGCGCGTGGTCGGACGCGCCCTTGCCCTTGCGCTCCTCGCGGTCGACGTAGGCGTCCTGGACGGCCTTGGCGAACGGCTCGTTGCCGTACACCAGGTCGATGCGCATGCCGCGGTTCTTGGGGAAGCAGAGCTGGCGGTAGTCCCAGTACGTGTAGGGGTGGTCGTACTTCAGCGGCCGCGGCACGACGTCCGTCAGGCCCGTCCCGCGCAGCGAGGCCAGCGCGGCCCGCTCGGCCGGGGTGACGTGGGTGGAGCCCTCGAAGGCGGCCCGGTCGAAGACGTCGTCGTCCGTCGGCGCCACGTTGTAGTCGCCCAGCACGGCGAACGGGCGGCTGCCGGCCGCGTCGCCGGCGACGGCGGCCTTCAGCGCCTCGAACCACTGGAGCTTGTAGGCGTAGTGGGGGTGCTCCACCTCGCGGCCGTTGGGCACGTACACCGACCAGACCCGGACCGGGCCGCAGGTCGCCGAGACGGCGCGCGGCTCGGTCGCCCCGTCGTAGCCCGGGTCGCCGGGCAGTCCCTTGACGACGTCCTCCAGGCCGACGCGGGAGAGCACCGCCACACCGTTCCACCGGCCGGTGGCGTGCACCGCCGCCTCGTAGCCCAGCTCGCGCAGCTGCTCGAACGGGAACTGCTCCTCGGCGATCTTGGCCTCCTGGAGGCAGAGCACGTCGGTGCCGCTGCTCTCCAGCCAGGCGAGCAGCCGGGGGAGGCGGGCGGTGATCGAGTTCACGTTCCAGGTCGCGATGCGCATGCCTCACAACCTACCCGGCGGGTACGACAGCGCGGACGGCCGCGCGTCAGACCTCGGCGGAGGCTCCGGGGGCCAGCCGCAGGTGCTCGGCGCCGCCCAGGTTGCCGAGGTGGGTGTCGTAGATCGGCCGCGCCAGATCGGTGAGCAGGGCGTCGTGGACGTCGTAGACGCGTTCCGGCGCGACCTCGCGGACGTAGTCGATCACTTCGGCGATCTTGTTCCACGGGGCCTGCACCGGGGCCAGCAGTGTCTCGACGGGCCGCCCGGGGACGGTGAGGGCGTCGCCCGGGTGGAAGACCCTGCCGTCGTCGATCAGGTAGCCGACGTTGGTGATGCGCGGCAGGTCGGGGTGGATCACCGCGTGCAGTTCGCCGTGGACCTGGACGTCGAAGCCGGCGGCGGTGAAGGTGTCGCCGTGGCCGACGGTGTGCACCCGGCCGGGGAAGGCCGCCGCGAGCCGGTCCGCGACGGCCCGCAGGGTCCAGACCCCGGCGGCCGGGTTCGCCTCCAGCGCCGCCCGCAGCCGGCCCTCGTCGAAGTGGTCCGGGTGCTCGTGCGTGACCAGGATCGCGTCCGCGCCGACGGCCGCGTCCCGCTCGGTGAACCCGCCGGGGTCGAGGACGAGCGTGCGCCCGTCCTTATCCAGACGGACGCAGGCGTGGGACTTCTTGGTGAGCTTCATGTCTCCCCATCCTGCCGGGCGCGGCGGCCGGGGACTCACTCCGTGGGCGTGGTCTCCTCGCGGATGACCTGCTGGGCCACCCGGAAGGCGCTGTTCGCCGCCGGGACGCCGCAGTACACGGCGGCCTGCAGCAGCACCTCCTTGATCTCGTCCGGCGTGAGGCCGTTGCGCAGGGCGGCGCGGGTGTGGGCGGCCAGCTCCTCCAGGTGCCCGCCGGCCACCAGCGCGGTGAGCGTCACACAGCTGCGGGTACGGCGGTCGAGGCCCGGCCGGTCCCAGACCTCGCCCCAGGCGTAGCGGGTGACGAGCTCCTGGAAGTCGCCGGAGAAGTCGTCGGCCTGTGCCAGCACCTGGTCCACGTGCGCGTCGCCCAGCACCTCACGGCGGACCTTCAGACCGGTCCCGTACCGGTCGGGCTCCCCGAACGGCTGCGCCTGCGGTACGACGGCGGGGGCGATCTCGGCGCGCGGCGCGAACTGGGGCGCCGCGGCCAGGGCCGGGTTGACCGGGGCGGCCGGCAGCGCGGTCTGGCCGGTGTCGAAGGGCTGCTGCCAGGCGGTGGAGAAGTGCCGGACCAGCAGGTCGGTGACGGCGGCGGGCTGCTCGACCGGCACCAGGTGGGAGGCGCCGGGGACGACCGCGAGCCGGGCGTCCGGGATCCCGGCGACCAGGGTGCGGGCCTCGGCGGGGCCGGTGACCCGGTCGTCGGACCCGACCAGCACCAGCGTCGGCGCGCCGACCCGGCCCAGCTCGGGCCGCACGTCGAACCCGGCGAGCGCCTCGCAGGCGGCGATGTAGCAGCCGGGGTCGGTGGTGCGCACCATCTGCACGGCCCACTCGGTGATCGCCGGCTGGGCGGCCGCGAAGCCGCCGGTGAACCAGCGGTCGGGCGCGGACCGGGCGATCGGGTCGAGGCCGTTGGACCGCACGACCACGCCGCGCTGGCGGAACTCGTCGGCCGTGCCGAACCGGGGCGAGGCGGCGACCAGCGCGAGCGAGGCGAGCCGCTCGGGGCGGCGCAGCGCCAGCTCCAGGCCGATCGCGCCGCCCAGGGCGCAGCCGGCGTAGCCGAAACGCTGCACCCCCAGCGCGTCCAGGGTGGCCAGCAGCCGCTCCGCCAGCTCGCCGACCGAGCCGGCCGGCCGGGCGGGCGCGCCGCCGTGGCCCGGCAGGTCGAACCGGAAGACCCGCCACTGCTTCGTCAGCTCGGGGACCTGCCGGTCCCACATGTGCCAGGTGGTACCCAGTGAGGGACCCAGGATCAGGACCGGAGCGTCTTCCGGCCCGTCGAAGCGGTATTGCAGGGTGTTCGGGGGTGTCTCACTCACGCCCCAGACCCTCTCACGTCTCAGGACTGCCCCTGCAGCGAGGGTTGCGGCTGCACAGGTCCGACCAGGTGGACCACCCGTAGGAGTCCTGCAGCGGATCGGAACCGGTGCCTCGGTACGCGTCAACCGGCCCGGAGACCGACCGCCAGCGTCAGTTCGAGGACCCGGTGTGGCGATGCGAGATCCGGAAACAGCTCCCGCAACTGCGACATCCGGTACCGGACTGTCTGGGGATGGACGAACAGCGCCGCCGCCACCTCCTCCCGCCTGCCCTGGTGCAGCAGCCACGCCCGCAACGTCTCCTCCAGCCGCCGTGCGGTCGCGACAGGCAGGGTGCGCAACGGTGCGAGGGCCCGGACACGCAGGTCTGCGAACGCGTCCACGTCGGCGCTCAGCACCAGCTCGGGCAGGTGGTCCTCGGTGTCGCGGAAGTCAGGGGAGAGGGAGCGCGCGCGTACGGCTCGCGCGTACGAGGCGGACGCACGGGTCCACGGCCGGGCCGGGCCGACCACGGCGGTGCGCTCGGTCAGCTGCCGCAAGAGATGTGACCGGTCGGAATCGGGGACGAGCAGCACACCGGTGGCGTCCGGCAGATCGTCGAGGACCAGGGTGCTCGGATCGAGCGCGCGGTAGGCAGGCCGGGCCTGGGCGGCGGGCAGCAGGACCGCCGTCAGCGTGACCGGAGGCTGCCATCCGGCCCGTTGGGCGGAGGCCAGCAGCACGTCCGGGCTCGCGCCGGCGAGGAGGTCGCGGGCCAGGTGTTCGAGGTGACGCTCGTGGGCCCTGCCCCGGGCGGCCAGTTCGTCGGCGTGGCCCGCGGCGCTCGCGGCGGAGAGCTCGTCGATGTAGGCGAAGGTCAGCTCGGCGAACTTGGCGACCTCGGCGGCGGGCAGACCTGCGGACACGGCGCCCGCCGCCAGGCATCGCCAGGCCACGCGGGCGCCGACGCGGTAGGCGCTGAGCAGGGCGTCCATCGAACGGCCGTCGCGCACCTCGCCGCGGCCCAGCTCGTAGGCCGCGTCACCGCCGTCGCCGCCCGTGGCGTTCCCGCTCGCGAGGTCCAGGTAGAGCCCGAGCGCGGTGCGAACGGCTCGGCGGATGGTGCCGCCCATGCTGCCCGAAAGGGCGTTGGCATAGGGAGGGACCTCGTCGATGATCGCCTGGACGACCTCGTCGGCGGTCGTCTTCAGCGCGGCCCGAAGTGCGGTGACCGTGGTCTCATCCAGGGCCAGTTCGCTGGCCCTCTGGGTTACACGACTCACGTTTTTATTCCCTGCGAACAATTCCACCTACCAGATTCACGCCCTACGGTCAGGACTTTACGCCCTGAGACGCAGCAAGCTGGAGTCATGACGAGTGCAGCCCTTCGCAGCAGGGCGTGGAAACTGCTGGAGATGGTCACGACGCCGCTGCTGCCGTCGGACTACCTCGACCTGGTCAGCCCCCTGCGTGCGGGCGCTGACCTGCGGGGGCGCATCGAGGCCGTGCACCCCGAGACGGATGACGCCGCGACTGTCGTGATCAGGCCGGGACGGGGCTGGCGCGGCCACACAGCCGGTCAGTACATGCGGATCGGGGTCGATGTCGACGGGGTGCGCCTGTGGCGTGCCTACTCCATCACCTCGCCGACGAACCGCCAGGACGGCCGCGTCACGATCACCGTGAAGGCGATCCCGGACGGCAAGGTCAGCAACCACCTGGTCCGCAGGGTGAAATCGGGCACGTTGATCCAGCTCGACCAGGCGACCGGTGACTTCGTGCTGCCGCAGGCCAGGCCCGCCAAGGTGCTCCACCTGACGGCCGGCAGCGGCATCACCCCCGTGATGGGCATGCTGCGCGACATCGAGTTCGACGACGTCGTCATGGTCCACTGCGCGCCGCGGCCGCAGGACGTGATCTTCCGCGACGAACTGCACGATCTGGTCGCGGACAGGAAGCTGCGGCTCATCGAGGTGCACACCGACACGGACGGCATGCTCGACATCGCCCGTCTCGACGAACTCGTGCCCGACTGGGCCGAGCGCGAGACCTGGGCTTGCGGGCCCGCAGGCCTGCTCGACGCCGCCGAAGAGCACTGGAGCGGGCACGGCGTCCAGGAGCGCCTGCACACCGAACGCTTCCGCCCCGGCGTCGCCGTCGCCGGCGACGGATGCGGCGGCGGCGAGGTCACGTTCCGCGCCACCGGCAAGACCGTCGACGCGGACGGCGCTACGCCGTTGCTGGACGTCGGCGAGGAGGCCGGCGTGCTCATGCCGTCCGGGTGCCGCATGGGCATCTGCTTCGGCTGCGTGACGCCGCTCAAGGCGGGCGCCGTCCGCGACCTGCGCACCGGCGAGATCACCGAGGCCGAGCCGGGCGTCCTCATCCAGACCTGTGTGTCCGCCGCGGCGGGCCCTTGCGTCATCGAACGGTAGGAGCACTTTGACCGCCATCGACCCCACCGCCCACCTGACCGCCGAGCAGATCGAGGAGCTCGGCCGCGAGCTGGACGCGATCCGCGACGAGGTGATCGCCAGCCGCGGAGAGAAGGACGCCGCCTACATCCGCAAGGTGATCTCGGCGCAGCGCAAGCTCGAGCTGGTCAGCAGGGGAGTGCTGCTGTTCTCGCTCTTCCCGCCCGCGTGGGTGCTCGGCACCGCCGGTCTGTCCGTGGCGAAGATCATGGACAACATGGAGATCGGCCACAACGTCCTGCACGGCCAGTGGGACTGGATGCGGGACCCGAAGATCCACTCCACCACCTGGGAATGGGACCACGTCTCACCGGCCGACCAGTGGAAGCACTCCCACAACGAGCTGCATCACACGTACACCAACGTGCTCGGTAAGGACAACGACCTCGGCTACGGCATCATGCGCGTCGACGAGGACCAGGAGTGGCATCCCCTCCACCTCGGTCAGCCGCTGTGGAACTTCGTCAACGCCTGCTTCTTCGAGTACGGCATCGCGGCGTACGACCTGGAGCTCGGCGAGAACCTGCACAAGCGGCGCCGCAAGAACCCGGAGTTCCGCGCGCGGGCCAGGGCCGTGGGCCGCAAGATCCGCAATCAGGTACTCAAGGACTACGTGATCCACCCGCTGCTGTCGGGCCCGTCGTTCCTCACCACGCTCGCCGCCACGTTCACCGCGAACCTGGTCCGCAACATCTGGTCCCACTCCGTGATCATGTGCGGGCACTTCCCCGAGGGCGTACAGGTCTTCGAGCGCCGGTCGATCAAGGACGAGACGCGCGGCCAGTGGTACCTGCGCCAGATGATGGGCTCGGCGAACATCAGCGGCAGCAGGGCCATGCACTTCATGACCGGCAACCTGTCGCACCAGATCGAGCACCACCTGTTCCCGGACCTGCCGAGCAACCGGTACGCCGAGGTCGCGGTGAAGGTGCGCGCGCTGTTCGAGAAGTACGAGCTGGAGTACGTCACCGGACCGCTGCCCAGACAGGTGTTCTCCGCGTGGCGCAAGGTCTTCCGGCTCTCGCTGCCGAACAGGAAGCCCGGGATCAAGACGCCGGACCGTGAGCGGGAGCTCGTCGCCGCCTGACGCCCCTGTGACGGGGGGGGGACGCCTGATGCCGTCCTCGTCGGGAGAAGCGGAACCCACAGGCAATGGATCATCCTGTCCGCTCTCCGGGTACCGTCAGGGTATGAGCCATCCGCACCCCGAACTCAAAGCCGCCCCGCCCCTTGCCGAAGGAGGGCTGCGGGTCATCCCCTTGGGCGGCCTGGGTGAGATCGGCCGCAACATGACCGTCTTCGAGCATGCGGGCAAGCTGCTCATCGTCGACTGCGGCGTGCTGTTCCCCGAGGAGACCCAGCCCGGCGTGGACGTGATCCTGCCGGACTTCACCTCGATCCGTGACCGGCTGGACGACATCGTGGCCGTGGTCCTCACCCATGGCCACGAGGACCACATCGGCGGCGTGCCCTACCTGCTGCGCGAGCGGTCCGACATCCCCGTCGTCGGCTCCAAGCTCACGCTGGCGTTCCTGGAGGCCAAGCTCAAGGAACACGGCATCCGGCCGCGCACGGTGCGGGTCCGGGAAGGCGACCGGCGGGGTTTCGGGCCCTTCGACTGCGAGTTCGTGGCGGTCAACCACTCCATCCCCGACAGCCTGGCGGTCGCGATCCGCACCCGGGCCGGGATGGTGCTGCACACCGGCGACTTCAAGATGGACCAGTTCCCCCTCGACGACCGCATCACCGATCTGCGTGCCTTCGCCCGCCTGGGCGAGGAGGGCGTGGACCTGTTCCTCACCGACTCCACCAACGCCGAAGTACCCGGCTTCACCACCTCCGAGCGGGAGCTGAACCCGGCGATCGAGCAGGTGATGCGCACCGCGCCGCGACGGGTCATCGTCTCCAGCTTCGCCAGCCACGTGCACCGCATCCAGCAGGTCCTGGACGCCGCCCACCAGCACGGCCGCAAGGTCGCCTTCGTCGGCCGGTCGATGGTACGCAACATGGGCATCGCCCGTGACCTGGGCTATCTGAAGGTCCCCTCCGGTCTGGTCGTGAGCACGAGGGAGCTGGAGAAGCTCCCGGACCACAAGATCACTCTGGTGTGCACCGGCTCCCAGGGCGAGCCCATGGCCGCGCTGTCACGGATGGCCAACCGCGACCACATGATCCGCATCGGCAAGGGTGACACCGTCCTGCTCGCCAGCTCCCTCATCCCCGGCAACGAGAACGCCATCTACCGGGTGATCAACGGGCTCACCCGGTGGGGCGCCCACGTGGTCCACAAGGGCAACGCCAAGGTGCACGTCTCCGGGCACGCCAGTGCCGGCGAACTCGTCTACTGCTACAACATCGTCAAGCCCCGCAACGTCATGCCCGTGCACGGCGAGTGGCGCCACCTGCGGGCCAACGGCGACCTCGCCATCCGCACCGGTGTCGACGCCGACCGGGTCGTCATCGCCGAGGACGGCGTCGTCGTGGACCTGGTCGACGGGCGCGCGTCCATCACCGGCAAAGTCCCCGCCGGCAACGTCTACGTGGACGGCATGGAAGTCGGCGGCGCCACCGAAGCGTCCCTCAAGGACCGCCTCACCCTCGCCGCCGAAGGCGTGGTCACCGTGGTGGCGATCGTCGACGCGGACACCGGCGCCCTCGCCGAGGCCCCCGACTTCCTGGCCCGGGGCTTCGTCCACGACGACACCACCTTCGAAACGGTCGTCCCCGTCATCGAGAAGACTTTGGCCACCGCCGCCGAGGAAGGCGTCGGGGACGCGCACCAACTCGAACAGCTCCTCGCCCGCGCCGTGGCGAACTGGGCGTTCCGCACCCACCGCCGCAAGCCCCTCATCATCCCCGTCATCATCGACGCCTGAGCCACAGCCGGGCGGCACGGCCTCCGGCGCCGCCGCCGCCCGGTCCCACGACCGGCCGAACACACGTCCTCGGCCGGCGCGTGGACGCACGTCATCTCCCTGCGGAAAATCTGTCACGGCGAGCACACATGTGCGTGCCGGTCGGCGTTAGGGTGATCGCACGACGCGGATGGTGCCGGATCCCTGGGAGGCCGGTGCCAGGCACCACCGGGCCCCTCTGGCCGCGTCCCCGAAACGAAGGTGCCATGCCAGCTGAGAACGTCTCCGTCACCGGCAACCTCGACGATGACGACTATCCCGCCTACACCATGGGGCGGGCCGCGGACATTCTCGGTATCACCCCGGCCTTTCTCCGCGCCGTCGGCGAGGCCGGGCTGATCGCTCCGCTGCGTTCGGAAGGCGGCCACCGCCGCTACTCCCGCCGCCAGTTGCGCATCGCCGCCCGCGCTCGCGGGCTTGTCGACCAGGGCACCCCCGTCGAGGCCGCGTGCCGCATCGTCTCCCTCGAAGACCAGCTCGACGACGCCCTGCGCACGAACCAGGAAATACGCCGGAAGCTGGACGAGCACGGCGCGGATATCTAGTCCCGCCACTACAGAAATACACCCCGGCGCGGGAGGATGATTTCCGGTCGCTCCCGAAAACGCGTCAGGTTCTCCGTCCAGCCTGTGTTAACGTGATACCAGTTGCAGTTTTGGTTACCAGAGATTTTTTCTTTGCAGAGCTTTCCGGATCTTTCCGGAGGGGTGATCATCGCGGCGACTCGGCTTCGCAGAGTGCGGAGACCGGCACTGCCCCCCAAGGGAGATTCAATATGGCATCTGGCACCGTGAAGTGGTTCAACGCGGAAAAGGGCTTCGGCTTCATCGAGCAGGAGGGCGGCGGCGCTGACGTGTTCGCCCACTACTCGAACATCATCAGCAACGGTGGCTTCCGCGAGCTTCAGGAAGGCCAGAAGGTCAGCTTCGACGTCACTCAGGGCCAGAAGGGCCCGCAGGCCGAGAACATCGTTCCCGCCTGACGCTGACACGAATCGTCGCGAACCAGCGGTTCGCGCATCATGTGGCTGGGGCCCGTGCTCTTGGGGTACGGGCCCCAGCCATTTTCCCGTTTTCCGGATTTCCCGGACCGGCTCTTCTTTTCATTCGGCTCATTTCCGCGAATCCTTGTGCGGCCATCGCCGCCGGCCGGAATTCCTCGATACGCCGCATCGGGGAAGGTTCTTCCATGAACTCCGGGACGAGGACGTCGGTGCGCGGGCTGGTCACACGGGCACAGCTCGCCGCGCACCGCGGCGCCTCGTGGTACATCGACCGGACTCGGCTGATCGATGAACACGGCTACGCCCTCGGCGTGCTCGCTCTCACGCCCTGACCGTCGTCCGGCCGCGTCGAGCCGTCGGCTTCTCCGATGTTCTTCCGCGTCCCCTGACCCGGCTCGGCTTCACCTGCCACGAAGCGCGCCCGCTCACGCCGGCGCCGCCGGCCGTCACAGATCGTCCGGGGTGCCGAGGCCCGTCAGGGCGCCGACCGGGTCCGGGTCCGGGGTGCCGCGGGGCCACCAGTCGTCCTGGCCGGGTTCGGACTCGTAGGCGTACCAGAGGCCGTCGCGGCCCAGGCGGAGCTGGACGCGGCCGTGGGGGTGGGTCAGGCGGTTGCGCCAGGGGCGGAACGCCGGGAGGTCGGCGGCGAGCAGCAGCGGGCGGGCCCGGTCGAAGCGGCCGGCCGGCGGGTCCCACGGCTCGTCGAGGACGGACAGGCCCTCCAGACCGCCCTGGCGCCAGGCGGCCACCGCGCGGGCCAGGTCGGCCGGGGTGCGGCCGGTGGCCTGCGCGAGCGTCGCGTACAGGGCCCGGCTGGTCGCGGTCAGGCCGGAGCCGGGCCGGGCGGCGGCGAGCCGTACGGCGTCCTCCCAGAGCGTCAGCTCGCCGACCGGGTCACGGCCGGTGGCGAGCAGCGCGTGCGCGCGGGCGGCCGCGTCGGTCGCGAGCTGGTCCAGCGCGAAGGGGTCGGGGCCGCCGGGCGCCGCCGGGTACACCGGGGGCTGCTCGGGGTGCGGCACAGGGGGCAGCGGCGCGGGCAGCGGCGGCCGGCCACCCGGCGCGAGGGCGTCGGTGGCACGGACGCCGGGCAGGCTGCACGGCGAACCCTCCCGCGCCGCCCGGGCCGCGCGGGCGGCGCTGCGGCGCGAGAGCGCGTCGAGCAGTTCCCTCTCCCCCCGGCCACGCAGCAGGAGCAGCACGAAGGGGTCGGCGTCGAGCAGGCGTGCCGTCCGGTAGCAGAGGGCGGCCGCGTGCTTGCAGGGATGACCGGAGTCGGGGCAGCTGCAGTGCGGGGCGAGGTCGCCGGGCCCGGGCAGCAGGGGCACACCGCAGTCCGCGAGGGACTGGGGCAGCTCCTTGTCCAGCAGGGCCGCGATGTGCCCCGGCCGGTCGGCGGCGGCGTCCAGGAACCGCTCCCAGTCGTCGTCCTCCAGCGTGCGCAGCCGCACCTGCACCCGGTACGGGCGAGGTCTGCTGCCGCGCACGTACGCCAGTACCGTCCCGGGGGTCACGGTGATCGCGTCGACGTTCCCCTGCTCCGCGTAACCCCGGCCGCGGGCGAGCCGCTTGGGGTCCAGCGCACCCCGCTCCAGCGCGTCGATCCAGGCGTTGCCCCACCACGTCTCGGCGGGATCCGGAGCCCCCCGGGAACCCGGTCCCGGCCCCAACGCCGGGAAGGTGCGGCGCAGTTCGGAGTCGCGGTGCGGGGTGGCCATGGTGGTGGGGACCCGTGGTGCGGCCGCACCCGCGGGGTCGGGGTCCGCGGGAGGGTGGTCGCCTCGTGCGGGGGCGGGGGCGGGGGCGGGGGCGTCGGCGGCCGAGTCCGCGTCGTGCGCGGTGGTGTGGCGCGTGTCGGAGGCGGGGGTGACGGTGTCGTCGGTCTCTTCGGCGGTGTCGCCCCAGGAGGGCATGCGGAAGGCGTCCGTGAGGAATCGCCGCATCTCGCGGGCGGCCTCGGCCCGGACCGTCCCGGACTCGCCGCCGGGACGCTCGGGGCCGGGCGTGGTGCGTGCCGCGGAGCCGGCGGCCCGTGCCCTGGTACGTCCTCCACGCGGCATGCCCGGCGCGGGCCCGGCGCGCAGCGCCTCCGAGCGGGCCGCGCGCAGCGCCTGCCGGGCGGCGTCGCCGGGGCGGCCCTCGGCGGGGCGGCCCTCGGCGGGGCGCGCCTCGGCGGGCGGTGCGGTGGGGGCGCTCTCGGGGGCCGGGCCGACCGCGCCGTCGGCCGGGGCGCGCTCGGTGTCCGGCTGTGAGACATCGCCGACGGCGAGGCCCTCCGCCGTATCGCCCGGCTCGCCTGCGGCGGACCTCGTGCCCGCCGCTGACGCATCCCCGCGCACCGGTTCCCCGGCCGGCGCGCCGCCGGCGGGGCTCTCGCCCGGGGCGGGTTCCGTCCCGGCCACGCCGGTCGCCCCGGCTCCCCCGGTCACCTCGGGTGCTTCGGCCACCTCGGCTGCCCCGGCGTGCTCGGCTCCCCCGGCCGGCCGCACGTCCACCGCCGCAGCCGCCGCGTCCCCGCCCCGTCCCGTCGAGCGGGCCGCCGCGACCGCGGCTCGCAGGGCCGCCCTCGCGATGTCGCCGGGCCGCGGCGCCTCCGCCGACCTGTCCTGCGCCGCCGACCTGTCCTGCTCCGCCGGCCGGTGCTCCGCCGCCGGCGTGTCCTCGCTCGGCGTCCCGGCCGTGTCCGGTGCCGGCCGGTACGCCCGCTTCGGGGCCTCCCCCGTGTCCGGCTCCGGCCGATGCGCCCGCGTCGGCGACCCGGGCGCCGAGGCGTCCCCCGCGTCGGCCGGCACAGGTGTCCGCGTCTCCGGGGTGTCCGGCGTGCCGCCGTCCCGTTCGGACTCCGCGCGCTCCCGGGCCGCGCGCAGGGCGCGGCGGGCGGCGTCGCCCGGGCGCTGCTCCCCGGTGGTCACGCGGTCCTCCGCAGGGAGACCAGGTCGGACAGTTCACGGTCGGTCAGTTCGGTCAGGGCCGACTCGCCGGAGCCGAGGACGGCGTCGGCCAGGGCGCGCTTGGACTCCAGCATCTCGGCGATGCGGTCCTCGACCGTGCCCTCGGTGACCAGGCGGTGGACCTGGACGGGCTGGGTCTGGCCGATGCGGTAGGCGCGGTCGGTGGCCTGTTCCTCGACGGCCGGGTTCCACCAGCGGTCGAAGTGGACGACATGGCCGGCGCGGGTGAGGTTCAGGCCGGTGCCGGCCGCTTTCAGGGACAGCACCAGGACCGGGGTCTCGCCGTCCTGGAAGCGGTCGACCATGCGCTCGCGCTCCGGCACGGGGGTGCCGCCGTGCAGGAGGTCGACGGGAACCGCGCGGGCGGACAGGTGGGCGGTGATGAGGCGGGCCATGCCGACGTACTGCGTGAAGACGAGGGCGGAGCCGTCCTCGGCGAGCAGGGTGTCCAGCAGTTCGTCGAGCAGGGCGAGCTTGCCGGAGCGGGCCGCGAGCCGGTCGGCGGGCGGGTCCTCCTTCAGGTACAGCGCCGGGTGGTCGCAGATCTGCTTGAGGGCGCCGAGCAGCTTGAGGACCAGGCCCCGGCGGCCGATGCCCTCCGCCGACTCGATGGCCAGCATCGACTCGCGCACCACCGCCTCGTACAGCGCGGCCTGCTCGCGGGTGAGCGGCACCGGGTGGTCCGTCTCGGTCTTGGGCGGCAGCTCGGGGACGATGCCGGGGTCGGACTTCCTGCGCCGCAGGAGGAAGGGGCGGACCAGCCGGGCCAGGCGCTCCACCGCCTCCGCGTCCTCGCCGTTCTCCACCGCGCGCGCGTGCCGGGCACGGAAGGACTTCAGCGGGCCGAGGAGCCCGGGGGTGGTCCAGTCGAGCAGGGCCCACAGTTCGGAGAGGTTGTTCTCCACCGGGGTGCCGGTGAGGGCCACGCGCGCGGGGGCCGGGACGGTGCGCAGCGCCTTGGCGGTGGCCGAGTAGGGGTTCTTCACGTGCTGGGCCTCGTCGGCGACGATCATGCCCCAGGACTGCTCGGCGAGCTGGGGCGCGGTGGAGCGCATCGTGCCGTACGTGGTGAGGACGAAGCCGCCGGCCAGGCCGTCGAGGGTGCGGTCGGGGCCGTGGAAGCGGCGGACCGGGACGCCGGGCGCGAACTTCGTGATCTCGCGCTGCCAGTTGCCCAGCAGGGAGGCGGGGCAGACCACGAGGGTCGGTTCGGGGCGGGCGCGCTCGAGGTGCAGGGCGATGAGCGTGACGGTCTTGCCGAGCCCCATGTCGTCGGCGAGGCAGCCGCCGAGGCCGAGGGAGGTCATCTGGTCGAGCCAGGCCAGGCCGCGCCGCTGGTAGTCGCGCAGGGTGGCGGCGAGGCCGGCGGGCGGATCGGCCGGGTGCAGGCCGGCCGTGAGGCGGTCGCGCAGGGCGGCCAGCGCGCCCACGGGGACGGCCTCGACGCTCTCGCCGTCGATCTCGGCGGTGCCGGTGAGGGCGACGGACAGCGCGTCGACCGGGTCGAGCAGGCCCAGTTCGCGCTTGCGGGCCTTGCGGACCAGGGCGGGGTCGACGAGCACCCAGCGGTCACGGAGCCGTACGACGGGCCGGTGGGCCTCGGCGAGCGCGTCCATCTCGGCCTCGCTGAGCGGGTCCCCGCCGAGCGCGAGCTGCCAGCGGAACTGCAGCAGGTCCTCGCTCTCGAAGAATCCGGTGCCGTCGGTCGCCGAGCCGGGCGCGGGCCGGACCACGGCGGTGGCGGCGAGGTCACGGGCGAGGTCCCGGGGCCAGTGCACGGCGACGCCGGCGGCGGCCAGCCGGCCGGCGGCCACGCCGAGCAGGTCCCCCAGTTCCTCCTCGGACAGGGCGAGGACGTCCGGGACGTCCTGTTCGGTGAGCCGGTCGAGGGGTGGCCAGACCCGGGCCGCTCGCCGCACGGCGAGTGCGGCGTCCACGCGGGCGCGGGGGCCGAAGGCGGCGTCCGCGTCCCCCGCCCACAGGGCCGCCGCGTCGGCCACCAGGGTGGGGTCGGCGAGGCTGTGCACCTGGACGAGCGCGGCTCCGGCGGCGCGCGCGCCGTCGGCGGTGCCGGCGTCGAAGACGTCGTACGCGGAGAGGTCGAGGCGGAGCGAGATCCGTACGCCCGCGTCCATGCCGGCGGCGACCTCGGCGGCCCAGTCGTGGGCGGCGGGCAGCGGCTGGGGCTCGCGGGCCGCGAACGGGCGTCCCGAGGTGAGGTGGGCGGCCGGGGTGCGGGGCAGGGTGTCGGCGACCGCGTCCAGGAAGGAACGGACCAGGGCCTCCGGCTCGGGCAGCCGCAGCGGGCCCGGTTCCGGCAGCGGGACGGCGTGGCCCTCGGGGGGCAGCGCCGCGGCGACCGCACGCAGGTGGGCGATGTCGGCCGGTTCGAGCGGGCCGGCCCGCCAGGCGTCGTGGCCGCTCGGGGTGAGGCCGGGCAGCAGGCGGCCGCGGGCGACCAGCCGCAGCGCGTGCAGGGCGGCGGCGCCCCAGCAGGCCGTGGCGGGGTGGGCGGCCGGGTCGCGGCGGGCCCGGACCAGCAGCGGCAGCGCCTCGGCGAGCGGCAGGGTGAGCGCGGGGACCTGCCGCCGGCGCACGCCCGAGCCGTGCCGGCGGACGACCGTGAGGTCCTCGGTGGCGGCGTCGGGCAGGGGGCCGCCGTCGGGGTCCCAGAAGGCGACGCGGCCCTCGCGCGGGACGGGCGCGGGCAGGTAGACGGACGCGAGGCGCACCGGGACCGGGTTCCCGGTCCCGGGGGTGCCTCCCGTGCGCTCCGCCACCGCCGGCGTGCCGCCGCTCATACGTCCTGCCACCTCCCGCCCCTCCGTCGGATCAGACGTCTTCGACTGTACGGGCGGGGTCTGACAATCGGCTCCGGCGGGCGGTCCGCGGGACGGCCCGCGCCCGCGGCGCCGGTGCGGGCAGGCGCCGTACGCCTACGGGACGGTGCGCGAGATGCCGTACGCCTACGGGCCGGTGCGCGAGATGCCGTACGTCTACGGGACGGTGCGGGAGACGACGTACACCATCGGATAGTTCGGGTCGGAGGTGTTGACGACCACGTCCTGGGTGGGCGCCGGGTTCTTCTGCTTGTGGGTGAGGCCCGCCCAGGGTCCCGGGCCGGTGAAGTTCCAGCCGGAGACCTTGCGGTCGCGGGCGCCGACGGTGATGTCGCCCTGCTTGAGCTGCTCGCGGCGCACGCCCATGGCGCCGAGGTAGCTGTCCAGGCCCGCGGGTGTGGTGCGGAACTGCACGTACAGGCGGCTGGTCTTCCAGTTGTTGGTCTCGTAGGAGGCGACGTAGTCGGCGGGGTGCGGGATCGCCACCCGGTACAGGCGGCGCTGCACCTTCGACGGCCAGCCCGGGGTGAGGCCGGTCGCCGAGTACTTCGCCTCCTTGTCCTTGCCGCTGTTGCGGCTCTGGTTGGCGGAGATCACCAGGTAGCCCGCGGGGACGCCGATGAGCAGTCCGATGATCAGCAGGGTCAGCGCCCTGCGCCTGGCCTTGTGGCGCGGGTTCTCGGACGGCCGGCGCGACTCGTCCGGGGGCGTGGCCTGGTGGGGCAGCGACGCGGTCATGCGGTGTCCTCCGCGCGGCGGGCCTGGGCGTACCGCTCGTAGCGCTCGTGGCGCTCCACCCGGCGCCGCTTGGCCCGCCGGAAGCGGCGGGCGACCAGCCGGGCGAGGTCGGCGGCGCCCACCATGCCGGCCTCGGGGCCGAGCTGGGCGCGGGTGATGCGGGCCTCGGGGCGGTAGCCGCGGCCGGTGAGGTGGCGTTTGAAGGCGTCCCGGGCAGGGCCGATGAGCAGGTCGTCGGCGGCGCTGACGCCGCCGCCGATGACGAAGCAGGAGGGGTCGAGGGCGGCGGCGAGGTTGGCGATGCCGACGCCGAGCCACTGGCCGATGTCCTGGAGCAGCTCCACGCACATGGCGTCGCCCTCACGGGCCAGGTCGGTGATCATCGGGCCGGTGATGTCGCCGATGTTGCCCTTGACGTGCTCGATGATGCCGTAGGCCACCGGGGAGTCGGCGGCGGCGAGTTCCCGGGCCTCGCGGACGAGGGCGTTGCCGGAGCTGTACTGCTCCCAGCAGCCGCGGTTGCCGCACGGGCAGCGGTGGCCGCCGGGCACGACCTGCATGTGGCCGAACTCGCCGGCGACGCCGTACTTGCCGCGCTTGACCTGGCCGTCCTCCAGGATCGCGCCGCCGATGCCGGTGCCGAGGGTGATCATGACCAGGTGGTCCTCGCCGCGGCCGGCGCCGAAGCGCCACTCCGCCCAGGCGGCGGTGTTGGCGTCGTTGTCGACGAGGACCGGGACGGAGAGGCGTCCGGCGAGGCGGTCGCGCAGCGGCTCGTTGCGCCAGGACAGGTGGGGCGCGAAGAGGACGCGGTTGCGGTCGGCGTCGACCCAGCCGGCGGCCCCGATGCCGACCGCGTGCACGTCGTGCCGGTCGGACAGGTCGAGCACCAGTTCGGCGATGGTGTCCTCGACGACCTTGGGGCTCTTGGACTTGTCCGGGGTCTCCGTGCGGAGCTTCTCCAGGATGTTGCCGTCCGCGTCCACCACGCCGGCCATGACCTTGGTGCCGCCGATGTCGATGCCGACGGTGGGGACGCGGGGGGCGGTCAGGTGGGACCGGCGCTCCCGGGTACCGACCGTGCGCAGGACGGGGGCGCGGCGCGAGCCGATGGGGGCCGTGAGGTCGCGGTAGGTGCTCATCGCGGTCGATTGTGCCGCACGCACAGGCCGGGTGCGGCGCGGGGCGGGAGGAGGGAACGCGCGAGCGGGGCCGTCCGCGGGTGCGTCGCGGCCCGTCGCGCGGTCCCCCGGTACCCGTCAGTCGCGCCGCAGTTCGTGGCGCAGCGCCTCCAGGTCGGACCCGCCCGCCATCTGCCGGGTCAGTTCGTCCAGGATGATGCCGTCCCGTGTGTGATTGCCCACCATCGTCCCCCGGCGCAGCAGGACGAAGCGGTCGCCGACCAGGTACGCGTGGTGCGGGTTGTGGGTGATCAGCACGACGCCCAGGCCCTCGTCGCGTGCCGCCGCCACGTACTTCAGCACCACGCCGGACTGCTTGACGCCGAGCGCGGCGGTCGGCTCGTCCAGGATCAGGACCTTGGCGCCGAAGTGGACCGCCCTGGCGATGGCCACGCACTGGCGTTCGCCGCCGGAGAGGGTGCCGATGGGCTGGTCGACGTCCCTGAGGTCGATGCCCATGCGGAGCAGGGCCTCGCGGGTGGTGCGGCGCATGAGGCCGGTGTCGAGGCGCTTGAAGGGGCCCACGCCGGTGCGGGGCTCGGAGCCGAGGAAGAAGTTGCGCCAGACCGGCATCAGCGGGACGACCGCGAGGTCCTGGTAGACGGTGGCGATCCCGCGGTCCAGGGCCTCGCGCGGGGAGGACAGCCGGGTCTCCTCGCCCTCGATGCGCAGCGTGCCGCCGTCGTGCGGGTGCAGGCCGGCGATCGTCTTGATCAGGGTCGACTTGCCCGCGCCGTTGTCGCCGAGGACGCAGGTGATCTCGCCGGCGTGGACCTCCAGGGAGACGTCCTGAAGGGCGCGGACGTTGCCGTAGCGCTTGCTGACGCCTTCCAGCTCGACCAGCGGGGTGCGTTCGGTGGTCCCCGTGGCCGCGGGGGTCCCGGCGGTGGTCCCGGTCATTTCGTCGCCTCCGCGCGCTTGCGGACCCAGGCGTTGAGCAGGGTCGCGAGGAGCAGCATCGCTCCGAGGAAGAACTTGAACCAGTCGGGGTTCCACTCGGCGAAGACGATGCCCTTGCTGGTCATGCCGAACAGCAGGGCGCCGATGGCCGAGCCGACGGCGCTGCCGTACCCGCCGGTGATCAGGCAGCCGCCGATGACGGCCGCGATGATGTAGATCAGCTCGTTGCCGACGCCCTCGCCGGACTGGACGGCGTCGAAGGAGAACAGCAGGTGCTGGCCGGAGACCCAGGCGCCGAAGGCCACGCCCATGTAGAGGGCGATCTTGGTCCGGGCGACCGGGACGCCCACCGCGCGGGCCGCGTCCTGGTTGCCGCCCACCGCGAAGATCCAGTTGCCGGCGCGGGTGCGCAGCAGGATCCAGGAGCCGAGGGCGACGAGGGCGAACCACCACAGGACGGTGACCCGGACGTCGACGCCGCCGAGGGTGAGGGTGGAGGCGAAGACGGCGTGGGCGCTGGGGAAGCCCTCCATGTCGGCGATGGTCTTGGTGGAGACCGTGCCGTCGATGAGCTTGGTGAAGCCGAGGTTCATGCCGGTCAGCATGAGGAAGGTGCCGAGCGTGACGATGAAGCTGGGCAGCCGGGTGCGGGTGAGCACGAAGCCGTTGAAGGCGCCGATCGCCAGGCTGACCAGCAGGGACACGCCGACGCCGACCCAGGTGTTCGCCGTCATCTGGTAGCTGAACATCGAGGAGACCAGCGCCGAGGACGTCACGAGGACGCCGGCGGACAGGTCGAACTCACCGCCGATCATCAGCAGGGCGACCGGTACGGCCATGATCCCGATGGTCGAGGAGGCGTACAGGACCGTGCCCAGGCTGGCGGCGCGCAGGAAGCCGTCGGCGGCCAGGGCGAAGAAGACGAGGACGGCGAGGGCGCCGACGACCGAGCCGAGCTCGGGCCGGGCCAGCAGCTTCCGCAGCGGTGAGGTCTGCAGAATCCTTTCGTCCCGCAGGTCCCCGTCGGTGGCCGCGCTCATCGGGTGCCCCGCTGGGTGTACTCCGCGAGGGCGCCGGCCTGGTCCTTGGTGATGATCTGCGGACCGGTGAGGACCGGCTTGCCGCCGCCGAGGACGTCGCCGTTGTACTTGTACAGCCACAGCAGGTCGACGGCCTGGTAGCCCTGGAGGTACGGCTGCTGGTCCACCGCGAAGCCGAGGGTGCCGTCCTTCAGCTCGGCGGCGACCTTGGCGTTGAGGTCGAAGGTGTCGACCTCCGCGGAGCTGCCCGCGTCCCCCTTGGCCTTGACGGCCGTGTCGGCGTACGGGGCGCCGAGGGTGACGACGGCGTCCACGGACTTGTCCGCCTGGAGCTTGGCCTCGATCGCGGACTGCACGTCGGGCATGTTGGTGCCGTTGACGTACAGCTTCTGGACCGTGCCGTGGAAGGTCTTCGCGACGCCGTCGCAGCGCTGTTCGTGGCCGACGTTGCCCTGCTCGTGCAGGACGCACAGGGCCTTCTTGCGGCCGCGCCGGTTCAGTTCGTCGCCGACGGCCTCACCGGCGATCGTCTCGTCCTGGCCGATGTGGGTGAGGGCGCCGAACGCCTTGGACTGCTCGGAGCCGGAGTTCACCGTGACCACCGGGATGCCGGCCTTCTCGGCGCGGGCCACGGCGGCCTTGAGCGCGTCCGGCTTGGCGAGGGTGACGATGATGCCGTCGACCTTCTTGTCCACCGCCGCGTCCACGAGCTGCGCCTGCTGCTGCGCCTGGGCGTCGTGCGAGTAGACGAAGTTGATGTTGTCCTTGACGGCGGCCTGCTTGGCGCCGCTCTGCACGATGTCCCAGAAGGTGTCGCCGTCGCCCGAGTGGGTGATCATGGCGAACGTCCAGCGGGGCGTGTTCACCGCCGCCCTCCCCTGGGCCGCCGCGGCCTTGCGGGCGTCCTCCGCCCGCTTGCCGCCGGTGCTGCTGCAGGCGGTGAGGGAGATGCCGAGCGCCCCCGCCACCGCGATGCCTACCCAGGTCCGAAACCGTGCCACGAGGCCGTGCCCCTTCTTGCCGTGTGTTCTTGCCGTGTGTTCTTGCTGTGCTCCGACGTGCGCGAGGGGCGGGCGGGGACGCCGTCGGTACGATCCGGCGGCGACCTCGCCTGCCCCAAACACTTCAGTATCGAACACCGGGAGCGCCCCTGACATGCCCGGGGCGCGGTGGGACGGCACTTCGTCCGGACATTGCGACAAACCGTCGGTGGGCCGTCGGCGGCTCACCGACGGTTTCCGGCCGGTCCCCGGCCCGTTCTCCGGCCGGTTGCCCGGCCGTTCCTCAGGGGCGTACGAGGAGCTGGAACTCGAAGGAGTAGCGGCCGGGGCGGTAGGTGTGGTCGCCCAGCTCGACCGCGCGGCCGGTGTCGTCGTAGGTGGTGCGCCGCATGGTCAGCAGCGGGGCGCCCTCCGCCTCGGTCAGCCGCTCCGCCTCGGTGCCGGTGGCGCCGCGCGCGCCGATGGACTGGCGGGCGCTGTGCAGGGTGATCCCGGCGGAGCGCATCAGCCGGTACAGGCCGGTGGCCTCGAGCCGGCCGGTGTCCAGGTCCATCAGGCCGGGTGGCAGGTGGTTGATCAGGTAGGCCATGGGCTCGCCGTGCGCGAGGCGCAACCGCTCGATCCGGTGCACGTCGCCGCCCTCGGTGACGCCGAGCGCGGCGGCGACCTCGGCGGACGCGGGGACGACGGTGTTGACGAGGACCTTCGTGGCGGGCCGCTGGCCGGCCGCCTCGAGGTCGTCGTAGAGGCTGCTCAGCTCCAGGGGGCGCTTGACCTGGCTGTGCACGACCTGGGTGCCCACGCCCCGGCGGCGGACGAGGAGGCCCTTGTCGACCAGGGACTGGATGGCCTGACGGACGGTGGGCCGGGACAGTCCGAGCCGGGCGGCCAGCTCGATCTCGTTGCCCAGCAGGCTGCCGGGCGTGAGTGCGCCGTGCTCGATGGCCGCTTCGAGCTGCTGGGAGAGCTGGAAGTACAGCGGCACCGGTGAGCCGCGGTCCACGTGGAGGTCGAGCGACACGGTCGGGTCCCCATCTGGTTTCGGCACGGGCCGAGCGTAGTCCCGTGCCCGGTTGACGGGAAGTTGTGTAGACAGATTGTCCAGTTGTTCAGACATTAGCATTGACAGGGTGCGGTGTTCGCCCTCACTTTGTTCCCATGCGCATCGGGGTCATCGGTACGGGTCGCATCGGCACCATTCATGCGAACACGCTGAGTCGCCATCGTGAGGTCGGATCGCTGATCCTCACGGACGCCGATCCGGCGCGGGCCCAGGCACTGGCGCAGCGGCTGGGCGAGACGGCGGCGCCCGGGGTGGACGAGATCTTCCGGTGGGGCGTGGACGCGGTGGTGATCACCACGGCGACGGCGGCGCACGCCGAGCTGATCGGCCGGGCCGCGCGCTCGGGCCTGCCGGTCTTCTGCGAGAAGCCGATCGCCCTCGACCTGCCGGGCACGCTGCAGGCGCTGGCGGAGGTGGACGCCGCCGGAACGATTCTCCAGATGGGTTTCCAGCGGCGCTTCGACGCGGGGTACGTCGGCGCCCGGGACGCGGTGCGCTCGGGACGGCTCGGGCGGCTGCACACCGTGCGGGCGACGACCGCCGACCAGTCCCCTCCCCCGCCCGAGTGGCTCCCGCTGTCCGGCGGGCTGTTCCGGGACACGCTGATCCACGACTTCGACGCACTGCGCTGGGTGACCGGGCGCGAGGTGGTCGACGTGTACGCGACCGGCTCGGACGCGGGGCCCGCCATGTTCCGCGCGGCCGGCGACGTGGACACCGCCGCGGCCGTGCTCACGCTGGACGACGGCACACTGGCCGCGGCGACCGCGGCCCGGCTCAACGGGGCGGGCTACGACGTCCGCATGGAGCTGGCCGGGGAGCGGGACACCGTCGTGGTGGGCCTGGACGACCGCACGCCCGTGGCGTCCACCGAGCCGACCGGGCCGCCGCCCGCCGACAAGCCCTGGACCGGCTTCCTGGAGCGGTTCGGCCCCGCCTACGAGGCCGAACTGTGCGCCTTCGTGGAGGTGCTGCGCGGGGCGCGGCCCAACCCCTGCGACGGCCACGAGGCCCTCCAGGCGCTGCGGATCGCCGAGGCGTGCGAGGTGTCCCGCCGCGAGCGCCGTCCGGTACGGCTGGCGGAGATCGAGGGCCGGGTCCGGCCGTCGGACGGCTGAGCCCGGACCGCTCACCAGCGCACCGGGAGCGTGCGCATGCCTCTCATCAGCAGGCCCGGCAGGTACTCCCCGGGCGGGCCGTCGAGGGCGAGGCCGGGGGCGCGCTCCAGCAGGGTGCCGATCGCGATCCGGCCCTCGAGGCGGGCCAGCGGCGCGCCCAGGCAGAAGTGGATGCCGTGGCCGAAGGCGAGGTGGCCGCGGGTGTCGCGGCGGATGTCGAACCGGTCCGGGTCGGGGTAGCGGCCGGCGTCGCGCTGGGCGGCGGTCAGGCCGATCATCACGTGCTCTCCGCGCTCGATGCGGGTGCCGGCGATCTCCAGGGACTCGGCCGCGTACCGGAACGTGGCGCTCTGCACCGGGCCCTCGTAGCGCAGCATCTCCTCGACGGCGCCGTCCAGCAGGCTCCGGTCGGCCCGCAGGGCGGCGAGCTGGCCGGGGTGGGTGAGCAGGGCGTGGACGCCGTTGCCGATCAGGTTGACGGTGGTCTCGTGGCCGGCGATCAGCAGCAGGAAGGCCATGCCGCGCAGTTCCACCGGGGAGAGCCGGTCGCCGTCCTCGGCGGTGGTGCGGACCAGGTCGCTGAGCAGGTCGCCGGTCGGGCCGCCGGCCCGCTTGTCCTCGATCAGCTCGGTCAGGTACTCGGCGAGACGGGTCATCGCCGAGTACTCCGCGTCCCCGCCGGAGGGGGCGACCACCTCCGTGGACATCTTGCGGAACTCCGCGCGGTCCATGTCGGGGACACCCAGGAGCTCGCAGATGACGGTGATGGGCAGCGGGTAGGCGAGCGCGTCGATGAGGTCGGCGCGGCCGCGCGGCAGCATCTCCTCCAGCAGTTCGTCGGTGATCTGCTGGACGCGCGGGCGCAGCAGCTCCACCCGGCGGGCCGTGAACGCGCGGGTGACCAGCGAGCGCAGCCGGGTGTGCTGGGGCGGGTCGGTGGCCAGCAGGTGCTTGCCGATCAGGTTCTCGTCCAGGAAGCTCGCGTCGATCTTGGCGAAGTCCTTGGCGAGCCGGGGGTCGGCGAGCGCCGCGCGTGCCTCGTCGTACCCCACGACCAGCCAGGCCGCGTAGTCCGGGTCCGCGCCCGGCGGCCGGATCCGGTGCACGGGGCCGCGCTCGCGCAGCCGCGCGTACACCGGGTGCGGATCGCTGCGGAACGCGTCTCCGAACTCCCCCAGGTCGACCACCCGTTGCCTGTCCATCGTTCCCCTTCCGGACTCCCCCGAGGCGCACCGGGCACGTCCCGGTACCCGGACAACGCGCGAGCCGTGCGCTCAGTGCCCGTCCTCGTCGAGAAGCCCCGCGTCGTGCACGAGCAGGGCTGTCTGGACCCGGTCGTTCAACCCGAGCCTGGCCAGGATGCGGGAGACGTGCGCGGGGCGGAGTTGACGACGGTGATGTCCGGGGCGCCGGCGACGCGGACGGCGTCGCTCCCGGGGGCGTGCTTGCGGGCGTTGGTGAGCGCCGCCTGGGCGATGCGGTAGGCGGTGCGCCCGGCGGAGGCGGGGACGGCGGCCGGATCGGCGACGCGGTGGTCGAGGGTGACCTCCATGCCCGCCTCCCGGCACTCGGCGACGAGCGCGTCCAGCGCCGCCGGCGTCGGCTGGGGGCGGCCGCCGCAGGCGTCGTCGCCGTCGCCGGCGCGCAGCACGCCGATGATCTCCCCGCTCCGCGGAGCGGGAGGTGCGGTGCCTGCGACCGGTCCCGCGGCCGTGCTTGGGGCAGGCCGCGGGACGGGGGTCGTGCCGTGGGGGAACCGCCGGAGGACGGCCCGGGCGGATCAGCAGTCGAAGTCGATCAGGTCGAACGTGGCGTAGTGGTCGGAGGTGTAGTAGTCCTCCTGCTGCTCCTCGCCGGTGACGATGCGCCGGGCACCGCGCGTGGAGGAGCCGGGGGTCTTCACCGTGTACTCGTGGTAGTAGCCGGACCACTGACTCGGCAGCACGCCCTCACGGTTGGAGAAGACGATCCCGTCCTGCGAGTAGGGGAAGGGGCCGCCCTGGTCGATCAGCCGCAGCGTGTCGTCGGCCTGGGACGGCAGGGCGCTGTGGCAGATGCTGCCGACGGCGGCGGAGGCGGTGGTGGCGGAGACGGTGCCGCCGACGAGGAGGGTGGAGAGCAGGGCGCCCACGGCGCCGATGCGGGTCAGGTGTGGGGGGAGGTTCATGACTTCATGATGACGCGCGTAGACGTTGGCATGTCAACGACAAGGTTGAAGAGTTTCCGTTCAAGTCCCGTGAAGCTTCCAGAAGTTAACGTGCGGCCCGGCGTCCCCACGCCGTCCCCACAAGGACGAGCACGCCGCCGGCCAGTCCGACGGCGCCGAGCCGGTCCCCGCCCAGGGCGATACCGGCCGCGGCCGCCCACAGCGGCTCGGTGCCCAGCAGCAGGCCCACCCGGGACGGGGAGGTGCGGCGCACGGCCCACATCTGCACGAAGAAGGCGACCAGCGTGCACAGCACCGCGAGGAAGAGCAGCCCCGCCCACTGCCGGACGCCGAAGCCCGCCGCCGTCGCCCACGGCGACTGGCCGGTGCCGGCCGACAGCACCGCGAAGACGGCCACCGCGGTACCGAGCTGGACCGTGGTGAGGGGCAGCGCGCCCGCGCCCCGGACCGCGCGGAGCCGGGACATGACGAGGACGTGCAGGGTGCGGGCGAGGGCGGCGAGCAGCATCAGCAGGTCGCCGAGGGAGGGCCGGGTGAAGCCGGCGCCCTGGGTGAGCAGGACGACGCCGAGCACCGACAGGGCCGCGGCGCCGAGGAAGGGCGGGGTGGGCCGGGTGCGCTCGGCGGCCGCCTCGGCGAGCGGCGTGAAGATCATGGTGAGGCTGATGACGAGGCCCGCGTTGGTCGCCGAGGTGTGCACCACCCCGTACGTCTCCAGCAGGAAGATGCCGCTCAGGATCAGCCCGAGCAGGGCGGCGCCGCGCCACTGGGCGCCGGTCAGGGCGCGCAGCGGGCGCCACCCGGCGACGGCCAGCACGGGCAGCGCGAGGGCGAACCGGAGGACCAGGACGGCGAGCACCGTACGGGCCGTGGTGACGTCCTTCGCCGCGAGGTAGCTGGCGCCCCAGAACGCGGCGACGAGCAGGACGGGCAGGTCCGTGTGCCAGGCGCGGCGGGGCGCGACCCGGGCGGCCGGTACGGCGATCGACGACATGGTGCGGCTCTCCGGGTGCGGGGCGGGGGTGCGCAGACGTCGGCGGCTCGCGCGGGGCGCGCTCACCGTACCGGCCGCGAAGGCCCCCGGCCAGGGCTTTTTCCCGGGCCGGGGGGGGTGCCGGGCATCCTCGGGAGCGCCTCGCCACTCGTCGGTTCAGCCGGCGTGCGTGGAGAACAGTCCGCCGGTCGGGCCCTGCTTGTCGCCGCCCTGGGCCTTCTTCAGGGCGTTGGCCAGGCTCTCGATGGTGAGGGACTGCAGGATGACGCGGCCGTTGCCCTCCAGGGTGGCCAGGGACAGGCCCTCGCCGCCGAAGACGGCGTTCATGATCCCCTGCCGGTTGAGGCCGCCGACGCGCTGGACGCCGTACTGGATGCCCTCCTCGAAGGCGACCACGCAGCCGGTGTCCACCTCGATGCGGCCGCCGAAGTCCGCCGGGTTCAGATCGATGAAGTTGCCCGCGCCCGCGATGATCACCGTGCCCCGGCCGGTGAACTTCTCCAGTACGAAGCCCTCGCCGCCGCTCATGCCGGTCCGCCCGCCCTGGAAGGCGATGCCGAACTCGACGCTGGACTCGGCCGCCACGAAGGCGTCCTTCTCCGCGAACCACGCGCGCGTGCCGTCCAGCTCAAGGGCGCGCATCTCGCCGGGCAGCACGCCCGCGAAGCCGACGGTGCCCTGGCCGCCCTGGGCGGTGAAGTACTGGAACGCCAGCGACTCGCCGGCCAGCATGCGCTGGCCGACCTGCATGGCGGTGCCCATGGCCTGGCGCAGCATGCCGCCCATGCCGCCGCCTCCGCCGTTGCCGTTGCCGTTGCCCGACGGGCTGGACAGGCGCGTCTCCATGGTCACGTTCGTCGTCTTGAACAGGAACTTTCCCGCCTCGCAGTAGACGGTCTGGCCGGGGTGCAGGTTGACGACCGCCATCTGCATGGCGTTGCCCACGATTTCTTGCTGAAGAGTCACGGCGGGAGAACGCGGACGGGGGAGCGAAGAGTTCCGGTTTCGCGCGCACGTCCGTGTCCGTTCGCCGCCAGCGGACGCGCTGCGGGGCCGCTGGGATGGAGCCATGACGAACACGAACGGATCTCTCGACGGCAGGACGGCCCTGGTCACCGGCGGCAGCCGGGGCATCGGCGCCGCGACGGCGCTGCGGCTCGCGCACGACGGCGCGGACGTGGCGGTGACCTATGTGAAGGGCGAGGAAGCGGCCGAGGAGGTCGTCCGGGCCGTCCGGGCGCTGGGCCGCCGCGGGGTGGCGGTGCGCGCGGACGCCGCGGACGCGGCCGAGGCGGCGGGCGCGGTGGAGCGGGCCGCCGACGCGCTGGGCGGCCTCGACGTGCTGGTGAACAACGCGGGCGTGGCGGCCCTCGGCGCCCTGGCGGACCTGTCCCTGGCCGAGGTCGACCACACCCTCGCGGTCAACGTGCGCGGGGTCTTCCTGACCTCCCGGGCGGCCGCCGCGCGGATGGCGTCCGGCGGCCGGATCATCACCATCGGCAGCTGCCTCACCCGCCGGGTCCCGGGGCCCGGCGGAACGCTCTACGCGACCAGCAAGGCGGCGCTCGTCGGGCTCACCAAGGCGCTGGCCCACGAGCTGGCGGAGCGCGGGATCACGGCGAACATCGTCCACCCCGGCCCGACCGACACCGACATGAACCCCGCCGACGGCCCCTCCGCGGCCGGCCAGGCGGCGATGACCGCCCTCGGCCGCTACGGAACGGCCGCCGAGGTGGCCTCGGCGGTGGCCTACCTCGCCGGGTCCGGGGCCTCGTACGTCACAGGGGCCGAGCTGGTCGTGGACGGCGGCTTCGCGGCCTGACGGCGGCACGGCACGCGCGGGTGGACGGACGCTCCACCACCCGCCCCGCCCCGGTGTGGCGGGGCACGCGCGGGGACGGCGGCTTCACGCCCACAGCAGAGTCGAGCGGCACGCGCGGGTGGACGGACGCTCCACCACCCGCCCGCCCCGGTGTGGCGGCACGCGCGCGGGGACGGCAGCTTCACCGCCCGCAGCGGAGCGGGGCGGCACGCGCGGGGACGGTGGGCTCGCCGCTCCGTCACGGCGCGGCACGCGCGGGTGGGCGGCGGATTCGCCGCCCCTCCGCGGCGCGTCGCCGCACGCGCGCGGAGCGCACCGGTGCTGTCCGGCCGGTGCGTCCCGCGCGCGTGGGAGTGGGTTTCGGCCCGGAAGCCGGCTCAGCCGCCCAGTTCCTGGTGGCGGGCCGCGAGCCGCTGGGCGCCGTCCTCGGTGAGGTTGCCGAACAGACGCAGGCGGGAGATGCCGCCGTCGGGGTAGATGTCCACGCGCGCGTGGGTGCCGACGGCGGGCCGCGGCAGCACGAAGCGGTGGTTGGTGTCGGGCTGCATGCGGGTGCGCGGCAGGACCTCGGTCCACTCGCCGCTCTCCCCGTCGCGCACGGAGACCGAGGCCCAGCCGGCGCTGTTGCCCTTCAGATACGCCGTGTCGATCTCGATCGCGCGGATCTCGGACCGGCCGACCAGCCGGTAGCTGATCCAGTCGTTGCCCTGGTCGCGCCGCCTCCGGGTCTCCCAGCCGTCGTCCATCTTGCGGGAGCGGCCCGGCTGGATGGTGTTGGTGGCCGGGGAGTAGAAGAGGTTGGAGGCGTCCTCGGCCAGGCCGCCGTTCTCCAGGGCGACCACGTCGAAGGTGCCGAGCGCCTGGAGCCACCGCGGGTCCGGTACGACCTCGCCGTACACGCGCAGCCGCGCGATGCCGCCGTCGGGGTGCTGGTTGAGGCGCAGGTGTGTGAAGCGCTGCTCGGCGGTGACGTCGAAGCCGTTCGCCGCGTGGCCGCCGACCGCGGTGCGCGGCACCAGCGTCGTCCACTTCACGTCGTCGCCCAGCAGCTCCTGCGGGGACGGGGAACCCGGCACCGAGGTGGCCTCGACCGAGACCGCCTGCGGGTAGTTGCCGCGGAAGTGGGCGGTGTCGACGACGATCCCGCGGATCACTCCGGGCGCGCCGAGCCGGACCAGCGCCCAGTCGTGGTCGTCGGCGGTCGGCCAGGGGTGCTCGGCGGAGACGCCGCGCCTGCGGCGGGTCTCCCAGCCGTCCATGACCTTGCCCTTGTGCCCGAAGTGCTCGGGGTCGAACTCGGCCCGCTCGGGCACCAGCAGGTTCTCCCGCTCGGCGAAGAACTCGTCGTTGGCGGCGACGACGCCGGCACCGAGCCGCCGGTCGGCCAGGTTGGCGTACCGGGTGAAGGGGAAGTCGGCGGTCCGGTAGTCCGCGTACGGGTCGCCGCCTCCGTAGGGGTTCGCGTCGCCGGTGAAACGGGCTCGACTCGCATCTTGCTGCGCCGTCACGGTGATCAAGGATCCTTTCGGGAGTCGCCGGGTGCGGGAAAGCGGGGCCTGGTTGGGGGGGGTGGGGGTCGGGAGGCTCACTCGGGGCGGGTGAGGAGGGTGCCCTGCGGGGCGGTGAACTCGCCGTCCGCGACGATGCGCCGGCCGCGCAGCCAGGTGGACTTCACCACGCCGTACAGGGTCCGGCCGGCGTACGCGGTGACCCGGTTGCGGTGCTGGAGCCCCGCCGGGTCGACGGTGAAGGTCTCGTCGGGGGCGAGGACGGCGAAGTCGGCGTCGTGGCCGGGCGCGATGGCGCCCTTGCGGGCTTCGAGGCCGACCAGGGCGGCCGTGCGGGTGGACATCCAGCGGACGACGTCCTCCAGGCCGTGGCCGCGCCTGCGGGCCTCGGTCCACACGGCGGGGAGGCTGAGCTGGAGACCGGAGATGCCGCCCCACGCGGTGGCGAAGTCGTCGGTCTTCAGGTCGACGGTGGAGGGTGAGTGGTCGGTGACGACGCAGTCGATGGTGCCGTCGGCAAGCGCCTGCCACAGCACGTCCTGGTTGGCGGCCTCGCGGATCGGCGGGCAGCACTTGAACTCGCTGGCGCCGTCGGGGACTTCCTCGGCGGTCAGGGTGAGGTAGTGCGGGCAGGTCTCCACCGTGAGGCGGACGCCCTCGGCGCGGGCTGCGGCGATCAGCGGCAGCGCGTCACCGGAGGACAGGTGCAGCACGTGGACGCGCGCGTCGTGCTCCCTGGCCCGCGCGATCAGGTGCGCGATGGCCGTGTCCTCGGCGTCGCGCGGGCGGGAGGCGAGGAAGTCGGCGTACCGGGGCCCGCCGTGCTGGGGCGCCGCCGCCAGGTGGTGCGGGTCCTCGGCGTGCGCGATCAGCAGGCCGCCGAAGCCGGCGATCTCCGCCAGGGAGCGGCCGAGCTGCTCCTGGTCGAGGTGCGGGAACTCGTCCACGCCGGACGGCGACAGGAACGCCTTGAAGCCGAAGACGCCGGCGTCGTGCAGCGGGCGCAGGTCCCCCACGTTGTCGGGCAGGGCGCCGCCCCAGAAGCCGACGTCTGTGTGCGCCTTGTCGGCGGCGACCTGCTGCTTCACCCGCAGGTTGGCGACCGTGGTGGTGGGCGGCAGGGAGTTGAGCGGCATGTCGACGAGGGTGGTGATGCCGCCGGCGGCCGCCGCGCGGGTGGCCGTCCAGAAGCCCTCCCACTCGGTGCGGCCCGGGTCGTTGACGTGCACGTGGGTGTCGACGAGGCCGGGCAGCAGGACGTGGTCGCCGAAGTCCTCGACGCGTGCGCCGGCCGGTACCTCGGTGTCGTACGGCAGGACGGCCGTGATGGTGCCGCCGGACACGGTGACCGCGGCGGCCCGGGTCCCCTCCGGAGTGATGACGCGCGTCGAGCGCAGCACCAGTTCAGCGTCGGACACGCGAACCCCTCTCTCTGCCGCCGGCCTGCTGCCAGGAAACGGGATGTACACCCACGTAACGGATTTCAACGTTCTGTTGAAGGAGTCTTCACTCCCGCCTTCCCCTCGTCAAGGGGCACACTTCGAAGCGGGGCGGCGGGGCGGGTCGGTCTGGACGTTTCCACAAAGTGGAATTAGAATTCCATCAAGCAGAACGTAGCTACGTACAGGCGGGCAGTCAACCGGCCGCCGGGTAGGCTTCAGCCCTTCCCGCCCGCCCCGAAAGGAACGCGCCGTGCCGACGTCCAGCGCCAGCACCACCGACTCCGCCAAGTCCTCCGCCGGCGGCGGGGTCCAGTCACTGGAGCGTGCCTTCGATCTGCTCGAGCGGATGGCGGACGCGGGCGGCGAGGTGGGCCTGAGCGAGCTGTCCGCCACCAGCGGCCTCCCGCTGCCCACCATCCACCGGCTGATGCGCACCCTGGTGGCCTGCGGGTACGTGCGCCAGCAGCCGAACCGCCGGTACGCGCTCGGGCCGCGGCTGATCCGGCTCGGGGAGTCCGCGTCCCGGCTGCTCGGCACCTGGGCCCGGCCCTACCTCGCCCGGCTGGTCGAGGAGACCGGTGAGACGGCGAACATGGCGCTGCTGGACGGCGACGAGATCGTCTACGTGGCGCAGGTGCCGTCCAAGCACTCGATGCGCATGTTCACCGAGGTCGGCCGGCGGGTGCTGCCGCACTCCACGGGGGTGGGCAAGGCGCTGCTCGCGGGCGTGGCCGACGACGAGGTGCGCGCGCTGCTGTCGCGTACGGGCATGCCGGCCGCGACGGAGAAGACCATCACCACGCCCGACGGCTTCCTCGCCGCGCTGGCCGACGTCCGGCAGGCGGGCTACGCGGTGGACGACAACGAGCAGGAGATCGGGGTGCGCTGCCTCGCGGTGCCGGTCCCCGACTCCCCCACGGCCGCCGCGATCTCCATCTCGGGGCCGGCCGGACGCGTCACGGAGGCGGCGACCGAGAAGATCGTGCCCGTGCTCCAGCAGGTGGCCCTGGAACTCTCCCAGGCGCTGGCCAGCTCGGGAGCCTGAGCACCGGCCTGCGGCGCTCGCCAGAGCTTGCCCTTAACGCCCCGGCGCAGATCAGCATCTCGAGCCTCTCGCCCCGGCGGCCGTCAGAGGCTTGCCGGTGGCCGGTGGCGAGATCCTCGCCGAGCCGGGCGCCTCGGCCCAACTCCGCCGGAAGGCCCGCGCGCAGAGCAGCGCGAGCACCGGCGTGGCCGGCGCAGGCGGCGCGGGCGCGAGTACGGAGCCGGCGCCGGGCGGGTCCTGTCACCCAGCGGGCCGCGCGGGCAGCCCGCCCTCGTCGCGACCCGGCGGGCCGCGCGGGGCCGCACCCCTCGGCCTGCCCCATGGGACCCCCGCGGTCAGCACACCCCGTAGCCCCCGGCGGGGTGCCGCGGCGATCCGTGCGCCTCAGCCCGTCCCGTTCTCCGCGAAGCGGTCCACCGCCTCGCGTACTTCCGCCACGCCTCGGGACAGGGCGCTGACCGAGCCGATGGCTCCGGCGATCAGTAGCAGGGACCTGCGCAGGCGGGGGGTCTCGGGCGGGCCGCCGGCGGCCATCGCGGCCAGGGCGGCCAGTTCGTCCTCCGCTATGCCGCGGTCGGGGAACTCCACCGGGTGTGCGGCGAGTTCGCGGCGCAGGCGGGCCACCGCGGTGCGCAGTACCGCCACTCTCTGGTCCTCGTCGCTGTCGGCCACCGGCCTCTGCCCCAAGCTCCGCAACACGGCCCTCCCCCTCGCACGCCCTCGTGCGCGGGTCAGTTAACGCCACCCCGTGCCGGAGCGCCACCGCGCGGACCGAAATTCAGCCCAAGGGAACCGGCCGGGACCGGCCGCGTCAGGTATGCAGGAGACATGGACACCCGAGACCACGCCCCCGACCCTCGTACGGAGATCGCCGCTCTGCTGCTCGCCGCGGGCGGCGGCAGACGGCTCGGCGGACGCCCCAAGGCGCTGCTGGAACACCGGGGGCGCCCCCTGGTCGAACACGCGGTCGGCGTGCTGCGCGCGGCGGGATGCGCCCGGATCCACGTCGTGCTCGGGGCGCGGGCGGACGACGTCCGCGAGCGCGCCGACCTGGCCGGGTGCGTGCTGGTCGACAACCCCGGCTGGGCCGACGGCATGGGCTCCTCGCTGCGCGCCGGGCTCGGCTCGCTGGCCGGCACCGGCGCGCGGGCCGCGCTGGTGAGCCTGGTCGACCAGCCCGGCATCGGGCCGCGGGCGGTGACCCGGGTGCTGGCCGGGTACGAGGACGAGACCTCGCTGGTCTCGGCGGCCTACGCCGGGGTGCGCGGCCACCCGGTCCTGTTCGGCGCGGCGCACTGGACGGACATCGCGGCGGCCGCCACCGGGGACCGGGGCGCGCGCGCCTACCTCGAGGAGCACGCGGCCCGGGTCAGGCTCGTGGAGTGCGCCGACGTGGCGGAGCCGTACGACATCGACACCGAGGCGGACCTGGTCCACCTCGAGTGAGCGGGGTGGCACGGGGCGCCACCTTGCCTCGACTCAGAGAATCTCGACATCAACAAACCATTGAAGTTCCACGATGAGGAAACTACTATCCACTGTTCAGAAGCGCCCGACCGCACAACGGGCGTCATTCGCCCTATTCGTGCCGCCTGGCACCCGGTGCCACCGCTGAAGGAAGTGACAGCTCATGTCCGCACCAGCGCCGTCCCCGCTGGCCATCGTCGACGCCGAGCCCCTGCCCCGGCAGGAGGAGGTCCTCACCGAAGCGGCGCTCGCCTTCGTGGCGGAGCTGCACCGGCGGTTCACCCCGCGCCGTGACGAACTCCTCGCCCGCCGTGCCGAGCGCCGCGCCGAGATCGCCCGCACCTCCACGCTCGACTTCCTTCCGGAGACGGCCGCCGTGCGCGCGGACGACTCCTGGAAGGTCGCCCCGGCCCCGGCCGCGCTGAACGACCGGCGCGTGGAGATCACCGGCCCCACCGACCGCAAGATGACCATCAACGCGCTCAACTCCGGCGCGAAGGTGTGGCTCGCCGACTTCGAGGACGCCTCAGCGCCCACCTGGGAGAACGTCGTCCTCGGCCAGGTCAACCTGAGCGACGCCTACACCGGGAACATCGACTTCACCGACGAGCGCACCGGCAAGACCTACGCCCTGCGCCCGGCCGCTGAGCTGGCGACCGTCGTCATGCGCCCGCGCGGCTGGCACCTGAACGAGCGCCACCTCACCGACGCCGACGGCACCCCGGTGCCCGGCGCCCTGGTCGACTTCGGCCTGTACTTCTTCCACAACGCCCAGCGGCTGCTCGACCTCGGCAAGGGCCCGTACTTCTACCTGCCGAAGACCGAGTCGCACCTCGAGGCCCGGCTGTGGAACGACGTGTTCGTCTTCGCCCAGGACTACGTCGGCATCCCCCAGGGCACCGTCCGCGCCACCGTGCTGATCGAGACGATCACGGCCGCGTACGAGATGGAGGAGATCCTCTACGAACTCCGCGACCACGCCGCGGGGCTGAACGCCGGCCGCTGGGACTACCTGTTCTCCATCGTGAAGAACTTCCGTGACGGCGGGCCGAAGTTCGTCCTCCCGGACCGCAACGCGGTGACCATGACCGCCCCGTTCATGCGGGCCTACACCGAACTCCTCGTGCGCACCTGCCACAAGCGCGGCGCGCACGCCATCGGCGGCATGGCGGCCTTCATCCCCTCGCGGCGCGACGCCGAGGTCAACAAGGTGGCCTTCGAGAAGGTCCGCGCCGACAAGGACCGTGAGGCCGGCGACGGTTTCGACGGATCCTGGGTGGCCCACCCCGACCTGGTGCCGATCGCCATGGAGTCCTTCGACCGGGTCCTCGGCGACAAGCCCAACCAGAAGGACCGGCTGCGCGAGGACGTGCACGTCGAGGCGGCCGACCTGATCGCCGTCGACTCGCTGGAGGCGAAGCCGACGTACGCCGGTCTCGTCAACGCCGTGCAGGTGGGCATCCGTTACATCGAGGCCTGGCTGCGCGGGCTCGGCGCGGTCGCCATCTTCAACCTGATGGAGGACGCGGCCACCGCCGAGATCTCCCGCTCCCAGATCTGGCAGTGGATCAACGCGGGCGTCGAGTTCGAGAACGGCGACCGGGCCACCCCGGAGCTGGCCCGCAAGGTGGCCGCCGAGGAACTGGACGCCATCCGCAAGGAGATCGGCGAGGAGGCCTTCGCGGCCGGCCACTGGCAGCAGGCGCACGACCTGCTCCTGCGGGTCTCCCTCGACGAGGACTACGCCGACTTCCTGACGCTGCCGGCGTACGAGCAGCTCAAGGGCTGAGCCCCGGCGGTACGGCGGGCGGCTCCGGGACACGTCCCGGGGCCGCCCGTCCGCGTTCACCCCAGATGCGCCGACCAGTCCTGTTCCGCGGCCGGCTTGCCGTGCAGGTCCGGGACGCGCTTGAGCCAGGCCGGGCGGGCCGCCTGGCTCTTCGCCGCGCGGGCCGCCTCTTCGGCAGCGAGCTCGGCACCGGTCGGGAAGTCGGTGGGCAGCCACTGCGACGAGAGCCGGACCCGGGCCAGGAGATAGGCGACGTAGGCCTCCCGGACGTCGTCGGGGCTCGCGAACCCGGCGTCCTCGGCGAGCCAGGCGTCCGGGACCTCCGCGAGGATCGCGCGCAGCAGTTCCCCGGTCACCCGTGGGGCGAGTTCGGCGTCGGCGGCGCGCGTGTCGGGGCCGTAGCGGCCGAGGGCGTGGTGGCGGAAGTCGTAGCGCTTGCCCGGGGTGGTGGTGTCCCAGCGGTGGTGGAAGACGAGGGCGGCGCCGTGGTCGATCAGCCACAGCCGCGGCGGCACGGTCCCGAGGGTCGGCCAGACCATCAGGTTGGAGCTGTGCACCGTGCGGTCCACGTTGACCGTGAGCGCGTCCAGCCACACGATCCGGCCCGCCTCCACGGGGTCGACGGCGAACGAGCGCGCGATCTCCGGGGTGAGGTCCGCGGCGCCCGGGAGGAGGTCCATGCCGAGGTTCACCCCGGCGCTCGCGCCGTGCAGGTCCCGGACCTCCTGGTGCGGCTCGGCGTCGGCGATCCACGGGTCGAAGTGGACCAGCACCAGCTCGGGGAAGCGCAGACCCAGCGCGCGGGCCAGTTCCCCGACGACGATCTCGGCGACCAGCGCCTTGTGCCCCTGCGCCGAGCCGGTGAACTTCACGACGTACGTGCCGAGGTCGTCCGCCTCGACGACGCCGGGGACGGAGCCGCCGGAGTGCAGGGGCGCCACGTACCGGGTCGCGGTGACCTCTCTCAGCATGCGCTAGGTTCCCTTGCTTCCGTTTCCGGGAAGGAGGCAAGCATAGTAACCCAGCGTAATCGTCTTTTCGTATCGAGGATGGCGGGCAGATGCTCCCCGACCCGGTCCCCGGTCGAGTGAGCAGTGAAGGTGAGAACATCCGCGCCATGGACAAGACGGACGGTGGCACGGCCCGGTGGTGGGCGGCGCTGCGCCGGACCCCGGTGGCCGTCTGGAACGACGACGTCACGGACTGGGCCGCCGCCCTGACGTACTACGCGGTACTGGCCCTGTTCCCGGTCCTGCTGGTGATCCTGTCGATCATCGGCCTGACCGTCCCCACCGCGAAGCCCGAGGTCATCGACAGCCTCTCGCAGGCCGCCCCGGTGGCCTCGCGGGCCCTGCTGCGCGGGGCCCTGCGGCAGACGGCCGGGCAGTCGTCGACGGCCTGGACGCTGGTCTTCCTCGGTGCGGCGGGGGCCCTGTGGTCGGGGTCCAGCTATCTGAGCGTGTTCCGCCGGGCGCTGCACTCCATGCACCGGGTCAACTCGCACCGGCCGGTCTGGCGCACCGCTCCGCGCATCCTCGCCACGGCGCTCGTCCTGATCGGCCTGCTGCTCACGACCACGATCGCGCTGTTCCTCACCGGCGCCCTGACCCGGCGGCTGAGCCGGGTCCTGCACCTGGGCACCGGGCCGCAGGCCGCCTGGGACGCCCTGCGGTGGCCCGTCATGGCCGCGGTCGCCGTCGTCCTGGTGCTGGTCCTCTACCGCTCGGGCCCGGTGTCCTCCCGTCCCGTCGGGCGGATGGCGCCGGGCGGCGCGCTGGCGGTGCTCCTGCTGCTGGCCGTCTCGCTCGGGTTCACCCTCTACACCTCGCGGGTCGGCGCGTACGACCGGCTGTACGGCTCGCTGGCGGGCGTGGTCGTCTTCCTGATCTGGCTGTGGCTGTCCAATCTGGCCCTGCTGGTCGGCGCCCAGTTCAACGCGGAACTCGCCGGTACCGGCGCGCCGGGCGCCGGCAGCCGCGCCGACGGGGAGGCGCTGGTCCCCGGCCGCCGGTGAGGTTCACGCGTGCGGTGCGCCGCGCCCCGCGGTGGTGGGAGGGCCGGACGCCTCCGTGCGCCAGTCCAGGCGCAGCACGGCGAGGTCGTCGGTGTGGCGCTCCGCGTTGAGCGCGCGGGTGCGGGCGATGAGCCGGTCGAGGTGGGTGCCGGGGTCGGACGTGTCCAGGGTGTCGATGATGCCGAGCAGGCCGTCCACGCCGAGCCGGGTGCCCGTGCCGTCCACGAAGCCCTCGACGAGGCCGTCGGTGTAGGCGGTGAGCGCGCCCTCCGGGGGCAGCGCCAGGGTGGTGGCGGGCCAGGCGCCCAGTCCGGGTGCGATGCCCAGGGCGATGCCGTGGGCGGCCACGACCTGCCGGGTGCCGTCGGGGGTGGTGATCAGGGGCTCGTGGTGGCCGGCCAGGTGCAGGGTGAGGGTGGCGGCCTCGGCGTCCAGGGTGATCAGGGTGCAGGTGGTGAACAGGTCGCTGCCCGCGCGTTCGGCGATGTGGATCTGTTCCAGGAGGCGCAGCAGGTGCTGGTCGCGGTGGCCGCCGAGGGTCAGCGCGCGCCAGGCGATGCGCAGGCAGACGCCGAGCGCGGCGGCGTCCGGGCCGTGGCCGCTGACGTCCCCGATGACGGCGTGGACCTGGCCGTCGTCGGTCTGGACGACGTCGAGGAAGTCGCCGCCGAGCAGGGCCTGGGCCCGGCCGGGGTAGTAGCGGCTGGAGGCGGTGACGGCGGCGGAGGACAGGAGGGGTTCGGGCAGCAGCCCGCGCTCCAGGCGTGCGTTCTCCGCCGCGCGCAGGCGGCCGATCTGCAGGGCGGCGTTGGCGCGTTCGGCCTGCTTGCGCTGGACCGCGTAGCGGACGGCCCGCTGCATCAGTTCGGGTTCGACCGTGCCCTTGACGAGGTAGTCCTGGGCGCCCGCGGCGAGCGCGTCGACCCCGGCGCGTGGTTCGTCCAGTCCGGTCAGCACGATGATGGCGGCGTTCGTGTCGCCCTGGACGGCGTGCACCGTCTCCACGCCCGAGGCGTCCGGCAGGTGGAGGTCGAGCAGCACGCAGTCGACGGGGGCCGTCTCCAGGGCCAGGCGCGCCTCGGCCGCCGTGCGGCACCGCTTCAGGGAATGCGGCAGGTCGGTGTCGAGGAGGAGTTCCTCGACCAGGAGCGCGTCCCCGTCGTCGTCCTCCACGAGGAGCACGTCGTACCGCTCGGCCTGGTCCGCGGCCGGGGCGGTCACGGCCGCGCCTCCCGGTCCGGGGCCGCGGGCGCGGCCGCGAGGGCGGGGAGGACGACGAGCACGCGGGTGCCGGTCCGGTGGCCGGGGTCGATGCCGATCGTGCCGCCGTGGAACTCCACGACCTTCTTGCACATGGCGAGGCCGATGCCGGTGCCCGGGTAGGCGTCCTTGGTGTGCAGCCGCTGGAAGAGGACGAAGACCTTCTCCTGGAACTCCGGCGCGATCCCGATGCCGTTGTCGGTGACCGTGAACCGCCAGGTGTCCCCGTCGCGCGCGGCGCCGACGTGGATGCGCGGCGGCCGGTCGGGACTGCGGAACTTGATGGCGTTGGACAGCAGGTTCTGCCACAGCATGCCGAGCTGGGTCGGGTCGCCGACGACGGTGGGCAGGGCGTCGTGGCTGATGTCGGCGCCGGTCTCCTCGACGCTGACGCTGAGGTCGCCCAGCGTCCTGGTGAGCACCTTCTCCAGGTCCACGGTCTGCTGCTCGTTGTGGACGCGGCCGACCCGGGAGAAGGCCAGCAGGTCGTTGATGAGGTTCTGCATGCGGTTGGCGCCGTCGACGGCGAAGGCGATGTACTGGTCGGCCTTCGCGTCCAGCTGCCCGCCGTAGCGCCGTTGCAGGAGCTGGGTGAAGCTGGACACCTTGCGCAGCGGCTCCTGGAGGTCGTGCGAGGCGACGTAGGCGAACTGCTCCAGTTCGGCGTTGGACCGCTTCAGCTCCTCGGCCTGCTCGTCGAGCATCCTGCGGGCGCCCTCGGTGAAGCGCAGCTCCTCCACCAGCCGCAGCCGCATGGAGTCCACGTCCGCGGCCAGCAGGCGCAGGTCGGCGGGTCCGGTGCCTTCGAGGGAGCGGTCGAAGCGGCCCTGCGCGACCTCGCGGGCGGCCGAGCCGAGCCGGGTGAGCGGGCCGGTGACGCCGCGGCGCAGGGCCTCGAAGACGAGCGCGGCCACCAGGAGGATGACGACCGCGATGACGGCGAACATCCAGTCCCGCAGGGTCGTCGCCCGCCGCAGCTCGCGCGTCGCCGCGATCCGCTCGTCCCACAGGTGGGCCTGCTGGCGCGTCATCGCGCCCCGCAGGGCGTCGAAGTCGGCCTTGCCCGCGTCGGCCCGCTGCGCGGCGATCCTCGCGGCCTCGCCGGGGGCGGCCGCGGAGACCGGCCCGGCTATGTGCGTCCGCCAGGCACCGGCGTACCGCTCCACGGCGGCCAGGTCGGCGAGCCCCCGGTCGTCCCCGCGGAGCAGGGGCCGCAGCCGCCTGGTCGCCGTCCTCTGGTCGGCCGCGCCCCGCGCGTAGGGCTGCAGGAAGTCGGGGCGGCCGGTCACGCCGTAGCCGCGGATGCCGGTCTCCTGGTTGACCATGGCCGCTTCGATCCGGATCGACTCGATGAGCGCCGGGGAGCGCCGGTCGACCAGGGAGGCGGTGATCTGCGAGGTGCGCCACATCGCCCAGCCGCCCAGCGAGCCCAGCACCGCCAGGACGACGAGCGCGCCGGTCACCCCCACGCGCAGCCAGCGGCGGGTCGTCCAGTCGGCGAAGGAGCCCGGGGTCTTCGGGGGACCGCTGGTCATCGTGGTGGAGCCTCTCCCTCGGCCGGCCGTCCTGCTTGCTTGTCATACGGCAAGCACACTGTACCCGCATCCCGACAACACGTGTTGTCCACATTCGTGGTCGGGCAGTACAGTGACGCCCATGCCAGGTCCGTCTCCCACTCCCCGCCCGATGAGCGAGGATACGGCCGTGCTGGTGGACCGTCTGGTGGACGAGGTCGCCCGGCGCCTGGCGCCGGAGATCACCCGCCCGCCGGCCGAGCCCGCCGACAGATCCCCCGAGTCCCGCGGATACGCCCTGCTGCGCCTGCGGGTCCTCACCGACGTCAGACGGGCCGTCCGGCACCTGGAGGAGCAGGCCGCCCGGTCCGCCGCCGAGTACGGAGCCGGATACCCCGAGATCGGCCAGGCAGTCGGCATGAGCCGGCAGGGAGCAAGGCGCCGCTGGCCCGGTCTGATCGGCAACGGCGCACACCAACCGACCCACCGCCCCCCATCCCGGAGCACCTGAATCATGGCTGCCGCCACCACCCGCCCCTATGACGTGCTCCTGGTCGAGGACGACGTCGCCGACGCGATGCTCATCCAGGACGCCCTGACCGAGCGCGGTGCCCGTAACCTCACCCAGGTCTCCGACGGCGTCGAGGCGCTGGAGTACCTGCGCGACCCGGGCAACGCGCGTCCCGACCTCATCGTGCTCGACCTGAACATGCCGCGCATGAACGGGCGTGAGTTCCTGGCCGTGGTCAAGGAGGACGCCGCGCTGCGCACCATCCCGGTCGTCGTGCTGACCACCTCCGCCGCCCCCGACGACGTCACGGGCGCCTACCAGCACCACGCCAACGCCTACGTCACCAAGCCGGTCAACCTGGAGGAGTTCGAGGCGGCCGTGCGCAGCATCGACGCCTTCTACCTCGACGTCGCCGTCAAGCCTCCCAAGGAGTAGGGCCGCACGGCCGCCGGGCGGGCCGCCGTCCCGCGGCCGGGCCGGTCAGGCGCCGGCCAGCGGGTTCGGCAGCGGGCGGTAGCGGGCGGCGGCGCCGTCCGCCCCGGTCCAGCGCAGCAGCAGGTTGGTCTTGCCGGGCAGGGTGGGCGAGGTGAGCAGGGCGTGGATCTCGGGCAGGGCGTGCCGGGCGAGTTCCCGGCGGGCGGCGGGCCAGGGGTCGAACCCCGGGTGGTCCTCGGCGAGGGCGCCGGCGATCTCGCCGAGGTGGTTGACGACCAGGCAGTACACCAGCCGCTCCCAGCCCGCCTCGCGGGAGACGTCCGCGAGCAGTTTGGCGCCCTCGGCGTCCCGGAACAGCGCCTGCACGGGAGTGCCGGCCGCGTCGACGGCGACCAGGGTGTTCTGCAGGTGCGCCTCCAGCACGACCCCGTGCTCGTCGAACGCCTTCAGGGCGGGCGGGACGACCTGCCGCAGGTACGCCTCCCACCAGGTCCCGGGCGTGGCCGTGGCGGCCAGGGGGCTGCCCTCGAAGCCCTCCGCGAGGCCGGCCGCCAGCAGCGCGTCGGTGCCCGGCAGGAGGTGGCCGCGCAGCCCGTCGCGGACGAGTACGGCCAGTTCCTCGAAGGCGAAGGCGGCGGTGCGGTAGCCGCGGTCGGCCAGCCAGGCCGCCGGCGGGCCGAGGGCGGCGAACGCCGCGCGGGCGGCCGTGTCGGTGCGGCGCAGTCTCAGCAGGTCGTGGCGCCACAGCCGGCGGACGTCGTTGGTGATGCGCACGTCGAGGCTGAACTTCAGGAAGAGGTCGCGCCGCGGCTCGTACACCGTGCGGACGGCCGCCGTCGGCCAGGTGTCGAAGCCGGTGGTGCCGAGCCGGACGAGCCGGCCGTCGGCGAGGTACGGATCGAGCGCGCGGCCGAGGAGGCCGAGCTGCCAGGGGTGGGCGGGCAGCAGCCGGTAGCCGGGCGGGGACGCGCCCAGGGCGTCCAGGGCGCTGGTGTCGCCCTCCTCGGCCACCTGGTCCTCGCGGACGCCGAGCAGCGTCAGCGGGAAGTGCGCGTGGGCCTCGGGCGCGTACGGCAGCCAGGCCGCGGCCGGGCCGCCGCCGCGCGCCTTGGGCGCCGGGTGGTGCGGGTGGCCGGTGATCAGGGACTGCTCGGAGCGCAGGTACGGGTCGCGGGGCTCGGCCGCCCGGGCGCGGGCGGCGAGCAGGGCGGCGACGGTGTCCCGGCTGTCGATCATCTCGGCGGGCACGTCGCCGCCCGCCGACCCGGTGAGCCGGCGCAGTTCCTCGGCGACCAGTTTGACCAGCTCGGAGTGGCCGAGCCGGTGCCAGGTGCCGGCGTCGGACACCTCCGGCTCGGCGGGCCGGCGGCCGGGGCGCACCCGCAGCAGGCGGCCGGTGCCGGGCAGCCGGTAGACCGGCCGCGCCCCGGGCCCGGGCTCCGGGAGCGGTTCGGCGATCTCCCGCAGCAGGCAGTTGAGCAGGGGGGCGGCCGCATACGCGTCGGCACGCCGTCCGACGGCGTCGGCGGGAGGCTTGAGGTCCACGCGATCCATTCGTTCTTCGTCGGGGGCCCGAAGGCGATCAGTATGTCTGTCGTCCCTGTGTCTGTCGTCCCAGACCATCGTGCCCCGTGCCGCGTGTATCCGAGGAGCCGACCGTGTACCAGTACCCCACCGCCGAGGCCCGGATCGCCGAGGAGCTGGCCGCCGTACGGCCCGGCCTGCTGCCCCGGTACACGGCCGGGCTGCCGGGCGCCCGCGCGGCGGTCCTGACCCGGCTGTGGCGGGCTTTCGCGCACGAGCCGCTGCCGTGGATCACCGGCCGGGTCCGCGGCGCGCACGCCCTGGCGCTGCGGCTGGCCGACGGCCGGACGCTGCACGGCCCGCTCGCCGACCCGTACGCCACCGGGGACCGGGTCACCGCCGTACGGCTCGACCGCGACCGCCACGACGACCCGGCCCGGCTGATGACCGCGCTCGCCGTGCCGCACGCTGCCGCGTTCGCGGCCGAACTGGGGGACAGCGTGGCCTCCCTGGCGCTGTCCCGGGCCGACGCGGACCACCCGGACGAGTGGCCGGCGGGCGACGCCCGGGCCGACGACGGGAGCCGGGACTGGGAGTGGGAGCAGCGGGTGGTGGACGGGCACCCCTTCCACCCGAACTGCCGTTCCCGCCCCGGCTTCTCGGTGGCGGACCAGCTGGCGTACGCGCCCGAGCACCGGCCCGTGGTGGAGCTGGGCACCCTCGCGGTGCCGGCCGCCGAGTGCCTGGTCTCCGGGGACTGGCCGGACGAACTGCGCTCCGGCGGGGACCTGTTGCTGCCGGTGCACCCCTGGCAGGCCGCGCACGTGCTCGAGCGGACGTGCGTCCCCTGGCGGCCCGCGCACCCCCTGATGTCGCTGCGCACGCTCGCCCTGGACGACGACGGCCCGCACGTGAAGACGGCGCTCAGCGCGCGGCTGACCTCCTCGGTGCGGGACATCTCCGCGTACTCCGTGGAGGCGTCGGCGGCGCTCACCGCCCTCGCCTCGGACCTGGTCGCGCGCACGGACGGGCTGCTGCACATCACCCGCACCCTGGGCGCGGCCACCGCCCACTCGCCCGATCTCGCCGCCCTGTTGCGGGAGTCGCCGCGGGTGTACGCGGGACCCGGCGAGCGGGTGCTGCCGGTGGCCGCGCTGCCCGTCAGCGGCCTCGGGGACTCCCCCGCCCGGCTGGCCCGCCTCACCCGGCTCGCCCTCACGGTCGGGCTGCGGCTGCTGGACCTCGGCGTCGCCCTGGAGGCCCACGGGCAGAACCTGCTGGTCGTGCTCTCGGCCGACGGCACCCCGCTGCGTCTGGTCTACCGCGATCTCGCCGACATCCGGATCAGCCCCGCCCGGCTGCGGCGCCACGGCATCACCCCGCCGCCGCTGACCGGCCGGCTGGTCACGGACGACGAAACGGCCCTGCGCCGCAAGCTGTTCGGGTCCCTGGTGGCGGGGGCGCTGGCCGGTGCGGCGGGCTCGGGACCGGCGCTCGGCGCGGCGCTGGCGGCGGCCCTGCCCGGCCTGCCGCGCACCCCGGACCTGGCCGCGCTGCGCGAAGGTCCCGTGCCCGCCAAGGCGTTGACGCTGATGCGGCTCTCCCCCGAGACCCCCGGCGACCTGTGGACGGCACTGCCGAACCCGCTCGTTTTGGAGCCCGGCACCCGAGATCAATAAGATCCGCCGATGATCAGAAGACAACGGCTGGCGGCGGGCGTCTGCGCCCTGCTCGCCGCCCTGACGGCGGGGCTCGCCTTCCCCGGGCCGGCCGCGGCCGACGAGACGCAACAGGCCGCCCCGAAGGTCGAACTCGTGCTGGACGTCAGCGGTTCCATGCGGACCCGGGACATCGACGGCGGCACCCGGATGGCGGCCGCGAAGCAGGCGTTCAACGAGGTGCTCGACGCGACGCCCGAGGAGGTCCAGCTCGGCATCCGCACCCTGGGCGCCAACTACCACGGCAACGACCGCAAGACGGGCTGCAAGGACACCGCGCAGCTCTACCCGGTCAGCACGCTGGACCGCACGGAGGCGAAGACCGCGGTCGCCACGCTGTCGCCGACCGGCTGGACCCCGATCGGTCCCGCGCTGCTGAAGGCGGCGGACGACCTGAACGGCGGCGACGGCGCCCGCCGTATCGTCCTGATCAGCGACGGCGAGGACACCTGCCAGCCGCTCGACCCGTGCGAGGTGGCCCGGGAGATAGCCGCCAAGGGCATCGGGCTGACCATCGACACCCTGGGCCTGGTGCCCGACGCCAAGACCCGTGACCAGCTCAGCTGCATCGCGGACGCGACCGGCGGCACCTACACCTCCGTGCAGCACAAGGAACAACTGACCGACCGCGTGGGCCAGTTGGTGGACCGCGCGGCCGACCCCGTGGTGACGCCGGTGGCGACCGAGGGCGCGGGCGCGTGCTCCTCGGCACCGTCCCTGAAGTCCGGTCTCTACACGGACCGCGAGGAGTTCGGGCAGCAGCGCTGGTACAAGGTGGCCGTCGAGCCGGGCCAGGAGGTGCGCGCCTCGGTGAGCGTGGCCGACGACCGCGCGGTGAACCCGGACTACGGGGTGCTGCTGCGGGCCGTGACGCTGCACGGACGCGAGATCGTGCGCGGTGAGGCGGCGGGCGACGGCCGTACCGACGTCATCTCCACGGGCCTGCGCTACCCGCGGCCCGAGAGCGACGACGAGAACGCTTCCGCGGAGACCGTGTGCCTCCAGGTCACCAACTCCTTCTCGGCGGCCGCGGGCGTCAAGACCACGCCCGGTCTGCCGCTGGAGCTGACGGTCGACGTGGTGGACGGCCCGTCGAAGGCGGGGGACGTCGCCTCCTTCGGCCTCGGCCGCGGCTGGTGGCTGCTCGGCGCGCTGGTGCTGGCCGGTTTCGTCGCGGGTCTGCTGTGGGGCTGGGTGTCCCGCTGGCGGGTCGCGGTCTGGAGGACCAACTGATGCGTATCACACGTGTGCTGAGCACCGCCCTGCTGGCGCTCGGGCTGGCCGCGGGTCCCGCGGCCGCCGACTCCACGCCGTCGCCCGGCGCCTCGGACGACGGCAAGGCGCCCACCCGGGCGGGCACGTCCTTCCGCACGGCCACCGAGATCGACCAGGGGCAGCGGGCCACCGCGTCCGGGTCCACCGGCGACTACCTGTACTGGTCGTTCCCCGCGGACGCCGGGCAGCGCCCGACCGTCGCGGCGACCGTGAAGCTGCCCGCCTCGCACGGGACGCAGACCTGGCAGATCGACGTGTACGACGGTCTGCGGCGCCGCCAGTCCTGCCAGTACGGCGCCGCCACCCGCACCGCCGCCCAGGGCACCTCCTCGGTCGAGCTGGCGTGCGTGCTGCGCACGGTGCGCGCCTGGTCGGAGCCGTGGGCGAACGACCCGCTGCCGGGCACGTACTACGTCCGGCTGACGGTCGTGGACCTGGCCGCGGGCGACCTCGGCCAGCCGGTGAGTGCCGAGGTCCGCGCCGACTCCAAGCACATCGGCGGCGCCGCCGCCGTGGACGGCTCGCTGGCCGAGCCGCTCGTCCCCGGGATCGCGGTGAAGTCCGCGGCCCGGAAGGACGGTGACGGCGCCAGGTCGGCCGTGCTGTCGAGCATCGAGCCCGACGGCGGCTGGTCCTCCGGCTGGTGGTCCGACCGCTGGGTGTGGACCGGCATCGGTGGCGTGCTCGCGGCACTCGCGGGCATCGGCGGATACGCGCTCACGCGCGGCTCTGGGCGGCCGTCCCGGGTGCCCCCGAACGCCTGACCCTCTCCCCGCGCCGCCCGTGAAGGCCCGCCCCCGAGGCGGGCCTTCCGTGTTCCTCACGCCTCCCGCAGTGCCTTGGCGAGGGTGCCGTCGCCGGTGACCGCGATCCGTCCGGCGCGCACCGCGTCCGCCAGCGTCAGCGCCCCGTGGCCGACGGCCCCGAGCGTCCCGGAGTCGGTGCCGAGGCACGCGTCCGCCGGACCGGGCGCGGGCCCGTCGCCGTACACCGGCCCCTCCCCGGCACCGACGTGGAGGTGGAACTTTCCCTCGTCCAGGTGGACTTCGACCACGCCTTCGCCCTCGGCCGTGCCTTCCAGGGCGCGCAGCAGCGGCAGGGCGAACCAGTGGGCGCGCACCGCGTCGGTGGGCCGCCGCTCTCCCAGTTCGGGCTGCCCCCACTCCCCCAGCGCCTGCAGCACCGGCAGCAACGCGCGGCCACGACCAGTCAGTTCGTACACGTAGGCGGCGCTCGGCGGGGGCAGCCTGCGCCGGCCGGCGAGCCCGTCGCGCTCCATGTCCTTGAGCCGGGAGGCGAGTACGTCCGTGCTCACGCCGGGCAGGTCCGCGTGCAGGTCCGTGTAGCGGCGGGGACCGGCGAGCAGTTCCCGGACGATCAGCAGGGTCCAGCGGTCGCCGACCAGGTCGAGCGCGCGGGCCGCGGAGCAGTACTGGTCGTAGCTTCGGCGAGGTGACATGCGGCGCAGTCTAGACGGGTTGTTGGACTTTCCAAGCTCCTGCTTGGTAAAACCAAGCAACACGAGTTCCCGGAGGGGCGCATGGAGTTCCGGCAGTCGAACAAGCTCAGCGAGGTCTGTTACGAGATCCGCGGCCCGGTGATCGAGCACGCCGACGCGCTGGAGGCGGCGGGCCACAGCGTGCTCCGGCTGAACACCGGCAATCCCGCGCTCTTCGGCTTCGAGGCGCCGGAGGAGATCCTCCAGGACATGATCCGGATGCTGCCCCGGGCGCACGGCTACAGCGACTCGCGCGGCATCCTCTCCGCCCGCCGCGCCGTCGCCCAGCGCTACCAGAACCTGGGCCTCGAGGTGGACGTCGACGACGTGTTCCTCGGCAACGGCGTCTCGGAGCTGGTCTCCATGGCGGTGACGGCGCTGGTCGAGGACGGCGACGAGATCCTCATCCCCGCACCGGACTTCCCGCTCTGGACGGCGGTGACGACCCTCGCCGGCGGCAAGGCGGTCCACTACCGCTGCGACGAACAGGCCGACTGGAACCCCGACCTGGCCGACATGGCGGCGAAGATCACCGACCGCACCAAGGCCCTCGTGCTGATCAACCCGAACAACCCCACGGGAGCCGTGTACCCGAAGGAGGTCGTCGAGGGCGTCCTGGACCTCGCCCGCCGGCACGGTCTGATGGTCTTCGCCGACGAGATCTACGACCAGATCCTCTACGACGACGCCGTCCACCACTCGGCCGCGGCCCTCGCCCCCGACCTGGTGGTCCTCACCTTCTGCGGCCTGTCCAAGACGTACCGGGTGGCGGGCTTCCGCTCCGGCTGGCTGGTGGTCACCGGTCCGCGGCAGCACGCCAGGGACTACCTGGAGGGCCTGACCATGCTGGCCTCCATGCGGCTGTGCGCCAACGCGCCCGCCCAGTACGCCATCCAGGCCGCGCTCGGCGGCCGCCAGTCCATCCGTGAACTCACCGCGCCGGGCGGGCGGTTGCGCGAGCAGCGCGACATCGCCTGGGAGAAGCTGAACGAGATCCCCGGGGTGTCCTGTGTGAAGCCCAAGGGCGCGCTGTACGCCTTCCCGCGCCTGGACCCGAAGGTGCACAGGATCCACGACGACGAGAGGTTCGTCCTCGACCTGCTGCTGCGCGAGAAGATCCAGGTGGTCCAGGGCACCGGCTTCAACTGGCCCGAGCCCGACCACTTCCGCATCCTCACGCTGCCGCACGCGGAGGACCTGGAGGCGGCGATCGGCCGGATCGGACGGTTCCTCGGCGGGTACCGGCAGTGACGCGGTGCGCGGCCGTCCGGCCCAGTCCGCGCTGCGGGCCGCCCCGGGCCGTGCGACCGTGCTCGGGAGGCGAGCGGGAAGGGCGCTGACATGGGTGACCTCTTTCTCGTCCGGCACGGTGAGACCGAGTGGTCGCGCTCCGGACGGCACACCGGCTGGACGGACCTGCCCCTCACCGGGGACGGGCGCGCGGAGGCCCGGCGGCTGGCGCCGCTGCTCCGGGACCTTGACATCGGCGCCGCCTTCGTCAGCCCGCTGCGGCGGGCCCGCGAGACCACCGCGCTCGCCGGGCTCCCGGACGCGCGGGTCGACGCCGACCTGTGCGAGTGGGACTACGGCGGGTACGAGGGCGTGACCACCGCGGAGATCCAGCGGACCCGGCCCGGCTGGTTCCTCTTCACGGACGGGGTCGCGCCGGGGCCGCCGGAGCACCCCGGGGAGAGCCCCGCACAGGTGGGAGCGCGCGCCGACCGGATGCTCGGCAAGGTGGACGCCGCCCTCGCCGGCACCGAGGGGGACGTCGTCCTGGTCGCCCACGGCCACTTCCTGCGGGTGCTCACCGCCCGCCGCCTCGGTCTGCCCCCGCGGGACGGCGCCCACTTCCAGCTCGCGACGGGCACGCTGTGCCGGCTCGGCACCGAGCACGGGCGCCCCGTGGTGGCGGGCTGGAACCTCCGGACGACCGGCTGACCCGGCCGGCCCGGCGCCGCTGTCGGTACCCGGTCGTACGCTTCTGAGGAGCCGCCCGCCCGGCGGCCCGCCCGAGGCGGCACACCGGAAGGGAGCACGCCGTGACCCGACCCCCGACCGCCGCGCAGCGGCGGGTGATCGACGCCGCGGAGCCGGTCACCGGGCGGCTGCGCGGGACCCCGGCGCAGCTGGCCGCGCTGGTGCGGCACGGTCTCGCCTTCCGGCATCCACGGCCGCCGCACGACCACTTCCTCACCCCGGCGGGGCACCGCGTACGGGAGAGCGCGGCCGAGGCCGCGCCGCGACCGGCGCCGGAGCCGGCACCCGAGGCCGGGGTCTTCGCGGCGCGCGTCGGCGGCGAGGACAGCGCCCCGGCCTCCGCCGCGGCCCGGCTGCGCGAGGTGCGCGGGGCCTGGCAGGGGCTGCTGGAGCTGCGCCGGATGACCAACCCCGGCGGGGCCACCGACCGCCCGTGCGGCTGGGAGCGCGCGCACCTGGTGCGGGCCGCCGCGCTCGCCCTGGAGGCGGCCGGGCACCCGCCCGAGGGCCCGGACGGCGCCGGGTACCGGGTGCGCGCCACCCCGCAGCCGGAGGCCGTCGCCGTGCACGGGCCGGACGAGCCCACCCTGCGGGCCTGCGCGGCCACGCTGGAGGGAGCGGGCTGGCAGGCCGGCGAGTACACCGAGCCCCGCACGCGGGAACGCTATCTGCTGGCCTCCCCGCGCCGGGCGTGAGCGGCGTGCCAGGATCGGGGATCAGTGCGTCGTACACGAGAAGGGGAAGTCGTGAGCGAACCGTTTTCCGTGCGGGTGGGCGTCCGGGGCTACGAGACCGACGTCCAGGGCCACCTCAACCAGGCGGTCTACCTCAACTACGCGGAGCACGCCCGCTGGTCGTTGCTCCAGGCGGCCGGGCTGAGCCAGGCGCGGCTGGGCCGCGAGGGAGTCGGACCGGTGGCGCTGGAGACGACGATCCGCTACCGGCGCGAGCTGCTCGCCGGTGACGAGGTCGACGTCACCTGCGCGTTCGAGTGGGGCACCGGCAAGACGTTCCGGATCCGCCAGGAGATCCGCAGGACCGACGGCACGGTGGCCGCCGAGATCACCGCCGTGGGCGGGATCATGGACCTCGCGGCCCGCAGACTGGTGCCCGATCCGGGCGCGGTCTTCAAGGAACTGACCGCCGACCCGGCCCTGCTCGGCCTCTGACGTCCGCGTGGCCAGGAGGGCCCGGCTCATGACGGGGCCGCGGCCTCCCGGGTCGGCACCGGGACCTGGTTGAAGCCGTAGTAGAGGGCGAGCAGGCCGTGGGCGGCCAGGGTGAGGGGGGCGGAGACGAAGGCCAGGCCCACCGTCAGCGGATAACCGAGCGAGCCCAGCGCGAAACGGATCCGGGTGGCCCGGGCGGCGGGGGCGTCCACCCGGGGGTCGAAGAGGTGGCCGGTGCGGGTCAGGTGCCACCACAGGGCCTGGAAGGCGAGTGCCATCGCGACCATCACCAGGCTGTACACGGCGGCGGCCACGTGGGAGGCCCGGTCCTCGCGCAGGTACTCCGCGAGCATCGCCGTCGGCCAGGGCACCGCGGCGACGACCATCAGCACCAGCAGGTTGAGGAACATCAGCGCCCGGTCGACCCGGGCGACGTAGCTGAACACCTGGTGGTGGTTGACCCACATGATGCCGATGACCAGGAAGCTCACCACATAGGCGGCGTAGGACGGCCACTGCGCGCCCAGCGCGTGCCACAGACCGCCCGGTCCGTCGGCCTTCGGCACCTTGATGTCCAGGATGAGCAGGGTGATGGCGATGGCGAACACCCCGTCGCTGAAGGCCTCCACGCGGCCGGACTCGTTCATACGCCCCAGCCTGCCGCACAGGACGGCGCGGGGTACGGCGGTCGCCGTACCCCGCGTGCGTGCCGGGTGTCAGTGGGCCGGGGCCAGTTCCTCGCCCGACTCCATGGGGTGGGTGACGTCCGCGGCCTCGGGGTCGCGGCCGAGGTGGTTGAAGACCAGGTTGAGTAGAACGGCCGTGACGCAGCCGGTGGAGATTCCGGAGTCCAGGACGATCCGCGCGGTCTCGGGGAAGGCGTGGTAGAAACCCGGCGCCGTGATCGGGATGATGCCGACGGCCAGGGAGACGGCCACGATCAGGACGTTGTTGTCCCGCTCCAGGCCGGCCCGGACCAGGGTCTGGATGCCGCTGGCGGCGACCGAGCCGAAGAGGACCACGCCGGCCCCGCCGAGCACCGGGCGGGGGACGACCGCGATGAGCGAGGCGGCCATCGGGCACAGGCCCATCAGGACCAGGAACCCGCCGCCGGCCGCGACCACGAAGCGGCTGCGGATCCGTGTCATGGCGACGAGCCCGATGTTCTGGGCGAAGGCGCTGCACATGAAGCCGTTGAAGACGGGGCTGAGGGCGGAGCCGAGGGTGTCGGCGCGCAGCCCGGCGGCGATGGTCCGCTCGTCGGCCGGACGCTCGACGATCTCGCCCAGCGCCAGCATGTCGGCGGTGGATTCGGTCATGGAGACCACCATCACCACGCACATCGACAGGATCGCCGCGATGTGGAACTGCGGGGCGCCGAAGTGGAACGGGGTCGGGAAGCCGACCAGGTCCGCCTTGGCGACGGGGTCGAAGTCGGTGACGCCGAAGGGTATGGCCATGAGCGTGCCGGCGACGAGGCCGAGGAGGACCGCGATCTGCTTGACGAAGCCGCGGGTGAAGCGGCGCAGCAGCAGGACGATCAGCAGGGTGAGGCCGGCGAGGGCGAGGTTGGTCGTCGAACCGTAGTCGTGCGCCGCGGGGTCGGGGCCCTGGGCCCAGTTGAAGGCGACCGGGAGGAGGGAGACCCCGATCAGGGTGATGACCGTCCCGGTGACGACCGGGGGGAAGAAGCGGACGGCCTTGCAGAAGACGGGGGCGGCGAGGAAGCCGAGGAGGCCGGCGACGATGACCGCGCCGAAGATCATCGGCAGGGCGTCGGACTTGTCCTTGGCGGAGGCCACGATCGCCGTCATCGGGGCGACCCCGGCGAAGGTGACCCCGTTGACGAAGGGCAGGCGGGCGCCGATCTTCCAGATCCCGAGGGTCTGCAGGAAGGTCGCGAGGCCCGCGGTGAACAGGCACGCTCCGGTGAGGAAGGTGAGGTCGGTGCCGGACAGCCCTACGGCGGCGCCGACGATCAGGGGCGGGGCGACGACTCCGGCGTACATGGCGGCCACGTGCTGCAGGCCGCTCGTCGCCATCTTGAGGGCGGGGAGCTTCTCGTCCACGGGGTGGACGGACTTCTCGTGGGCGGGGTGGGCGGACACGGCGGCTCCTCCGGTCGGTTAGACGCATCGGCTCTGACGCGGGTTTCAGGGAGGTGGTGCGCGGCGGGCATGGGGGTACCTCCCGCTCGAGCGAAGTCGAGAGCGGGGGAGGGACCGGGGAGAGACCCCTCGGGGTCGCGGGACGGTGACCGTTCCGGGGCGCGCGCTCACACACGCGCCCCGGAGACGGCCGCCATGGACCCCGCTCGGGTCCACGGCTGCCGGCCGGGAGCCGTCCCTCCCGGCCGGAGTCCGAAGGCGGCTCAGCCCTGGGCGGCGATCCTCGCCAGGCGCTGGGCCTCGTCCCGCGTGGAGCGGGCGACGGCGTCCTCGTCGACGGTGAGCAGGCGGCCGTCCTCGACGATCTGGCGGCCGTTGACGAAGGAGGCGGTGATGGGGGCGGCCGCGCCGAACACCAGCGCGGTCACCGGGTCGGCGATGGAGGCGTGGGCGAGGGTGTCCAGCTTCCACAGCACGAGGTCGGCCAGCTTGCCGGCCTCCAGCGAGCCGGTCTCGGCGGCGCGGCCGAGCACCTGGGCGCCGCCGTGGGTGCCCAGGCGCAGCGCCTGCCGGGCGTTGAGCGCGGCCTCGCGGTGGGCGCCGAGGCGGTTGATGAGGAGCGCGTTGCGCAGTTCGGTGTGCAGCTCGCCCGACTCGTTGGACGCCGTGCCGTCGACGCCGAGGCCGACGGGCACGCCCGCCTTCAGCATGTCGGGGACGCGGGCGATGCCGGCCGCGAGGCGGGCGTTGGACGAGGGGCAGTGCGCGACACCGGTCTTCGTGCGGGCGAAGGCGGCGATGTCGGAGTCGTTCATGTGGACGCAGTGCGCCATCCACACGTCCTCGCCGAGCCAGCCGGTCGACTCGAAGTAGTCGGTCGGCCCCATGCCGAACAGTTCGTGGCAGAACTTCTCCTCCTCCACGGTCTCCGAGCCGTGGGTGTGCAGCCGCACGCCGAGGCCGCGGGCCAGTTCGGCGCCCTGCCTGAGGAGTTCGGTGGAGACGGAGAAGGGGGAGCAGGGGGCGACGGCGACCTGGGTCATCGCGTCGAAGGAGGCGTCGTGGTGCTCCTTGACCGTCGCCTCGGTGGCGGTGAGGGCGCCTTCGAGGGTCTCGACGGCGAAGTCCGGGGGCAGGCCGCCGTCCTTCTCGCTGCGGTCCATGGAGCCGCGGGCCAGGGTGAAGCGGACGCCGGTCTCGTGGGCGGCGCGGATGATCGCGCCGGACAGGTCGCCGGAGCCCCGCGGGTAGACGTAGTGGTGGTCCATGGCGGTGGTGACGCCGCCGCGGGCCATCATCGCGAGCGAGCCGCGGGCCGCCGCGTAGACCATGGGCTCGTCGATGCGCGCCCAGGTGGGGTAGAGCGCGACCAGCCAGTTGAAGAGGTTGTGGTCGGTGGCCAGGCCGCGGGTGATCCACTGGTAGAAGTGGTGATGGGTGTTGATCAGGCCGGGGGTGACGAGGTGCCCGGTGGCGTCGATCCGGCGTACGACGTTCTCCAGGCCCTCGGGGGCGCTGCCCGCGCCGACGGCCTCGATCCGGTTGCCGGCGATGACCAGGTACCCGGAGGCGTACTCGGTGTCGTCGGCGTCGACGGTCGCGATCGCGCAGTTCTCGATGACGATGCGCTGGTCTGCTGCCATGACTTCGTCCTTTTCGCTCAGTGGACTCTGTGAGGGAGGGCACGGCAGGACCCTGGGGAGTTTTGAGTGCCGTGACCGGGGTGGACGTTCCCCGGTCACGGGTGCCGAAAAGAGGGGTGTGGCTCAGAGGTTGGTGAGGTCCACCGGGATCCGCGGTTCGCAGCCGTTGCGGAGGATGGTCGCCTCGATCAGGCCGTAGGGCCGGTCGGCGGCGAAGTAGACCTCGTTGTCGTTCTTGAGCCCGAAGGGCTCCAGGTCGACCAGGAAGTGGTGCGAGTTCGGCAGGGAGAAGCGGACCTCGTCTATCTCGCTGCGGTTGTTGATGATGCGCGAGCCCATCTGGTACAGCGTCTGCTGGAGCGAGAGCGAGTACGTCTCGGCGAAGGCCTGGAGCGCGTGCCTGCGCACCTGCTCGTAGGACTTCTCCCAGTTGGGCATCTTCTGGTCGTCGTCGGTCCAGTTGAACCGCCAGCGGCCGGACACCGAGGTCGCCAGGATGCGGTCGTAGGCCTCCTGGAGCGTCGTGTACTTGTCCTTGACGTAGCCCCAGAACTCGGAGTTGGTCGAGTTCATGACGGTGAGGTCCTTGAGGCCGGAGATGACCTCCCACTTCTCACCGTCGTAGGTGATCTGGGCGACCCGGGTCTCCTGGCCCTTGCGCACGAACGAGTGCTTGACCTCGTCCGCGCCGATGAACCTGGAGTTGGCGTCGGAGGTCTCGATCCGCTCCCAGGCGTACTCCTCGATCCGGATCCGGGCGGTCCTGATCGGCTCCTGCGAGGTGACGAAGTGGCGGGCGAGGTGGATGCCGAACTGCTCGGCGGACTCGATGCCGTGTTCCTTGGCGAAGGCGAACACCGTGTTCTTGGTGGTGTCGGTCGGCAGGACGTTGGCGTTGGAGCCGGAGTAGTGGACCTCCTCCATGTCGCCGCTCAGGGCCACGGAGACGTTGAGGTCCTTGATGTGGTGGGTGGCGCCGTCCCGCGTGATCTTGACGACTCGGTTCTCGGCCTTGCCGTACTGGTTCTGTCCCAGCATCACCGGCTGGGCCGGACGGGAATTGACTGCCATGTCTGCTAGCTCCCTCGGTAAACGGAGTAGCCGAACGGGTTGAGCAGCAGCGGTACATGGTAGTGCTCGCCCGGCACGACGGCGAACGTGATCGCCACCTCCGGGAAGAACACGCCCGGTCCGCTGTCCCGGTTCGCGGGGGCGTCCTGCTGCGCATCGGCTTGCTTCTTCTCGGACTGCAAGAAGTACGTCTCGACGGCGAAGTCGAGCCGTACGTGGGTCGTCCCTTCCGGCAGGGCCGGGAGGTCCTTGCACCGGCCGTCGGCGTCGGTCGCGGAGCCGCCGAGCGCCTGCCAGTCCGCCGTGCCGCCGGACCGGGCGGAGAGGTGGACGGCAACGCCCTCGGCGGGGCGTCCGACGGAGGTGTCCAGGATGTGCGTGGACACGGAGGCGGTGGTGCTGGTGCTCATGGTGTCAGGCGTCCTCTTCGACGAGTCGGGCCAGTCGGATGCGGTTGATCTTGCCCAGCTCGGTGCGGACGATCTCCCGCTCCTGTTCCGGCGAGTTGCCGATCCGCTCCTTGACCGCGTCGCGCATCTGCTCGCCGGTCCGGCCGGTGGCGCAGATGAGGAAGACGTGCCCGAACCGCTCCTGGTAGGCCAGGTTCAGTTCGAGCATCTCGGCCCTGAGCTCCGCCGCGGCGCCGGCCATGCCGGCCTGCTCCCGGGTGGAGGTGGGGTCGCCGGGCCGGGGGCGGCCGATCGGCGGGTGGCCGGCCATCGCCTCCTGGAGGTCCTCCGTGCCCAGGTCGGCCATGGCGGCGTCGCTGGCGGCACAGAGGTCGTCGAGGGTGGCGTACGGACGGCCGGCGAGCAGCCGGCGGGCCCAGACGGTGGAGGCGCACGCCTCGTGGAGCCCGGCGAGCGCCGCGTGCTCCTCCAGGACGTTGAACCGGGCCAGGCCCGGGGGCGTGGAAGTCGTAGTCACGGGAGCCTCCGTGGCCGGAAACGGCCTTCGTGCTGAACGGGCTGCCAGTAGCTAACGCCCTCCGAAACAACACGTCAACACTTTGTTGAAAATTCGGGGGTGGGGCTCCGGCCGGGTGTCAGCCCTCTTTCTCACGGTTGAGGTAGTTGTACACGGTGAAGCGGCTCACGCCGAGCGCGCTCGCCACGGTCTCCACGCCATGGCGGACGGCGAAGGCACCGCGCGCTTCCAGTATCCGCACGACCTCCTGCTTGGACTTGCGGTCCAGGTCGGCCAGCGGGCAGCCGCGTCTGCGTTCCATGGCGGCGAGGATGTGGTCCAGCGAGTCGGCGAGCTGCGGCAGGCGCACGGCGAGCACGTCGGCGCCCTCCCAGGCGAGCACGACGTCGTCCGCGCCGGCCTCGTCCGGCGGGAGCATCTCCCCGCCCATGGCGTCGACCAGCGGCTTCACGGCCGCGATGAAGGACTCGTCCCCGGTGCCGGTCACTTCTCGTCCTCCCCGGCCGCGCCGACGACGTTGACCTGGAGCGAGACCCGGGTCGCGCCGGCCGCGAGGCTGCGGCGCAGCAGGGCGTCCACGGCCCCGAGCACGGCGTCGGCGGCGCCCTCCACCGTGTTGCCGAACGGGCCGACGTCCACCGCGTCGAGCTGGGCCGCCTCGATGACCTCGCGGGCGACCACCGCGTGCGCGGGCGCCTCGTCGAGGTCGAAGGGCTCCGTCGTGAACTCCACTTTCAGTCGCACTGCGCCCCCAAGGCTCTTGCTGCGGCCCGTGCGTAGCGCCGGGTCCGCGCCCGGACCGGACCGCCCGGGCCGTTCGGAAAGACCTTAACGGACACCCGTGCGGGCCCTTCCGGTCCGCTCACCGGCACTTTTTCCCGGGCGCTCTTGACAGCCCTCGCCCCGCACAGGCAGTCTTCCGTTAAGCAGAAACGAACTTCCACATTATGGAATACCGAGTGGGGTTCGCCTCGTGGAACTACAGGAAGGGAGCGCCGCCCCCGTGGGATTTGCAGACCAGCGCTTCAACGTCAACCTGTCGATCCTCTTCACGGAACTCCCGCTCCTGGAGCGCCCCGCGGCCGCCGCCGCGGCGGGCTTCACCGCGGTCGAGCTGTGGTGGCCCTGGGTCGACTCCCCCACCCCCGAGCAGGCGGAGCTCGACGCCCTGAGGAAGGCGATCGAGGACGCCGGCGTCCGGCTCACGGGGCTGAACTTCTACGCCGGGCGGTTGCCCGGCCCCGACCGCGGCGCCCTGTCGGTGCCGGGCGCGGAGTCGGAGCGGTTCCGCGCCAACATCGACGTGGCGGCAGAGTTCGCCCGGTCGCTCGGCTGCACCGCGCTCAACGCGCTGTACGGCAACCGCGTCGAGGGCGTGGACCCGGCCGAGCAGGACGCGCTCGCCCTGGAGAACCTGGTCCTCGCGGCCCGGGCGGCCGACCGGATCGGCGCGATCCTGCTGATCGAGGCGCTGAACCGGCCCGAGTCGCCGCTCTACCCGCTGGTGTCGGCGCCGGCCGCGATCGAGGTCGTCGACAAGGTCAACGCGGCGACCGGCCTCGGCAACGCGAAGTTCCTCATGGACCTCTACCACCTGTCCATGAACGGCGAGGACCTGCCGCGGGTGATCGAGCGGTACGCGGCGCGGACGGGCCACGTCCAGATCGCCGACAACCCCGGCCGCGGCGCCCCGGGCACCGGTTCGCTGCCCCTGGAGGACCTCCTCGACCAGCTCAGGAAGGCGGGCTACGACGGCTGGGTCGGCCTCGAGTACAAGCCGGGCGAGCGCCCGAGCGCCGAGGCCTTCGACTGGCTGCCCCGCTGACCCCCCGTACCGAAAGGCACCCCATCATCATGAGCAGCACGCTTCCCACGATCGCCTGGATCGGCCTCGGCATCATGGGTTCGCCCATGTCGGAGAACCTGATCAAGGCGGGTTACACCGTCACCGGCTTCACCCTGGAGCAGGACAAGCTGGACCGCCTGGCGGCCGCCGGCGGCACCGCGGCCGGCTCGATCGCCGAGGCCGTCCGGGACGCGGACGTCGTCATCACCATGGTCCCGGCCTCCCCGCAGGTCGAGGCCATCTGCTACGGCCCCGAGGGCATCCTGGAGAACGCCAGGGCCGGCGCCCTGCTGATCGACATGTCCTCGATCACCCCGCAGACCTCGGTCGACCTCGCGAAGGCCGCCCGGGACAAGGGCGTCCGGGTGCTGGACGCCCCCGTGTCCGGCGGTGAGGCCGGCGCCGTCGAGGCCGTCCTGTCGATCATGGTCGGCGGCGAGCAGGCCGACTTCGACCAGGCGAAGCCGATCTTCGAGGCCCTGGGCAGGACGATCGTGCTGTGCGGCCCGCACGGCTCCGGCCAGACCGTGAAGGCGGCCAACCAGCTCATCGTGGCCGTGAACATCCAGGCGTGCGCCGAGGCCGTGGTCTTCCTGGAGAAGTCGGGCGTGGACCTGAGGGCCGCGCTGGACGTCCTCAACGGCGGTCTCGCCGGCTCGACCGTGCTGTCGCGCAAGAGGGACAACTTCCTCGACCGCGACTTCAAGCCCGGCTTCCGCATCGACCTGCACCACAAGGACATGGGCATCGTCACCGACGCCGCCCGCACGGTCGGCGCCGCCCTGCCGGTCGGCGCCGTGGTCGCCCAGCTCGTGGCCTCGCTGCGCGCGCAGGGCGACGGCGGCCTGGACCACTCGGCCCTGCTGCGGGCCGTGGAGCGCCTGTCCGGCGCCCAGGTCTGAGCCCCCTCCCCCGAGACTTCCGGGCCGCGGCGCCGCCGACACCTGTCCTGTCGCGCCCAGGCGGCGCCGCGGCCCGGAATCACCTCCCGCGAACCACGGATTCGGTTCAACAAACTGTTGACGCCCGGATCGCCCCACTTCTAGGCTCCACGAAGCGGAAACAGGTTTCCGCTGACACCCGCACGGAAGGTCCACGATGTCGAAGCGCGTGCTCACCACCGAGTCCGGCGCCCCGGTCGCCGACAACCAGAACTCCGCCTCCGCCGGCGTCGGCGGTCCGCTCCTGCTTCAGGACCAGCACCTGCTGGAGAAGCTCGCGCGCTTCAACCGCGAGCGGATCCCGGAGCGTGTGGTGCACGCCCGCGGCTCCGGCGCCTACGGCCACTTCGAGGTGACGGACGACGTCACCGGCTTCACCCACGCCGACTTCCTGAACCGGGTGGGCAAGCGCACCGAGGTCTTCCTGCGCTTCTCCACGGTCGCCGACTCCCTCGGCGGCGCTGACGCGGTCCGCGACCCGCGCGGCTTCGCGGTGAAGTTCTACACCGAGGAGGGCAACTACGACCTCGTCGGCAACAACACCCCGGTGTTCTTCATCAAGGACCCGATCAAGTTCCCCGACTTCATCCACTCGCAGAAGCGCGACCCGTTCACCGGCCGCCAGGAGCCGGACAACGTCTGGGACTTCTGGGCCCACTCCCCCGAGGCCACGCACCAGGTCACCTGGCTGATGGGCGACCGCGGCATCCCGGCGTCGTACCGCCACATGAACGGCTACGGCTCGCACACCTACCAGTGGACGAACGCCGAGGGCGAGGCCTTCTTCGTCAAGTACCACTTCAAGACGAACCAGGGCATCCGCTCCCTGAGCAGCGAGCAGGCCGCCGAGCTCGTGGGCCGGGACCCCAACTCCCACCAGACGGACCTGCTGCAGGCCATCGAGCGCGGTATACACCCGTCCTGGACGCTGTACGTGCAGCTCATGCCGGCGGCCGAGGCCGCGGACTACCGCTTCAACCCGTTCGACCTGACGAAGGTGTGGTCGCACCGGGACTACCCGCTGCAGCGGGTCGGCCGGCTGGTGCTCGACCGCAACCCGGACAACGTGTTCGCCGAGGTCGAGCAGGCCGCGTTCGCCCCGAACAACTTCGTCCCCGGCATCGGCCCGTCCCCGGACAAGATGCTCCAGGGCCGCCTGTTCGCCTACGCGGACGCCCACCGCTACCGCCTCGGCGTCAACCACACCCTGCTGGCGGTCAACGCGCCGAAGGCGACGACCGCGCAGAACTACGGCCGCGACGGCCTGATGGCGGTCAACTCCCAGGGCCGGTACGCGAAGAACTACGAGCCGAACTCCTACGACGGCCCGGTGGAGACCGGCCGCCCGCTGTCCGCCCCGCTGGCGGTGACGGGCCACACCGGCACCCACGAGGCCCCGCTGCACACCAAGGACGACCCCTTCGTCCAGGCGGGCGACCTGTACCGCCTGATGTCCGAGGAGGAGCGGCAGCGCCTGGTCGCGAACATCGCCGGCGGCCTCTCGCAGGTCTCCCGCGACGACGTGATCGAGAAGAACCTGGCCCACTTCCACGCCGCCGACCCGGAGTACGGCCGGCGCGTGGAGGAGGCGGTCCGCGCCCTGCGCGAGGACTGACCCGCGGACCGCGTCCGGGACCCGACGGGGAGGTCCGGCCCCGGACGCGAACGACCCGCCGCCGAGCGATCCGGATGAGGGGTGATCGCCGGCACAGCGGGCAGGGCGAGGACCGCGGCGGTGTGCGAGCCAGTGCGGTGGTGAAGGAACCGAGTCCCCTTCTCGACCAGAGGGGAGGGTCCCCGGCTCCGTCGCATCCGCCGCGGTCCCCAGCCACGACCTCGGCAGAGGTCCCTCCCGGCTCCGTCCGGCGGCGCGAACGACCTGTCGCGCCCAGCCTCGCGCCGTCGGACGGCCATCACACCACCCCACCACGAGAGCGCCCCCGAACGCGGGGGCGCTCTCGTGCCGTCCCGGCCCCGGCGTGCGGGACCGCCGCAACCGCAGCAGGCTGAACCCATGGGACATCCGACGCACCACCCGCACATCGTGGTCCACTCCCCGGCCCTCGACGGCTCCCGGCGGGTCACCGAGGGGGACGTGACCCTGGGACTCGCCTCCCACCTGGACGACGTCGTGGAGATCCTGCGCCTGGCCGACCTGGACCGGATCGAGGTCGAGGAGAGCGACCTCATCGAGTGGCAGGGCGGCGGACCGGACGACTGGCCCGGGCTGTCGGAGCACGAGGAGTGACCAGGCCGGGTACGGCAGCGGCCGTACCCGGCCTACGGCATCCTCAAATGGAGCTCTGAACACGGCCGGACAGGCGTGGACCGCCCCCCGCCGTGGGCACATCACGGGTACGCGGGGCCCGCCGGCACGGGGGCGGCGGACCCCGCACGGGGGTGTGTCATGGGTGGTACGACGAGGGTCCCGGCCGAGCCGCACGCGCTGGCCCTGCTGCGCGGCGGGCCCCGGGCGGCGGTGGTGGCGGCCGTGCTGGACCTGCATCTGCGCGGCACCGTACGGGCGGGGCGGCCCGGCACCATGCGCACCTCGGGACGGACGTCCGGGGCACCGCTGCCCGCCCTCACGAAGGCGGTGCACGCGAGCCTCTACCGCCCGGCGGGTCTGCGCCAGTTGCTGGAGCGGCGCCCGGTGCGCGAGGCGCTCGGCACTCTGCGCGGGGACCTCGCCGGGGCGGGGCTGCTGCGGAGCTTCCCGCCCGGCCGCACCCGCGCCGGACGGCGGGCCCTGCGGGACCTGCGCGCCCGGCATCCGCTGCCCGCCGCCCCGGACGGCCTCTCCGCCGGGGACCGGGTGCTGCTGGTGGCCCTGCACGGCGACCGGGCGCTGACCCTGCTCGCGCCCCGCTTCGCCCGCGAGGCGGGCCTGACCGGCCGCGGCGGGACGACGGAGCGCGAGCTGCGCGGCTCGTGGGACCGCGGGGGCGGCGGGGGCGGCTTCACCTGCGGGACGGTGTGAGAGCGCACCCCCGCCCGCACGGGCAGGGCGCACGAGGAAGGGGCGGCCCCTCCCCCCTCGGGAAGGGCCGCCCCTCGTCCGTGCCGGCCGGGCCGGGTCAGACCTTCAGCGGCTTGAGCGACGTCGGCGCGTGGCCGGGCTCGGTGGCCAGGTCCTCGAACTCGGAGATGTCGCTGATGTCCATGGTGCGGCTCATGGAGATGTTGGTGATCCGCTCCAGGATCGCCTCGACGACGACCGGCACCCGGTACTCGGCGGCCAGCTTCTTGGCCTGCTCGAACGCGGCGCCGAGCTGGTCCGGCTCGGTGACCCGGATCGCCTTGCAGCCCAGGCCCTCGGCGACCTTGACGTGGTCGACGCCGTAGACGCCGATCTCCGGCGTGTTGATGTTCTCGAACTCCAGGTTGACCTGGAAGTTGATGTCCAGGCCGATCTGCGCCTGGCGGATCAGGCCCAGGTAGGCGTTGTTCACCAGGACGTGGACGTAGGGGATCCGGTGCTGGGCGGCGACCGCCAGCTCCTCGATCATGAACTGGAAGTCGTAGTCGCCGGAGAGCGCGACGACCGGGGCGTCCGGGTCGGCCTTGGCGACGCCGATCGCGGCCGGGATCGTCCAGCCGAGCGGGCCGGCCTGGCCGCAGTTGATCCAGTGGCGCGGCTTGTAGACGTGCAGCATCTGCGCGCCGGCGATCTGGGAGAGGCCGATGGTGGTGACGTACCGGGTGTCCGGGCCGAAGGCCTTGTTCATCTCCTCATACACGCGCTGCGGCTTCATCGGCACCTCGTCGAAGTGCGTGCGGCGCAGCAGGGTGGCCTTGCGCTCCTGGGTGGAGGCGACCCAGGCGGAGCGGTCGGGCAGCCGGCCCTCGCCCTTGAGGTCCCGGGCGACCTCGATGAACAGCTCCAGCGCGGCCCTGGCGTCGGAGACGACCCCGTAGTCCGGCGGGAAGATCTTGCCGATCTGGGTGGGCTCGATGTCGACGTGGACGAACTTCCGGTCGCCGCGGTAGACGTCGAGCTTGTAGCCGGTGTGCCGGTTGGCCCAGCGGTTGCCGATGCCGAGGACGCAGTCCGACTCCAGGAAGTTGGCGTTGCCGTAGCGGTGCGAAGTCTGGACGCCGACCATGCCGGCGTTCAGCTCGTGGTCGTCGGGCAGCGCGCCCCAGCCCATCAGGGTGGGGACGACCGGGGTCTGTGTCAGCTCGGCGAACTCGACGAGCAGGTCGCAGGCGTCGGCGCCGATGACGCCGCCGCCGGCGACGATGACCGGGCGTTCGGCGGCCAGCAGGAAGGAGATCGCCTTCTCGATCTGGGGGCGGGTGGCGGCCGGCCGGTAGGCCGGGAGCGGCTCGTAGGTCTCCGGGTCGAACTCGATCTCGGTCTGCTGGACGTCGATCGGCAGGTCGATCAGGACCGGGCCGGGACGGCCGGAGCGCATCAGGTGGAAGGCCTGCTGGAAGACGCCGGGGACCTGCGCGGCCTCCAGGACGGTGACCGCCATCTTGGTCACCGGCTTGGCGATCGAGGCGATGTCGACGGCCTGGAAGTCCTCCTTGTGGATCACGTGGGTGGGCGCCTGGCCCGTGATGCACAGGATCGGGATCGAGTCGCCGATGGCCGAGTAGAGGCCGGTGATCATGTCGGTGCCGGCCGGGCCCGAGGTGCCGATGCAGACGCCGATGTTGCCCGGCGTGGTCCGGGTGTACCCCTCGGCCATGTGGGAGGCGCCCTCGACGTGTCGGGCGAGGGTGTGGTGGATGCCGCCCCCCTCCTTGAGCGCCTTGTAGAACGGGTTGATCGCCGCGCCCGGCACCCCGAAGGCGTCCGTGACGCCCTCGCGCTTGAGGATCTCAACTGCCGCGCGGGCAGCGGTCATACGAGCCATCGAGTACTCCTGCTTCGGCTTCTCGGATGCGTACTCCCGGCGCGCCCCGCGGTGAGTAACTTCCGCATTGTGGAAATTTACTTCTACGATCTGGAAGCAATCTAGGGGCGTCGATGAACGCCGTCAAGAGCCGGCCGGACCGTGCAAGCGGCGGACAGGAGGCGGGCGGCAGGAGGACGATGGGGACCGCCGTCCCCACGCGACGTCCGGGAGGGGCCATGCCCGAGAGCGTGCCGGTGCGCTGTCCGGTCTGCCGGCGCGCGCACGTCTGCACCGCGCCGTCCTATCCGTGCGCCTGCGGCGCGCCGACCGCCGTGCGGCTGGACGGCGCCGCCGGGCCGGCCGTCCTGGCGCACCGCGCCTGGGACGAGGAGTGGGTCACGGTGCGCTGCGCCGCCTGCGGTCGCGGCAACCAGTGGCCGCACCCCGAACTGGGCTGCCCGTGCGGCACGGTCCTGCGCCTCGCCCTGAGCGACGCGCCCCCGGCGGCCCTCCCGAGCCCCGGCCCCACCGCTCCCGCTCCGACCCCGTCTCCCGATCCCGCTCCCGAGCCGGCTCACCCCCTGGCCCCGGCCCCCGCTCCCCCTCCGGCCCTTGCTCGACCTCCGGCCCCGACACCCCCGCCTGCGCCGGCGCTCCCTCCGGCTCCCGCTCACCCTCCGACCCCAGCTCTCCCCCCGACTCCGGCTGCCCCTCCGGCTTCGCCTCCCGCGGCCGCCCCCGCCCCCGCGCGCCGGGGTCCCTTCCGGCCGGTCACCATCCGTACCGCCCGTGACGCCGTCACGGCCACGGCGCTCTACCTGCGCTGGCTCGGCTACCGGGGCATACGGCGCGCCGACCAGCGGCCCCCGTCCGGCGTCGGGCTGGCCGCGCACGGCCTCGTCGCCCAGGTGGACCCGGCGCTGCGCCCCGCCGCCCCGCGGGACGTGGAGTGCCTGTGGCTGACGGCCATGACGGAGTCGGCGGGCTGCGCCTACTTCTCGCTCGCCGGATACGACGAGGACGCCCGCGCGTGTGCCGACACGCTGGGCGTCCCCTTGTTCGTCCTCGGCCTCACCGGCATCCCCACGCCGGTGAACGGCCCGGGCCGCGCCCTGGCCGAGGCGGGCGCGGCCTGAGCGGGCCTCAGGAGCCGTACGCCTCCCGCAGCTCGATCTTGCGCACCTTCCCGGACACCGTCATCGGGAAGGCGTCGAGGAGCCGCAGGGCGCTGGGGATCTTGTAGTGCGCGAGTCTGCCCTCGCAGAAGGCGCGCAGCTCCTCCAGGGTCAGCGGCTCGGCCCCGTCGCGCGGGATCACACAGGCGAGGACCTCCTCGCCGTACGTCTCGTGCGGCACCCCGACGACCTGCACGTCCCGGATCTTGGGGTGGGCGTAGAGGAACTCCTCGATCTCGCGCGGGTAGATGTTCTCTCCACCCCGGATGATCATGTCCTTGATCCGGCCGACGATCTCCACGTACCCGTCGTCGCGCATCACGGCGAGGTCGCCGGTGTGCATCCAGCGGCCCGCGTCCACGGCCTCGGCGGTCTTCTCCGGCTCGTTCCAGTAGCCGAGCATCACGCTGTAGCCGCGGGTGCACAGCTCCCCCGCCGTGCCGCGCGGCTGCGTGACCCCGGTGGCCGGGTCGACGACCTTGACCTCCAGGTGCGGCAGCACCCGGCCGACCGTGGCGGTGCGGTGCTCCAGGTCGTCGTCCCTGCGGGTCTGCAGCGAGACCGGGGACGTCTCCGTCATGCCGTAGCAGATGGAGACCTCCTCCATGTGCATCTCGGCGACGACCCGCTTCATCACCTCCACCGGGCAGGGCGAACCGGCCATGATCCCGGTGCGCAGCGAGGAGAGGTCGTAGCCGTCGAAGCCGGGGAGGTTCAGCTCCGCGATGAACATGGTGGGGACGCCGTACAGGGAGGTGCACCGCTCCCGCTGGACCGCCTCCAGGGTCGCCCTCGGCTCGAAGGACGGCGCCGGGATCACCATGCAGGCGCCGTGCGAGGTGGCGGCCAGGTTCCCCATGACCATGCCGAAGCAGTGGTAGAAGGGCACCGGGATGCAGATCCGGTCCTGCTCCGTGTAGCCGACCGACTCACCAACGAAGAAGCCGTTGTTGAGGATGTTGTGGTGGGAGAGCGTGGCGCCCTTGGGGAAGCCGGTCGTGCCCGAGGTGTACTGGATGTTGATGGGGTCGTCGCAGGACAACGACGCCTCGCGGGCCTTCAGTTCGTCCCGCCGGTCCTCCGTGCCGCGCGCGGTGAACGCGTCCCAGCCGGGGTCCCCGATGTACACGGTCTCCGTCAGCCGCGGGCACCGCCCGCGGACCTCCTCGACCATCGCCCGGTAGTCGCTGGACTTGTGGCCGAGGGTCGCGAACAGCAGGGAGATCCCGGCCTGGTTGAGGACGAACTCCACCTCGTGGGTGCGGTACGCCGGGTTGATGTTGACCATGATGGCGCCCACCCGCGCGGTGGCGTACTGCACGAGCACCCACTCGGCGCAGTTGACCGCCCAGATGCCCACCCGGTCGCCCTTGGCGATCCCGCTCGCGAGCAGGGCGCGGGCCAGCCGGTCGACGTCGGCGGCGAACTCCGCGTACGTCCAGCGCCGGCCGGTGGCGACCTCCACCAGGGCCTCGCGGCCGGGCCAGGCGGCCACGGCCCGGCCGAGATCGGCGCCGATGGTGTCGCCGAGCAGGGCGGTGCCGCCCGTACCGTGCGTGTACGACGGCAACGGGGCCGACGGGGCGTGCGGGGTCGCTGCGGTCACCGGAAGTCCTCCTCGCGGTACTCGTGGGCCGAGCCGGCGGCCGTGGCCTCGCGCAGTTCGATGCGGCGGATCTTGCCGGAGACGGTCTTGGGCAGCGCGCCGAACTCCAGGCGGCGGATGCGCTTGTAGGGCGCCAGCACCTCGCGGGAGTGCTCGAAGACGACCTTGGCGGTGTCGGGCCCGGGCTCCCAGCCCTCGGCGAGGACGACGTACGCCTTGGGCACGGCGAGCCGCAGTTCGTCGGGCGCGGGCACGACGGCCGCCTCGGCGACGGCCGGGTGCTCCAGCAGCACGCTCTCCAGCTCGAACGGGCTGATCTTGTAGTCGGACGCCTTGAAGACGTCGTCGGCGCGCCCGACGTAGGTCAGGTAGCCGTCCTCGTCCCGGGCGGCGATGTCACCGGTGCGGTAGTAGCCGCCGGCCATCGCCTCGGCCGTCCGGTCCGGGTCGCCGTGGTAGCCGGCCATCAGGCCCACCGGGCGCTCGGACAGGTCGAGGGCGATCTCCCCCTCGGTGGCGCCGGGCGCGCCGGAGACCGGGTCGAGGAGCTCGACGCGGTAGCCGGGGCTCGGCCGGCCCATGGAGCCGGTCTTCAGCCGCTGTCCCGGGCTGTTGGAGACCTGGACGGCGGTCTCGGTCTGCCCGAAGCCGTCCCGGATGGTGACGCCCCAGGCGCGCCGCACCTGTTCGATGACCTCGGGGTTGAGCGGTTCGCCCGCGGCCACGACCTCGCGGGGCCGGCCGCGCAGCTGCCCGAGGTCCGCCTGGATGAGCATGCGCCACACCGTGGGCGGCGCGCAGAAGGTGGTGACCCCGGCCCGGTCCATCTCGGACATCAGCCGGGCCGCGTCGAAGCGCGTGTAGTTGTGGATGAAGACCGTCGCCTCGGCGTTCCACGGCGCGAACAGGTTGGACCAGGCGTGCTTGGCCCAGCCGGGCGAGGAGATGTTCAGGTGCACGTCGCCGGGTTTCAGGCCGACCCAGAACATGGTGGCCAGGTGCCCGATGGGGTACGAGGTGTGGGTCTGCTCGACCAGCTTGGGCCGGGCGGTCGTGCCGGAGGTGAAGTACAGCATGAGCGGGTCGTCGGCCAGGGTGGGGCCGTCGGGCACGAACTCGGCGGAGGCGGTGTAGGCGTCCTCGTAGGGCTCCCAGCCCTCCTCGGGCAGCCCGCCGACCGAGAACCGGGTGTAGGCGCCGGGCACGTCGGCGAACTTCGCGGTGTCCTCGGCCCGCACCAGCACGTGCCTGACCCGGCCCCGCTCCACCCGGTCCCGCAGGTCGGCGGGGCCGAGCAGCGGGGTGGCCGGGATGACGACCGCGCGCAGCTTCATCGCGGCCAGCGCGGTCTCCCACAGCTCGGCCTGGTTGCCGAGCATGACCAGGACGCGGTCCTCGGCGCCGACGCCCCGCGCGCGCAGGTGGTTCGCGACCCGGTTGGAGCGCTCGGCCAGCTCGGCGAAGGAGAGGCGGGTCTCGGTGCCGTCCTCCTCGACGATGTGCAGCGCGGTCCGGTCGTTGCCGGCGGCGATCACGTCGAACCAGTCCAGCGCCCAGTTGAAGTGCTCGGGCCGCGGCCAGCGGAAGCCCTCGTAGGCCCGCGCGTAGTCCTCGCGGTGCTCCAGCAGGAAGTCCCGAGCGCTGCGGAACAGCTCGGTCGCCGTCGTCATCTCTCCTCCAGGCCTGTCTGGTCGCTCGCCCCCGGCGGGGTCCCGGACGGTGCCGGTGTGCTTCCGCGGGCTCACTCCCGGTGTTCCCGACCATTGCCGGGCGGCTCCATGGCATCGTCTAATCCGTGATGCAGGTCTCACTACCCCCGAACGGGGGTGTGAGCCACGCGAAACGGGGGTGTGGGCAGCACGGGAGCCGCGCCGAAGGAGCGATGAAGTGGCAGCAGAGGCCGTGGCGGCGGTGGAGATTCGTGGTGCGCTGGCCCGGCTGCGGCGCGGCACCGGACTCCCCGTCGCCTTCGGGGGCCTGGTCGAGTCCGGCAGGCCGCAGATCCGCATCAGCGAGCTGAGCGGCACCGCGACGGCGGCCCTCAGCTCGCTCGCGGTGACCTCGGGCAACGGGCTGGGCGGCAAGGCGGTGGCGCTGGGCCGGCCGTGCGCGGTCATGGACTACCCCAGCTCCCGGCACATCAGCCACGAGTACGACGTGCCGGTGGCCGCCGAGGGCATCCGCTCCGTGCTCGCGGTGCCGGTCGTGGTGCGGCGGCGGGTGCGCGGGGTGCTGTACGGCGCCCTGCGCTCGGCCCAGCCGCTGGGCGACCGCACGCTGGACGCGGCGGTGGCGGCGGCGCGGGACGTGGAGCAGGCGCTGGTGGTCCGGGACGAGGTGCGGGGGCTGCTGGCCGCGGCCGGCCCGGAGCCGGCCGCGGGCTCGAGGCGGGGGGACGGCGCGGGCGGCTGGGAGCAGGTGCGCGAGGCGCACGCGGCGCTGCGCGCGCTGGCGCCGCGGATCGCCGATCCGGCGCTGCGGGCCGAACTGCTCGCCGCCTGCGGCCTGCTGACCGCGACGCGCCCCGCCGCCGGCACGAGCCTGGCGCCGCGTGAGCTGGACGTGCTGTCCTGGGTGGCGGCGGGCGCCACCAACGCGGCCGTGGGCGAGCGGCTGGGCCTGCGCCCGGAGACGGTGAAGGGATATCTGCGCTCGGCGATGCGGAGGCTGGGCGCCCACACCCGGGGGGAGGCGGTGACCGCGGCACGCCGGGCCGGACTGCTGCCCTAGGCGGGCGGCCGCCGGGCCGTCCGCCGCGACCGTGGGGGCACCTGCCCATTCATGCAACGGTGCTCTGAATTTTCCCATGCGTGACCGTTTGTTATTTCCCTCACCACGGCCTCCATCCGGATTTCACGGATCGTTGCCTAGAATTTGGCCAGTACGCGACACAGGAGGGGAGCGGTGACCGTGCGACGGGACTTCCAGGAGCCTGCCCGATGCCGCCCCGACCTGCTCATCGGCCGCGAGGACCTGTTCACCACCGCGCGCGACCAGCTCGCCTCGGGCGGCAGCGTGCTGCTGCACGGCGCCGCCGGAATTGGGAAATCGACCGTCCTGCGGGCATTGGCCGACGAATACGGGGCCACCGCGCACACCGTCCTGCGCTGCTCGGCGACGGAGTCCGAATCGCACCTGCCGTTCCTGGCCCTCGCCGACCTGCTCGGCCTGGTCCTCGACGACATCGCCCCGCGGCTGCCCGCCGCCCAGCGCACCGCTCTGGAGTCGGCGCTGACCGGACGCGGCGAGTCCAGCCTGCTGCGCGACGGCCTCGCGCTGCGCCTGGCGGTGCTCTCCGCCCTGCGCGCGCTCGCCACCCGGGGCCCGGTCCTGGTCGTGGCGGACGACCTGCAGTGGCTGGATCCGGCCAGCGCCGAACTGCTCGGCTTCGCCGCCCGCCGTCTCGAGGGCACCCCGGTGCAGCTGCTGTGCGCGGTGCGCACGGAGGGCCAGGAGAGCCAGGAGTACGCCCGCCACCTGCGCTCCTGCCCGCCGGACACGGTCGCCGTCCGGCTCGGCCCGCTCAACCGCGCCCAGGTCGCCCAGCTGCTCGACCACCGGGGCCACGGCGGCCTGCCCCGCTCCACGGTCCGCGAGATCCACCGCACCAGCGGCGGCAACCCGCTGTTCGCCCTGGAGCTGGGCCGCGCCCTCGCCGAGAGCACCGCCCGGCCCCGGCCGGGCGAGCCGCTGCCGGTGCCGACCTCGCTGCGCGCCCTGGTCCTCAGCCGCCTGGACATGCTGTCGGTCGAGGCCCGCCGCACGCTGCTGGTGGCCAGCGCCGGCGCCCGCCCCACCCTGACCCTGCTGCACGCGGCCGGCCGGGACAACGCCGAGGCCGAGTGCGCCCAGGCCGCCGAACTCGGCCTGCTGGCCACCGAGCAGGAGGCACCGTCGGCGGTGCGGTTCGCGCATCCGCTCATCTCCGCCGCGCTGTACGCCGAGGCGCCCGCCCAGGAGCGGCGGGCCGCGCACGCGGCGCTGTCGACCGCCGCCTCCGACCCGATCGAACGGGCCCGGCACCTGGCCCTCGCCACCACCGGCACCGACCCCGAGGTGGCCGCCCGGCTCGCCGAGGCCGCGGCCCTGGCCCGGGACCGGGGCGCCCCCTCGGTCGCCGCCCAGCTCGGGCTGCTCGCCGCCCGGCACACCCCCGCCGACAGCGTGCCCGGCCCCGACGAACGGCGGCTGCAGGCGGCCGAGGACGCGATCACCGCGGGCGAGGTCGACCTGGCCCGGGACATCGCCCGCGAGGTGCTGACCCGGGCGACCGTGCCCGCGGACCGGGTACGGGCCTGGATCATCGTCATCGACACCGCCGGGCACACCATGGCCGAGGTGGACGCCGTCTTCCCGCAGGCCCTGGCCGACGCCGGGGACGACCTGCGGCTGCTGGCCCTCGTCCACTACCAGCTCGCCTGGCGGGGGCTGATCGTGGAGGGCGACTTCACCGAGGCCCGGGAGGAGGCCGCGCACGCCGCCGAGCTGGCCGAGCGCGGCGGCGACCGGCGCACCGAACTGCTCGCCCTCGCCTTCCAGGCGCAGACCGAGACGCTGATGGGCCATCCGGAGGCCCCCCGGACCATCAAGCGCGCCCTGAAGGAGCCCCAGGACCCGCGGGTGGCCTGGCACCACAACGGCGCGGGCAGCGCCCGGTTCCGCTGGCTGGTCATGGGCGACCAGCTGGTGGAGGCCCGGGCGACGGTCACCGCGCTGCTGCGCGAGGTGCGCCGGCGCGGCTCGGTGGAGAGCGAGGTGCACTTCCTGCGCGGCCTGGCCGAGACCGAGCTGCGGGCCGGGCACTGCGGCCGGGCCCTGGAACTGGCCCGCGAAAGCCTGCGCCTGGCCCGGGACTCGGGCATCGGCGAGACCGCCTCGGCGATGCTCACCTCGCTCGCCGAGGCGTCCGGCGGGGACGTGGACCGCGCGCTGGCCCTCGCCCGGGAGGCGGTGGAGCACGCCGAGGAGGACGGCGACCAGATGTACCTGTCCCGGGCCCTGGGCGCCCTCGGGTACGCCCAGCTGGTGGCCGGGGACCCGGCGGGCACGGTCCGGTCGCTGCGCCGGGTACGCCGTCTGGAGCTGGGGCTCGGCATCACCGACCCGGCGCGCGGCCGCTGGCACGGCGACCTCGCCGAGGCGCTGGTCCGCATCGGTGAGCCGGCCGAGGCGCAGGACGTCATCGACGCCAGCCGCGAGCACGCCCTGCGGCTCGGCCGGGAGAGCGTGCTCGCCGTCCTGGACCGGGCGCAGGCACTGGTCCGCGCGGCGCTCGGCGACCAGGACGGCGCCGTGGCGCAGCTGACGTCCGCTCAGGACCGCCTCGCCAAGCTCGGGTACGGCCTGGAGGAGGCGAGGGCCGCGTTCGCGCTGGCCCAGCTGCGCACCCGGCACACCGAGAACGGCCCCCGCAGGACGGCGGCGTACGACGAGGCCACGCGGCAGTTCCGGCGCTGCCGGGCGCTGCCGTGGCTGCGCCAGGTGGAGGAGGCCCTCACCGGGCAGCAGCCGGAGCCGTCCCCGGCGGTGCCGGAGACCCCGGACGCGCGGGACGCGCTGGCGGGCCTGGCGTCGATGGAGCGTCAGGTGGCCGCGCTGGTGATGGAGGGCGCCACCAACCGGGAGATAGCCGGGCGGCTGTTCGTCAGTGTGAAGACGGTCGAGGCGACCCTGACCCGCGTCTACCGCAAGCTCGGCATCCGCTCGCGCGTGGACATCGTCCGTTTGGCGGCGGCGCGGCGCGCGAAGTGACGACGCGCCAGGTTAACTGAGCCGGACCGAGGGTTTTCCCTCCCCCACCCCCCAGGGGGTTTCCCTCATTGGGGGACGGAGGTCACGGGTCCTAGCGTAAGGGGTGTGCCGCTCGCCCGGGCATACGGGGTCCGCTTCCGCGGCCTTCCGTGACCGACCCCCACACCCGTGCGACCCCCCCACCGGCAACGCCACTGAGGAGACTCATGTTCGGGCTCAGACGTGCAAGACCTACCGCCGCGGTGCTGGTGGCCACCGCCGCCGCGGCGACCGCGCTGGCCGCCTCCCCCACGGCGACCGCCGCACCCCAGCCCATCGTGGGCGGTACGACCACCACCACCGCGGCGTACCCCTTCGTGATGCAGATCACCGACGCGTCGGGGAGCCAGTTCTGCGGCGGCACCCTGGTCGCCCCCCGGAAGGTCGTGACGGCCGCGCACTGCATGGTCGGCGAGACGACGAGCAGTGTCCGGGTGGTCGGCGGGCGGACCAACCTGAACGGCACCGACGGCACCGTGAGCAAGGTCGGCAAGATCTGGGTGAACCCGGCCTACCACGACGCCACCGACGGCGACGACGTGGCCGTGCTGACCCTCGCGACGTCGATGCCGTACAAGCCGGCGCCGTACGTCACCCCGTCCCAGACCGGTCTGTACGCGTCCGGCACCACCGCCCGGATCCTCGGCTGGGGCACCACCTCGGAGAACGGCAGCTCATCCAACCAGCTGCGGACCGCGACCGTCCCGATCGTGTCCGACTCCGGCTGCAAGAGCTCCTACGGTTCGGACTTCGTCCAGTCCGACATGGTTTGCGCCGGATACACGTCCGGCGGCGTAGACACCTGCCAGGGCGACAGCGGCGGTCCCCTGCTCATCGGGGGCGTCCTGGCAGGGATCACTTCCTGGGGGGAGGGGTGCGCGGAGGCGGGTTACCCGGGTGTGTACACCCGGCTGACCACCTTCTCGGACCTCGTGACCGCGCAGGTCGGGTCCTGACCCGGGAGCAGTGCACCTGAGCACCCCTCAGGTAGAAGCCGGGGGGGCGTTGCGAGCCACCACGAGCGGCCCGCAGCGCCCCCCTTTCCATCTGCCCGGCTACCGGTCGGCGGTGAGCTTCCCGGCGGCGCCCCAGCTGTCGGCCGGCACCTCGTGGATCCACACCTGCACGCTCTCGGCCGGGACCCCGTAGGCGTCCACGAAGGCGTCGGTGACGCGCTTGACGAGGTCGCGCTTGAGCTCGGTGTCGCGCGGGCCCTGCTGGACGGTGACGATCGGCATGACTGACTCCCTGGTGGCCGGCGACCGCGGATGATCGCCCGTGGCACCAGTCCACCGCGCGGTGGGGCGCCGACCAAGAAGCAGATCGCGACCGTGACGATCAGCCTTCGTGATCGCCGCAGGCCAGAAGCAGTTTCTCCAGGTGCGGCGTGGGGTCGGCGGCGGGGACGGCCAGCCCGGTGGGCAGCGCGAGGCCGGGCGCGCGGAAGGGCAGGTAGGCCACCCGGGGCGTGTGCAGCACGCGCGCGTGGGAGGCGAACACCACCGTCCACAGGGGCCGGGAGCCGATGGTGGCGAGGGTGTCCTGGAGGGAGCCGCCGACGGGCCCCGGCCGCGGCTCGAACCCGGCCGCCCGGCAGGCGCCGAGGAGCAGGTCCACCAGGGCGGGGTTGGTACGGCGCGGGGTCAGGGCCAGCGGCAGCCCGGCCAGGTCGGCGAGCGCGACCTCCGGCCGGGCGGCCAGCGGGTGCGTGGCCGGGAGGGCGGCCACCAGCGGATCGGGCCACAGGGGCAGCACCCGTACGCCGGGCGGGGGTTCGGCCGCCCGCACGAACGCGGCGTCGAGCCGGCCGGCGGCGACCCCGGCCAGCCGTTCCCCGGCGGGCAGCGAGAACAGCTCCACCGGTACGTCCGGTTCCCGCGCGGCGAACGCGGCGAGCACCCGGTCCAGGTGGGCGCCGAGCCCGGTGCTGGTGCCGATGCGCAGCCCGGCGGGCGGCGCCACGGCCGCCCGGGCCCGCTCGGCCGCGGTCAGCACCGCCCGCGCCTCGGGCAGCAGCCGCTCCCCGGCGGCCGTCAGCCGCACCCGGCGCGGCGAGCGGTCGAACAGCTCCGCGCCCAGTTCCCGTTCCAGACGCTGTATCTGCTGACTGACCGCGGACTGCACGATGTGCAGCCGACCGGCCGCCCGTCCGAAGTGCAACTCCTCGGCCACGGCGACGAAGTAGGTGAGCTGCCGCAGTTCCATCCCCCGACTGTAGAACGCCGCCCCACCCGGCCGCCCGGGCTCACGACAGCCCGGCGCGGTGGCGGAGCGCGGCCGCGCGGCGGCGCCCCGTGCACGGCGGTGCGGCGATGCCTGGCGCACGGCCATGCCCGGCGGTGCGGCGGTGCCCGGCGGCGCGGCGATGCCCGGTACCCGGCGGTGCGGCGGGCGCCCGCGGCGGCGCCCGGCGGCAGGGCCGTGCCCGGTACCCGCGGCGCGGCGATGCCTGGCGCACGGCCATGCCCGGCGGTGCGGCGGCGCCCGGCGGTGCATGGCCCCGCGATGGTGCCCCGTGCATGGCGGTGCGGCGGTACCCGGCGGCGCGGCCGTGCTCGATACCCGGCGGTGCGGCGGTGACCGGCGGTGCATGGCCGCGCGATGGTGCCCCGTGCACGGCGGTGCGGCGGTGCGGCGGCGCATGAGCACTTGGCGGTGCGGCGGCGCCCCGGCCGCCTGCTCCTGCCACGGCCCGCTCCCGCCCCGGCCGCCGGCTTGCGCCCGGCCCGCCCGCTCATCCTGGCCGCGCCCCTCGCCTCCAGCCGCCCGCTCCCGCCGGAGGCCACCGCCTCCCGCCCTGTTCGCCCGCTTCCCAGCGGAGCGGTCGGGCGGTTCGACGGGCGATCTTGCTCGGGCACGCCGAGAATGAGCGTGGGCCGGGTGCGGGCTTCCCGGCCGGCCCGGGGGCCGGGTGCGGTGTCGTGGGCAGGCCCCGGCCGCCCTGACCGGAGAGGGGCTGACCGGTGTCGGACGACAGAGCCGCACGCGTCGCGGAGTTCGTCGCGCCCCTGCGCGTGGCCCCGGGCGCGAGAGTGGACCTCGCCAGGGACTTCGACCCGTCCTGGAAGGCGGGCCTGCGCAAGCGGGACGCGGCGGAGCTGCTGCGGTCCGGGGTGGCCCTGCTGGCCGAGTACCAGGAACGGCTGGCCGCCCAGGACACCTACGGGGTCCTGCTGTGCCTGCAGGCGCTCGACGCCGGGGGCAAGGACGGGACGATCCGGCACGTCATGAGCGGGGTCAATCCGCAGGGCGTCCGGGTGAGCAGCTTCAAGGTGCCCTCGGCGGAGGAACTGGACCACGACTACCTGTGGCGCTACGCCCGGCGGCTGCCCCGGCGCGGCGAGATCGCCATCTTCAACCGCTCGCACTACGAGGAGGTCCTCGTGGTGCGGGTGCACCCGGAGAACCTGGTACGGCAGCGGCTGCCGGAACGGGCCCGCGGCCCGGGCGTCTGGGACCGGCGCCACCGCGAGATCAACGAGTGGGAGCACTACCTGACGGACAACGGGTTCAAGGTGGTCAAGGTCTTCCTGAACCTGTCCAGGGAGGAACAGCGCGTCCGCTTCCTGAAGCGGATCGACCTGCCGGAGAAGAACTGGAAGTTCTCCGCGTCCGACGTCCGCGAGCGGCGCCACTGGGACGAGTACCAGCGGGCCTTCTCCGAGATGCTCTCGGCGACCAGCACGGAGTGGGCCCCCTGGTACGTGGTGCCGGCGGACCGCAAGTGGGTCGCGCGGGTGTGCACGTCCGCCGTCCTCGCGCACACGCTGATGGACATCGACCCCCGCTACCCGGACGTGGGCGAGGAGGCGCGCAGGGAACTGCTCGCCGCCCGGGAGGACCTGGAGCGGGAGGCGCCCACGGGGGCCGCGGCCGACCCGTACGCGGCCCGGCACACGCCGGCGGACCCGGCGGGGGCGGCCGGCCCGGAGCGGAGGGACGGCGGCGAGCAGGGCGGACGGCGGGGCGGGAAGCACGGCGCGAAGCACGGCCGGCGCTGACACGGCCGGACCCTCGGCGCCCGGATCGGAGGCGACGCGATGACGGTGCGGTCGGACTCGGCGGAGAGGGGCTCGGACTCCTCACAGGGGGCGCGGCGACCGTGGTACACGGTGCCCGCGCCCGAGGTCGTGGCGGCGCTCGGCGTCGACCCGGCGGCCGGCCTCACCGCGGCGCGGGCCGCCGAACTGCTCGCCGCGCACGGCCCGAACGCCCTGCCCGAGGAACGGCGGACGCCCGCCTGGCGCCGGTTCCTCGCGCAGTACCGCAGCTACATGCAGCTCGTGCTGGTGGCCGCCGCGGCCGTCTCGCTGGGCATCGGGGAGTGGACGACCGCGGTCCTGCTGCTGGTGCTGACCCTGCTCAACGCGGTGGTGGGCCTGCGCCAGGAGGGCAAGGCCGAGAGCGCGATGAACGCGCTGAAGTCGATGCTGGAGGCCACCGCCCGGGTGCGCAGGGACGGCGTCGAGGCGGAGCTGCCCGCCGACCGGCTCGTCGTCGGCGACGTCGTGCTGATCGCCGCCGGCGACCAGGTGCCCGCGGACGGGCGTGTGATCGAGGCCAGCGCGCTGCAGATCGACGAGTCGGCGCTCACCGGGGAGAGCGTCCCGGCCGCGAAGGACACCGGCGCCGTGTCCGGTGACCGGCTGCCGCCCGGCGACCAGACCTGTATGGCGTTCATGAACACGCCGATCACCCACGGCAGCGGGGTCCTCGTGGTCACCGCCACCGGCGAGGACACCGAGCTGGGCAAGATCTCCGGGATGCTGTCGGCCACCGGGAAGGAGGTGCCGCCGCTCACCCGGGAGCTGGACAGCCTCACCCTGTGGATCACCGGGGCGGCCGGACTCACCATGATCGTGATGTTCGCGCTGGGGCGCGGCCGCGGCCAGCCCTGGGACACGCTGTTCGTCAGCGCGGTCTCCCTCGCCATCGCGGCCATCCCCGAGGCCCTGCCGACCGTGACCCAGGCGATCCTCTCCGTCGGCAGCCTCAACCTGGCGAAGCGGAACGCCATCGTGAAGGAGCTGCCGTCGGTCGAGACGCTGGCGTTCACCTCGGCGATCAACTCGGACAAGACCGGCACCCTCACCATGAACCAGATGACCGCCGTCGAGGTGCTCACCCCCACCGACCGGTACACGGTCTCGGGCACGGGTTACGGCCTCGAGGGCAGGATCCACCACGCCGCCGGCACGGCCCCGGGCATCGAGGACGCGATCCTGCCGTACGCCATGGCGAGCGACGCCACGCTGGTGGACGGCGCGGTGGTCGGCGACCCCACCGAGGGCGCCCTGCTGGTGCTGGCCCACAAGGCGGGCCTGGACGTCGACGCCTCCCGGGACCGGCTCCCCCGGCTCGCCACCCTCCCCTTCGACCCGTCCTACAAGCTCATGGCCACCTTCCATGCGGCCGTCGACGCCGCCGGCCGGCCGGTCGTCCGGTGCTTCGTCAAGGGCGCGGCCCCCGCGGTGACGGCACGGGCCGCCGACGCGCTCGTACCGGACGGGACCGTCCCCTGGGACGCGGAGCTGCGCGAGCGCGCCGAGGCGCAGACCCGGCGGATGGGCGGCGAGGGGCTGCGGGTGATGGCCGCGGCCACCCGCGACCTCGACCCGGCCGCGTTCGACCCGGAGGGCGACCTGCTCGCGCACGTCACCGGGCTGCGGGTGACCAGCCTGGTCGGCATGGTCGACCCGCCCCGCGCCGAGTCCCGGGACGCGGTGGCGGACGCCCGGGCGGCGCAGATCAGGGTGCGCCTGGTGACCGGCGACGACGTCACCACCGGCGCGGCGATCGCCCGGCAGATCGGCATCCCCGGCGAGGCCGTCCTGGGCGCCGACTTCGCCGCCCTGAGCGAGGAGGAGCGGCTGGCCCGCATCGACACCGTCGGCGTGGTCGGACGGGTCGCGCCGGAGCACAAGGTGCTGCTCGCCGACACGCTCAAGAAGAAGGGCGACGTCGTGGCGATGACCGGGGACGGCGTCAACGACGCGCCCGCCATCAAGGCGGCGGACATCGGCATCGCCATGGGCAGCGGCACGGACGTGGCGAAGAACGCCGGCCGCATGATCCTCTCCGACGACAACTTCGCCACCATCGTGTACGCCGTCGAGCAGGGCCGGACGATCTACGACAACCTCACCAAGTACATCCGGTTCGTCCTGCTGCTGCTGGTCACCTTCGTCCTGACGTTCCTCGGCGCCACCGTGCTGAACATCGCGGCGGGCGAGCCGTTCACCCCGCCGCAGGTGCTGTGGATCCACTTCGTGGTCAACGCCTCCTTCGGCTTCGCGCTCGGCTTCGACCGGGAGAGCCCCGGGCTGATGCGCCGCCGGCCGCGGCCGCGCGGGGAGTCGGTGCTCACCCGGCCGGTGCTGGTGACGGTCGGGCTCGGCGGGCTGGCGATCACCGTCGTGCTGCTCGGCATGATCCGGCTCGGCCAGGCCGTCTTCGGCAGTGTCGCGATCGGGCAGTCGGTCGCGTTCACGGCCTTCGCGCTCTGCCTGATCGTCGCCGCGTTCGAGTGCCGCAGCGAGACGGAGTCCGTGCTCACCCCGGCCACGTTCGACAGCCGGCAGATGAACTGGGTGGCCCTGGCCCAGTTCGCGCTCGCCGTGTTCGTGACCCAACTGGACGGCCTGCGCCGCCTGCTGGGGACGACCCGGATCGACGCCCGGCAGTTCGGCTGGGCGCTGCTGTCCGCCGTCGTCCTGCTGCTCCTGTGGGAGCTGGGCAAGCTCCTGGCCCGCCGGGCCCGGCACGCCCGCTGACCCGTTCTCCGGGACCCCTCGCGAACTCCGGCGGCCGGTCCGGCGTAGATTCCCTTGCGGATCAACGGTGTTCAGGGACTTCCAGGGGCTTCCGAGGAGTGGACATGACCGAGGCGTTGGTGCTGGGCGGCGGCGGGGTGGGCGGGATCGCCTGGCTCACCGGGGTGTTGGCGGGGCTGGCCGAGCGGGGGCGGGACGTGACGGGGGCCGGCCTGCTGCTCGGGACCTCCGCGGGCGCGACCGTCGCCGCCCAACTGGGCAGCGGGCTCGGCCTGGAGGAGCTCTACGCCCGTCAGGTGGACCCCGCGCTGCAGTCCGCCGAGATCATGGCCGAGATGGATCTGGAGAAGTTCGGCGCCGAGTTCGGGGCCGCGGCGGCCGCCGCCTCCTCGCTGCCGGAGCTGCGGCGCGCGGTGGGCCGGATGGCGCTGGAGGCGCGGACCGTCACGGAGGCCGAGCGGCTGGCGGTGATCGAGTCGCGGCTGCCCTCCCACAGCTGGCCCGAACGCGCGCTGAAGGTGGTCGCCGTGGACGCCGGGAGCGGCGAGGCCCGGGTCTTCGACCGGGACTCGGGGGTGCCGCTGGTGGACGCGGTGGCGGCGAGCTGCGCCGTGCCGGGCGTGTGGCCGCCGGTCACCGTCGACGGACACCGGTACGTCGACGGCGGCGTACGGTCCATGGCCAACGCCGACTACGCGGACGGCGCGGACCGGCTGGTGGTCCTGCTCCCGCTGGGCGCCACCGATCCGTTCCCCACGGAGCGGCCGGTGGAGCGGGTCGTCGCCGAACGGCGCGCGGCGGGCGCCGAGGTGTGGGTGATCGAGCCGGACGAGGCGTCCCGGGCGGCGATCGGCGACAACGCCCTCGACCCGGCCACCCGCCGCCCGGCCGCCGAGGCGGGCCGCGCCCAGGGCCGCGAACTGACGCCGCCCTGGGACGACCGGGGCTGAGCCCGGCCCGGGGGGCGGTTGGCCCGACCCCTGAGGCTGAGGACCCGACCCCTAGGGCTGGGCCCGACCCCTGAGGACCCGACCCCCGAGGCTCTGGGCCCGATCCCTGAGGCTGAGGACCCGACCCCCGAGGCTCTGGGCCCGCCCCCTAGGGCTGGGCCTGACCCCCGAGACTGAGGACCCGCCCCCTAGGGCTGGGTCCGACCCCCGAGGCTCTGGGCCCGACCCCTGAGGCTGAGGACCCGACCCCCGAGGCTGAGGACCCGCCCCCTAGGGCTGGGCCCGACCCCCGAGGCTGAGGGCCCGACCCCTGGGGCGACGAGCCCGACGCCTAGGGCGGTGAGCCCGACCCCTGGGCGGGGGCGCCGACCGTGCTGATCGGCGCCCCCGCCCGGGGCCTGTCCCCTACTGGTGCCGGACCGTCCTGAGCGGGTCCAGGCGGGGGGCCGCGCCGGTCGGGCCCGTGCGGGCGACCGTGGCGGGCAGGCCGCCGTCGGTGCGGGCCGCGTAGGTGCTCTGCCGGGAGGCCGCCGGGACGGCGCCGTCGTGGTACGGGTGGTGCACGAACCGACTCGCGCTCGCGCTGATCGCGGCGCCCGCGGCGTCCAGCGCGGCCTTGGCGACCGAACCGGTGCCGCCGAACGCGGTCACCGAGTTCGTACAGGGGCTGGGCAACTGCAGGTTCCGCACGCGCGGTTCACGGACGCGGGGTGACCGATCCGGCTGCCGCCGGCGGCTCACAGGCGCTTGGCGCTGCGCAGCAGGCCGGCGTAGAAGCCGTTGCCGTCGATGCGGGAGGCACCGCCCTTGTCGCCCATCGTCGGCCCGTTGACCTCCTTGCGGCTGGAGATGAAGACGCGGTGGCCGTCGGTGTCCACGCCCAGATACATGGCGACGTGGTCCAGATGGTTGCCGGTGCGGTGGTCCATCTTGAAGAAGAGCAGGTCACCGGGCTGGACGACGTCGATGTTCTGGGGGCGCGTGTACCACGGGGACGGGCCGGAGAGCTTCAGGACGTCCACGCCCACCTTCGAGCGGGCCATGCCGTCGGCGCTGCGCGGCAGTCCGTCCCCGTCGGTGTTGGTCGCCATCAGCGGGAAGCGGGCCCGGTAGCCCCAGACCATCCGCATGAACCCGGAGCAGTCGAGGGCGCGGTAGCGCTCCTTGCGCGCCACCATCGTGGTGCCGTTGCGGAAGGTGTAGTTGATGCCGAGATAGTCGTAGAAGTCGTTCTGCTCCAGGCGGTCGACGCCGTCCGCCTTGAAGGGGCCGAAGACGGCGTCGCCCGCGTACGGGACACCCTCGTCGTCCTTCTTCACGGGCGCGCCCTGGACGTACTGGAAGGCGATCGCGAAGATGTCGTCGGCCTCGCTGCCGTTGTACTCCTTGAACCAGTCCTTGAACCACTTCTCCTTCTCGGCGCCCTTGTGCCAGGCTTCCGGCATCAGGCGGACCCAGTCCTGGGTGACCACCCGGGACTGGGTGTTGGCCGGCTCGGTGAAGGTGCGCGAAGGACCGCGGAGGGTCGCGGTGCGGGCTCCGTCGGTGAACGTGCCGAGGATGTCGCCGTTCTCGCCGCGCAGCACGGAACGCGTCGGGTTGTGCAGCCGCTCCCAGGTCTGCTTCCCGGTGGCCTTGCCCGAGTTCTCCAGGTCGGGGCGGTCGGTCACCGCCTGCACGGCCGGGACCTTCGCCTCCTCGTCCTTGCGGAGCTCGTAGGTGAAGTAGGCGCTGCCCGCGAGCAGCGAGAGGACCGTGACCGCGTGGAGAACGGGACGGCCTTTGCGCTTCGGCATGATGAGGGCTCCAGGATCTTCCGGATGGCGGGCGGGCTCAGGCGGACGGCATGGCGCCGAGGAGGATTCCGGCGGTCAGCACCACATAGGTGGCGAGGGTGACCGAACCGGTCGACAGCAGCGTGGCTCCCTTGGGCTGGCGCACCAGCTGGTAGCCGACGAGACCGGGAACGATGAAGCCGAGGGTCTGGTTGGCGTACAGCAGCGGGAACTCCATCTGGAGCACGATGATCACGGTCGCCTGGATCAGCACGCCGGTCAGCACGACGGCCGCGAACAGCCGCTTGCCGTAGAGGATCACGAAGCGCTGGAGCAGCAGGGTGCTCGCGTACGTCAGCACGGTCACGCCGACGACCAGGGCCGCGCGCTGGAGGTCCTCGATGAGGGTGAGCGCCAGCCAGCCCGGAGTGATCATGCCGCCGGGCGAGAGGTTGGTCGTGAGGTAGCAGATCAGCGAGAACATCAGGCCCAGGCCGATACCGATCGCGGCGATCTCGGGGGTGAGGACGGAGGGGATCAACGGGGCTCTCCTGGGCTGCGCCACTGCTGCGGGTCGTCGGCGGGGTGGGCGGGGGGTAGGCGGGGTTCGAAGAGGCCGTGGGCGCCGTGCTGTTCGGTGGAGCCGTACGGCCGGGCGGGTGCGCCGCCGGGGCCCTGCGACACGGACGGCCAGGGCTCGGCGGCCTGGTGGGGCTGGTAGGCGTGGTACGCCTGTTCCGACGGTTCCCCGTGGTCCGGCCGACGGGGGGACGGATCGTGCGCGGTGCGCTGCACGGGGACGTGCGGCTGCGGCGCGTAACGCGTCTCGTACGCCTGCGAGTACCGCTGGTAGGGGTCGATCCGCGGCGCGTACAGCCGCACGGTCTCGACGTGCTCGGGCACGCCCGACGGGACCGGGCGCCGCCCGCTCGCCGCGGTCGCGGGGCCGTGCGTCGGCGTTGTGCTCGGCGCTGCGTTCGCGCCGCCGTCCTCGGGGGTGTCCTCGCTGTCGTCGGCGGGGAGTTCGGCGAGGTGCTCCAGGAGGTGCTCGCCCTGACCGTGGATGTTGCCGATGGCGACCAGTGAGCTGTCCGGGCCGAGTTCGCCGAGCAGCAGCCGCATGAACTCCTCGGGCTCGCGGCGCTCGCCCCCGAGGTCCACCGCGCGGGAGCGGTACTCGGCGGGCATCGCGTCGATGGCGCTCTTGGCCGGGTGGCCGATCACGAACACCTTCTCGGGGTCGAGATCGGGGATGATCTCCCCCATCTGCCCGTTGCGCTCGACGCGGTCGGGACGGCAGTTGACGACCACGTTGAGCGGCCGGTGGATGGCGCCGAGGTCGAGGAGCTGGTTGATGTTCATCAGCGTCGACTCGGGGTCGTTGGCCGCGAAGACGTTGGCGAAGCGGAGCTTCCTGCCGTCCTCGGTGACGTACCGCTCGACCGAGAGGACACCCGGGTCCGGCGGCGCGTCGTACATGCCCTGCAGGGCCGTTTGCCGCTCCACACCGAGGAGTTCGGCGACCTTGAGCGCGATCGCCACGTTCTCCTTGAAGGTGAACCAGCTGAACCCGCGCAGCTCCTCGTCGGTGACCGTCTCCGGGTCGGCGTAGATCAGCTCGCAGTCGCGGGAGTCGGCCTCCTCCTGGAGGATCGCGAAGCGCTCCTGCTCCGCGGTGACGCAGATGCCGCCCTCCGGCATGGAGCGGGAGAGCGAGCGGGCCACGTCGTCGAGGGTCGGGCCCATCTCGGCGAGGTGGTCCTCGCGCACGTTGCACAGGACGCCGATCGTGGAGCGGATCAGCTTCGACTGGTTGATCTCCTGGAGGGCCGGCATGACGGCCATGCACTCGATGACCAGCGCGTCCGGATGGTACGCGGCCGCGCGCCGGACGATGCCGATCTGCTCGACGACGTTGGCGATGCCGAACTTGCGGTAGACCGGCTCCTCGGTGGCGTCCGGGTGGATGAAGCGGGCGGCCGTGCCGGTGGTCTTGGCGACCGTGACGAGGCCGCCGCCGCGCAGCGCGCCCGCGCACAGCCGGGTGATGGACGACTTGCCGCGGATGCCGTTGACCAGCACACGGGCGGGGACGTGGTTCAGGTTGGTGAAGTGCCGCCGCTGTTCGACGACGCCCGCGACCAGCAGGATCGCGCAGCCCACCATCAGGACGGCGTAGAGGAAGAGCACGGCCGATCAGTTCCTTACCTGCTGCTGGGAAGCGGTGTCCGGGACGCCGCGGCGCCCGGCCGGCTGTGGTCCGCGCTGTGCCTGGAGCTGTTGGCGGATCAGCTCCAGGGAGCGGGTGACCGCGCCGACCTCGTCGTGGTTGCGCGGGAACAGGACCGTCTTCCGGTCGCCGTCGGCGAGGGCCTCGGCCTGTTCCGCGAGGGCACGCAGCGGCCGGGCCACCACGATGTGCATCCAGCCGAGGCAGGTGGCGGCAGCGGCGGCGCCGAGCAGTCCGGCGAGGACGGTGCGGTGCTGGACGTCGTACTCCGGGATGGCGAGCCGGTTCGCCGGCTGCCAGCTCACGACGGTCCAGCCGAGTTCCTTGGCGGGGCCGCCGCCCACGAAGGGGGCGGCGCCGGCGATCTGCACCCCGTTCTCGCGGTACAGGACGCCGGCGGGGTGGGCGGACTTGCCGACGCGCTGGCCGGCCGCGAGGACCAGGTCCTTCAGGCGGTCGCTGGGCAGGGACTGGAAGGCGAGGTATCCGGTGTTGCCCGCGACGACCTTGCCGTGGTCGTCGACCACCCGGACGACACCCAGGCCCGGCCGTTTGAGCATCGAGTTGAGGAAGTCGATCCGGAACTCGCCGACGAGCGCCGAGCCGTCCCGCCCGGGGATCTCCGCGGTGCCGACGATCAGGGGCTTGGTGCCGCCCCGCCCGAGCAGTTCGATCGGGTCGGCGGTGGCCGGCTTGGTGCGGGCCGCGTGCGGTGCGCCGCCGACCCGGGTGACCACCCGGCCTGCGGCGTCCACGACGTAGAGCGACTGGTAGCGCAGGTGCTGGTTGAGGGTGCGGTCGAGCACCTTGGTCATGTCGGCGGGGGTGGTGCGGTCGCCGATCAGCGAGGCCACGGACTGGAGGTCGGCCTCGCCCTCGTTGAGCGCGCGGCGCACCCGGTCGGTGAGCGTGTCGGTGCGTTCGCGCTGGTCGTTGACGAGCTGCTGCGGCACGACGACGGTGGCGTCCGCCCGGTTGAGGATGAGCAGCAGCGGAGCCGACCAGGCGAGCAGCAGGAGCGCGGACACGGCGAGGAGGCCGCGGGTGCCGATGCGGCGCGCCCCGCGCGGGGCGGGCACGGGCCCGTCGTCGCCCCCGGGTTCGCCGAGCAGCCGGCGGCGCAGCCGTTCCAGGGCCGTGCCGATGCGGTGGGCCTCGCCGTAGCCGGGGACGTTCACCGGGCGCGCCAGGTCGCCGCGGGTGAGCCGGCGCGATTCGAGGAAGAGCCGGATCAGCGGCCGCTGGACGGTGCCGAGCAGGACGGCGACGGCTATGCCGCCGATGAGCAGCAGGGCACCGGCGGCGACGAGGCCGAAGACGGGCGAGGTGGTGTGGGTGGGGTCCTCGGCGACCTTCACCATGGCGACCACCGTGAGGCCGAGGGCGGTGGCGGTGGTGGCCTCGCCGGGCTGGGGTGAGGAGAGCGTGGCGTAGCCGGCCACGGACCGGTCGCTGAGCCAGGTGCCGCCGAGCAGGCTGCCGCTGATGCCGAGGTAACCGCCGGAGCCGGGCTCCTTCGTGGTGAGCGGCTTGCGGCCCGCCTGGCCCGCCGCTTTCTTGGCGAAGGCCCTGAGCTGCTTGTTCGATGCGGTGACCTCCTTGCGCTGGAGGTCGGTGAGCACCTGCTCGGGCTCGGGGATGCCGTCGCTGCTGAGGATGGTCCCGGCCCGGTCGACGACCGCGATGGCCCGGAACTGGCCGAGGCTGATGCCCGGGAACTTCAGGCTGTTGGAGGCGACGAGGAGCAGCTGGGGCCGGCCCGGCCAGGACAGCAGCGCGAAGGAGAGCAGCCGGACCTCGCCGTTCTCCAGGCGCACCATGCGCGGGGCGAGTCCGCCCTCGGCGCCGAGCTCGGACCGGTCGAGCGAGGTCAGCGGGACGGTCTCGCCGCGGGCCGCGACGAGCTTGCCGGAGCGGATCTCGATGACCGCCGTTCCCATCCACTTCTGGTACGTGTTGCCCAGTTTGTCGAGCACGGCGTCACCGGAGACGGGGGCACCGGCGCTGAAGAGGCCGGCGGAGCGTTCGAGGTCGGTCACCGACTCGTCGATGGAGGCGCGCAGAGCGATCGCGCCGTCCTCGGCGAAGTGCTGCTGCGAGGTACGGACGGCCTCGGGGAGGCGGGTGTCGCCGGCCGGGCCGAGCACCAGGGCGGTGACGGCCGCGAGGGAGAGGAGCAGCGCGGAGAGGACCGCGATGGGCGGTCTGATGCCACCGAGCAGCGACATGTCGGCTCTACGGCGGGCACGGTGCTGCCGCGCCGGGGGCGATGGCGCCACGGACAGGTCCTCTCAGGCGGTGCCACGGGCGGGAGCGCCTGGTGGCGGCCCCGCCGGCGGGTCGGGTGCGGTGCGGAGGCAGCAGTGTGAAACGGGTGAGAAACGGGTGAGAAAACTGAGTCTCCGAGCGGGTGAGACCGGCAAAGGCACCACAAAGTTGTACGGGTTCGGAGTGATCTGGACTACATCGGCGTTTCAAGTGAACGATTCCGAGCACGTGTGATCGTTTCGGATACGGATCGTCTCGCCGGACCCGGAGCCGGGGGGAGGGCCGGCGAAAGCACCCCTCCCCCCGCGGCCAGGGCATGCGAAAGCGCCCGGCCCTCGTGCGGGCCGGGCGCGGGTCTCCTCGACCGGCGGCTCAGCCGGGCAGCTCCGTCAGGGGCCTGAGACCGTCCTTCGCCGCACCGCGGTTGAGCATGGTGCCCTCGGTCCGCTCGAAGGCCAGCCGGAGACGGGAGCGCTCCACGTCGCTGAGGTCGTCCCGCTTCAGCTCGGCCGCCACGTCCACCAGGCGGTAGTCGCGCACCTGGCCCTTCACCGGCTCGGCCGGGGTGCCGTCCGCCGTCACCTCGGGGTCCGGCGGGATCTCCACGAGGGTCGGCTCGTAGCGCGGCTCGACCTGCCACCTGCCGTCGCGCTCGGTGAAGGTGAACCAGCCGATGACCCCCTCCTCGGTGAGGCCGGTCGGCACGTCGTGGCGGGCGACCTGGTTGCCGAGCCCGTACGCGATCCAGGTGCCGTCGACCTTCTCCATCGGCTGCACGACGTGCGCGTGGTGCCCGATGATCAGGTCGATGCCGGTCCTGCGGGCCAGCTGCCGGGCGAACTCCAGCTGCGGGGTCGACGGATTGGGGTGGTGCTCACGGCCCCAGTGGATGGAGAGGATCACGACCTCGGCGCCGGCCGCGCGGGCCCGCTTCTCGGCGGCCCGGATCCGGCCCAGGTCGTTCTGGTTGACCAGCCAGGGCTTGTCGTTGGGCAGCTCGTGGGCGTTGAAGCCGAAGGCGAAGGAGATCTGCGCGACCTTCACGCCCTTGACCTTCATGATCAGCGGGGTGAGCGCGTCCTTCTCGGTCCGGAAGGAGCCCGTGTGCTTCAGGCCGGCGGCGTCCAGGGTGTCCAGGGTGCGCTCGACTCCGGCGTAACCGTGGTCGATCGAGTGGTTGGAGGCGGTGGAGCAGGTGTCGTACCCGATGTCCTTGATCGTCCCGGCTATCTGCGGCGGGATCAGGAAGTCGGGGTAGCTCTCGAAGGGCCCCTTCGGCTTGCCGATCACCGGTTCCATGTGGCAGATCGCCAGGTCGGCCTTGCTGATCACCGGCTTGATCCCGGCCATCAGCGGGCCGAAGTCCAGCCCGTCGGTGCCCTTGCCGGTCTTCCCGGCGTCCGCCCTGGCCTGGTCGATCAGCTGCGAATGGATGAGGATGTCCCCGGCCGCGGCTACGGTGAACGAGCGTCCGCCGCCCGCCGGCGCCGAGTCGTCACCGCCACCGACGAGTCCGCACCCCGCCAGCGCGGCGACGAGGGCGAGCGGGGTCAGCATCGAGGGCAGGGCGCGGCGGCATCGGCGTCTGATCACCGGGATATCTTGGTACAACCATGAGGGCAAACCGCTCCAGAACGATAACGATCGCAACACTTCTCCTAGTCGTCGCCGCTCTGGCAGGCCTGGGAGCCGTGCTGTCGCGAGGCTCCGACGGCACCGCCGCCGACGCACCCGCAGGCCGTCGCGGGGACGGTCCGTCCTCCGTCGACCTGGCCCGCTCCGTCGCCGCCTACACCGGCCGCTTCACGCCGGGCGGCGGCTTCCGGCCGCCCGGACGCACCGAGCGGGAGACCGTCGCCCAGGGGGTGGCACTGCTTCTCGACCACCATCGCGAACAGGCCGAACACCGTCTCGCCGAGGTCGATTTCGCGGTGCGTACGACGGTCGACACGGTCACCGGCAGACGCTTCGCAGAGGTGTACGACCGTGTGGACCAGGGACCCTCACCGCGCGGCTGGGGCCGTGTCTTCCTCGACCTCGACCACCCCGTGCGCTGGTCCGTACAAGTACCCCACCCGGTCGCCGACCGCGACACGGAACAGCTGGGCGTCCGTGTCCTCAGGGGTGCCCCCGGTGGCCTTCTGGTCATTGCTGGTGCACATCGCGAATCCGGCGAGGGGAACGCGGCCGATGTGGCGCACCGCCGGGACACCGTCTTCCACGCGATCTGCGCCGAGCTCGTCGCCCGTCGGGTACCCGGCATCCAGCTGCACGGTTTCGCCCGGGAGTCGGCCCCGCGCTACGACGTGATCGCCTCCACGGGCGCCGGGGCGGACGGGCGCGCGGCGGCCCGCCGGCTCGCGGACGAGCTGGGCGCACGCCACTTCTCCGTGTGCCGGGCCTGGGTCCGCTCCTGCCCGCTGCCCGGCCGGGACAACGTGCAGGGCCACGAGGCCGCCGCCCACGGGGTCGCCTTCCTGCACGTGGAGTTCGCTCCCGGACCACGCACGGAGCCCGCGACCGCCTCGCGGGCGGCCCGGGCCGTCTCCGTCGTCACCCGCGGCTGGGCCGGGGGCACGCGGACGGGCTGAGCGCCGGCCGCGTCCGAGGGCGGCGCACGCGGACGGGCAGAGCGCGGGGGCATCCGACGCCGGGGACGCGGGCGAGCTGAGCGCGGGTGGCGTCCACGACTCGGGGCGCGCAGGCAGCCGAACGCCGGGGGCATCCGCGACCGGCGCGCACGGGCGGACCGAACGCCGGCGGCATCAGCGACCGGCGCACGCAGGCGGCCCGAACGCCGACGGCACCCCCGGCCCGCACACGCAGGCGGCCCGAACGCCGACGGCACCACCGGCCCGGGCCCGGGGCGGTGGGCGCTCCCTTCGCCGGGACGCCGCCGTCCGGGCCGGGAACCAGGCGTCGTCGCCCCGTGCCCGGAGGGCTCAGGTGCCGCGGTCGCAGACCGAGGGCAGCCAGGTCAGTTCCTCGTTGCTGCTGATGCTGTCCAGGTCCGCCAGGAGGGCGTCCAGGTGGCTCGGGTCGGCGAGGAAGTCGATGGTGGCCTGGGCGAAGGCGTCGCGGACCGGGGGCGGCATGGCGTCGGAGGCGTCGAAGCAGTGCGCCGCGCCGGTGTCCAGCAGCTCGCGGGCCAGGGAGCGGTGCCAGGAACCGCTGGGGTCGGCGGCCGACTGGGCCGCGGTGGAGACGGAGAACCCCGACTCCTTCGCGTTCCAGGCCCGTTGCGCGTCGGCGGAGGCGAGGTGGCGGATCAGCTTTCGCGCCTGCGGGGTGTCGTGCAGCAGGGCCACGAGATCCCCGGAGACCTCCCAGGCGTTCCGGGCCGTGGCACCGGGGATCAGTTCGGCCGAGGGCCGGTACGCGCCGTGCGCGTCCTTCCAGGGCCGGTAGCTGCGCACGAACGACGCCTGGTGTTCCAGCGTGCACTGCCGCGGGTGCCCGGCGAGCAGCTTGGAGGCGTCCTGGTAGCCGGTCTTGAGCGCCCGCGCCACCAGCTCGGGCGAGTGACCGGCGCCGACCAGCCGCCCCCAGGTCCGCCAGGCCCGTTCCACCTCCTTGGACTGCCAGGGCAGCCGCCCGCGCGCCCACCGCTGGTACGTCCGGGGGCCGGCCTGCTGGAGGAGGATGTCCTCGACCCAGTCCGTGCCGGGCCAGCCGCTGGTGGCGCCGGAGCCCAGCCCCACGCACCACCGGTCCGGCCGCCCGGCCGCCCGCCGCAGCTCCGGGACGGCGGTGCCCCCGGGGTACCAGACGAGGCTCTTGACGTCGGCCTTGAGCGGGAACCAGTACACGTGCCCGTGCAGCGGGGTGGCCCAGGAGGTGCCGAACGCGCCCTTGGGGAGCAGGTCCTCGACCGGGTGGAGCTGTCCCCGGCCCGCGTAGTCGGCGAGTTCGCCCGGCCCGGTGAGCACCACGACGTCGGGGGGCGTGCCCGTCTCCACGTCGGCGCTGAGCACCTGGCTCTCGGCGGAGCTGCCCTGGTAGTCGACGTGGACGTGGTGCGCCCGTTCGAACGGGGCGATCACCGCGTCCCGCAGGTGCCGGGCGTCGTCGCCGGTCCAGTTGGCCAGCAGCGTGACGGTCGGTTCCTGTCCGAGCGTGCGGACGCCCACCACGGCGGCGGCGGCCAGCACGGCCAGGCAGCTCGCCACGACGGTGACCACGCGCACCAGCCGTCGCGACGGGCGGCGCCGGGTGCCGGGCCCGTCCGGCACGGGGGCCGGACCACGGGCGGGTCCGGGGCCGGGAGTGCGGGCGCTCACCGGGGCCTGAACCGGTAGTCGTTGATGTGCTGCCGCAGGCCGGTCTCGGCCAGTGCCATGAGCAGGGCGCCTCCTATCACGATCCACACCGCGGCCGCCGCGCGGAATCCGGTGTGCGCCAGGTGCGCGGCGGCGTCCTGCCCCGCGCGGGGGATGGCGGGGCCGGGCGGCGCCCCGTCGAGCAGGGCGCGGGTGTCCGCCATGCCCCGGTGGGTCCAGACGGTGAACAGCAGCAGGACCGCGAACCCGGCGGCCAGCAGTGCCCCGGCGGCGATCAGCCGGCGGTTCCAGCGGCGCCGGAAGCGGTGGCGCAGGAAGAGCTGCGTCTCCGCCAGGGCCGCGAGGAGGGCGAGGACGAGCAGGGTGGAGGCGGTCCAGCCGAGCCACATGAGCGGCCCGAAGGAGGTCTGCCGCTTCACCGCCGCGAGCTGCCGCGTGCGCAGCGCCTTGAGCCGGGCCTCGATGCTCGCGTCGTCACCCTTGAGGATGTCCGTGGCGTAGCTGAGGTAGGCGTCCCGCAAGATGCTGCGCTCGGGCTCCAGTTGGGCCTTCTGGACCATGCCGGAGTAGCCGGTGATCAGTCCGGCGACCGTCTGCACGGCCTGCCGGGCGGCCGGGCCGCCCGCGTCGTCGGCGGCGGCCACCGAGATGCTCTGCGCGGCCACCGAGATCTGCTTCTGGAATTCGCTGAGGGACGGCGGTGTCCCGGTCGCGTCGGACTGGGCCGCGTCGAGCGCGTACAGGGCGGTGTCGATGGCGAGGACGGCGGGCGCGCTGGAGGTGCGCAGCGGGTCCGCGTCGCCGTGCACACCCTCGTAGGACAGGAACAGGGAGAGGGTCAGCAGGGCGCTCAGGGTGAGCAGCAGCCGCCTGCGGACGGCCAGTTCGTGGGCGGTCGTGCTGCCGTCCGTGGGCGGCCGGCGCCCGCCGGCCAGGAGCCGGGCGAGCGGACGCGGCAGGAACGCGCCGTCGCGCGGGCCGGGGACACGGCGGGCGGCCGTGGCCGCGCCCGGGCGGTCCCGGCCACCGGCCCCGGTGCGCGCGCCCGGCCCGCCGCCCGCCCCCGCGACCTCCCCGCCACCGGCCCGCGTGCCTGGACCGCCGCCGGTCCGCGCGCCCGCCTCGCCGCCGGTCCGGGCACCCGTGTCGGCGCTCACCGGGCCCCCCTCATCGAGTCCTCCTCATCGAGTCCTCCTCATCGGGTCCTCCTCAGCGGCCGTCCGCAGTCGCCGCCGCAGTAGACCGAGTCCGCGGGGCCGATCCACCCGCAGTCGGGGCACTCGATGAGGCCGCCGGGCCCGGCGGGGGCGGGGTCGTCGGTGCCGGGCGGGTCCGGCGGTACGGGCGGGGGCTGCCCGGTGGCCGGCGGTTCCGGTGGTGTGGTCACGGCGCTGGAGAGGATCAGGTGCTGCCAGTCGACGTCCTTGAGGCCGTCGCGGAACCGTCCGGTGCCCGGCGCGGCCTCGACCCGGGCGAGCGCGCCCAGCAGGTGGGCGTCGCCGAGTTCCCTGGCCAGGGCCAGCGCGTGGGTGAGCCGCCGGTCGGCCTCGGCCCGGCCCTCGGCGCGGCGCAGCCAGGCCCGGTAGGCCCGGCCGACGGCCGCGCTGGCCTGCTGGTACAGCTGGTGGCGGTGGATCGCGGGGTGCGGGCGGGAGGCGTCGAGCGGGTTGTCGGTCCAGTGGACGAGGACCGGCCGGGGCGCGGGCAGCCGCACGGTGCGCCCGAAGTCGGGGACGACCACCTCGACGGCGGCGAGCTGGAGGTCCTCGCCGGTGGCGCGGCCGGTCGGATCGGCGCTCAGCACGACCTGGAAGTGCCGGGTCTCCTCGCCCCAGGCCCGGGTGACGTACTCGGTGCCGCGTCCCCCGGACTCCGGTACGGCCGGCGGGAGTTCCTGCTCGCCGGGCACGACCTGCTTGACCTGGCGGATCACGGTGCCGGCGGTCGGGGTAAGCCGGATGCGCAGCTCGGGCAGCGCCTTTCCGAGCAGTCCGCTCACCAGCGTCTCGTACACGCCGGTGAGGTCCGCCTCGCGGCGGACCGCGCCGGCCCGGCCGTGCAGTCGGCGGGTGATGCGCAGCAGCAGGTCGGCGTCCCAGTCGTCGCCGATGCCCCACGCGTCGCAGACGAACCGGCCGTCGCAGGCGTCCAGGGCGGTGTCCAGCGGCATGGCGGCGCGGTGGTCGTGCTCGTTGCGCCCGTCGGTGAGCAGCAGGACGTGCTTGACGGGCGCGCTCTGCCCGCTCAGCAGCCGCCGGGCCAGGTCGAGCCAGTGGCCGATGGCGGTGCCGCCGTCCGCGTCCAGGATCCGTACGGCGCGTTCGGCCGCCGCGCGCTCCGCGGGCCCGGCGACGGCCATGCCGTCGTGGCCGGGCCCGGGGTGCACCACGGTGGCGTCGAACCGGCCGGAGAGCACGGCGAACGCGCTGCCCTCGGGCAGCAGCCGCAGGGCGGCGGCCGTGGCGTCCTTGGCGGCGCGGAGTTTGGCGGCCGGGTGCAGCATGGAGCGGGAGGTGTCGACGATCAGCACCTCGGCGAGGGCGGGTCCGGGCGGGTGGGCGGCGCCGGTGACGGGATCCGTGCGGTCGGCGGCGCGTGTCACCCCGATCTCCAGGATGGCGTGCATCTCCCGGTCGCGGGACTGCCCGGGCGCGTCCGGTACGGCGGGCAGTTCCTTGTTCTGCCCGACCTCCAGGGTCACCACGACGTCCCCGGCGTGCCCGGTGTGCTCGGCGCCCCCGGCGTACTCGGCGGTGCTCACGGCCGCGCTCCCCTCGCTTCCCGGTCCGTCGTTCTCAGAAGGTGGTCATCGGCCGCACGGCGTGGGCCAGGTCGAGCAGCCGGCCGTGTTCGTCCGCGGTGCGCGCCTGTCCGGCCAGGTGCCTGAAGGACTGCTCCAGCAGGGTGCGCAGGGCGTCCTCGGTGCCCGGTCCGAGCAGGTCGCCCGTGGGGAACTCCCTGGGCCCGGCTCGCTCCTGGAGGCCGTGCAGCACGTTCTCGCGGACCTCGGCGACCAGCCGGGCCCGTGACTCGCCGTCGGTGGCGCCGCCGTCGAGGTGGAGTTCGGGGAGCCGCCGTTCCGCGTCCCGCAGGTCGGCGGGCGACGGCGCCCGGCCGGCCAGGAGGCCGGCGCGGATGCGGACGGCCGCGATGCGCGCGGTGTCGTAGTGGCGGGAGGTGGCGGGGACGTCGTCGAGGACGCGTACGGCGGCGTCGCGGTCGCCGGCCGCCAGGTGGCCGCGGGCCAGGCCGAACGCGGCGGCGGTGTGCGCGAAGTCGCGGGCCCACACGGCCTCGTAGTACGGCATCACCCGGTCCGTGGGCCCGCCGCCGTGCTCGGCGCAGTGGCCGAGGGCGAGCTTGGGCACGTACTCGCCGGGCAGCGCTCGGTGGACGGCCTCGAAGCACTCGCCGGCCTGCCGGACCTCCGCCCTGCTCAGGTGCAGGACGCCGCGGTGCCAGGCGATGCGCCAGTCGTGCCCGGCGGCCCGCTCGCCGAGCAGGGTGACGGCCTCGGCCAGCCAGCTCTCCGCCGCGGCCTGCTCGCCCCGGCGCAGGTAGGCGCGGCACAGCCACAGCGCGGTCTCGGGGGTGCCGAGGCGGGACTCGCGGGTCCACTGCCGGGCGACCCGGTCGGGCGCGTCGGGCGAGAAGGTGTCGAGCAGGAGGGCGGCGCCGTCGTCGGGGTCGGGCACCGGGGCCGGGAGCGCGCCGGCGGCCTCGGCGGGCGGCGGCGGGGAGACGTCCAGGACGGCGGGGAGCGCGCCGGGACGGGCGGTCCAGTGGTCGAGGGCGGGGATGGCGCCGAGCCCGGCGTCCAGACCGGCGTCGGTGGCGCGGAACCGGGTGGACGCTTCGGGCAGTTGCTCGCCGAACTGGAGGGACCGGTACTCGCGCAGCACCTCCCAGAGCTGGCGGGACATCTCGGCGGCCGAGCGGAACCGGGCGCGCGGGTCGGCGTGGGTGGCGCGGTGGACGAGGCGGCGGAAGGAGTCGGGGGCGAGGCCGCGGGCCGGTTCGGCGCTCTCGGCGAGGCTCTGGAGGGTCGTGCCCACGGTGTAGAGGTCGCTGTCGACGTGCCAGCCGCGGTTGTGGATCTCCTCGGCGGGCGGGGCGAAGGACCTGGTGAAGACGTAGGCGGAGGTGCGGTCGCCGATGGCGCGGACCGCTCCGAGGTCGACGACCTTGATCGCGCGTCCGAAGTGGATGACGTTGGACGGCTTCATGTCGCAGTAGAGCAGGCCGCGTTCGTGCATGTACTGCAGGGCGCCGAGGATCATGCAGCCGTAGGTGAGGACGTGGTCGAGGCGGGGGCGGCCCTGGAAGATCCGCTCGGCGTCGTCGCTGTGGAAGAGCCGCTGCAGGTCGCGCCCGGCGATGTAGTCCATCACCAGGTAGCCGGTGGGGGTGCCGCCCTCGGCGGCGTGCTCGGCGTAGGTGACGAGGCGGACGATGTCCGGGTGGTGCAGGTCGGTGAGGGAGCGGCGCTCCTCCACGGCGTTGCGGCGGGCGAGCGCGTCCTGGGCGTCGATCAGGCCCTTGAGGACGACGCGGTGGCCGTCGGCGCGGGTGTCCTCGGCCAGGTACACCCAGCCGAGGCCGCCGCGGGGCAGGCAGCCGAGGACCCGGTAGTGGCCGTCGACCACGTCGCCCACGACGAGCTGGGGCAGGAAGGAGTAGCGGGTGCCGCAGCGGGGACAGCGCCCGGTGGCCCGGGCCGGCTGGCCGCCGTAGCCGACCCCGACGGTCATGGTGCAGCCGTTCGCGCCGCAGCGGCGGCCTCCGGTGAGCGGCCGGGGGTCCTCGACGAGCAGCCCGTCACCGGGGGCGGGTACGTCGGGCAGCCGCACCAGCCCGTGCTGGTCGAGTTCACCGACGCCGGCCACGGCGTGGACGGGCACGGGGACGGGCCGTTCCGCGGTGGCGGACGGCTGTCCCGGGGCGGGTTGCCCGGTGATGGTGGGCCGCTCGCCCGGGGCGGACTGCTCGACGGCGGTGGGCCGCTCGCCTGGCATGGGTTGCTCGGCGGCGGGCCGGCTGCCCGGAGTGGGCTGCTCGACGGCGATGGGCCGCTCGCCCGGGGTGGACTGCTCGACGGCGATGGGCCGCTCGCCCGGAGTGGGCCGCTCGACGGCGGTGCGGCGCTCGCCGGGGGCGGCCGGGGGTGCCGGGTGGGTCGTGCGCGCCCGGTGCGGCGGCACGGGCTGCGGCCCGGAGCGCGCCTCGGACGGGGCCCCCGAACTGGACCGGGCCGCCCCCTCGGGCGCTGCCCCCGAGTGCGGCGAGTGGGACCGCGCCCGCGAACGCGCACCCGAACTCGCCTCCTGCGACGGTCCCGACCAAGGCTCCGAACGCCGCTGCCCCGGGGGCTCGGACCCCGACTCCCCCGGGTACTCGCGCCGCGTCTGCCGCAACGTCTCGGGCCGCGTCCGCCCCAGGGACCCGGGCGGCGACGGGGCGGGGGGCGCTTCGGGACGCGGCTCCGGCCGTGGCTCCGAGCCCGGCTCAGGCCGTGGCTCCGGGCGCCGCTCCGGGCGCGGCTCCGCATGCCGGTGGCCGCAGGTACCGCAGTATCCGGTGGCCATGATGTGGCCCGCGCAACCCGGGCGGAGGCACGCCGTCATCGGCCGCCCTCCGCTCCGGGAGCCGTGCCGGAGCAGAAGCCGACGAACCGCCGGGCGGCGGCCTCCGCCTCGTCCACGTCGCAGGGGGTGTGGCGCAGCAGGGACAGGGCCAGTTCGTAGAGGCGGTAGGCGTCCTCGACCCGGTCGCCGCCCTCGGATGCGGCCCGTTCGCGGCACAGCGGCCACTCGGCGGTGACGCGGCCGAGGAGTTCGTCGCGGCGGCGCAGCCGCTCGTCGAGGAGGGCGACCGCCCGCTCCAGGCGCCGCCGGCGGCGGCCCGCGGCGCCCTCGAAAGTGAACAGGAGGTCGGCGTGGCGGGGATCCGCCTCCCGTTCGGGGGTGTGCGCGACCCAGGCGCGCAGCAACCGGGTGCGCCGTACGCCGGAGTCGGCCCGGTCCAGCAGGTGCCGGGTGCCGGGGGCGGGCAGCACCCGGTCGCGGCGGTCTTCCAGGGCGGGCCCCAACTCGTCGACGATGTGGTCGAGTTCGCGGTGCAGCCGGGCCCAGCGTTCGCCGAGGGGCCGCTCGACGAAGGACGCGGCCGCTCGGTCCGCTTGGTCGCCCCGCCCGCGGAAGACCAGCAACAGCCGGGCCCCCTGCCGGGCGAGCCGGTCGAGCAGGCCGAGCAGGGCGTCGGGTTCGGCCGCCCGGTCGACTCCGACGAGGACGGCGGCGAGGGGGACGCGCAGCGCGCCGAGCCGTTCGGGCCGGGGTTCGCCGCGGATGCCCAGCCGTGCGGCGATGCGGTCCGTCACCTGAGCGGCCGTCATGTCGCGTACGTCCAGGGCGAGGTCGTGACCGCCGGCCGGGGGCACGGTCTCGGGCGGATCCTGACCGAAGGCGCTGGTGTTGCGCTGGGTGCGCAGTTCACGGTCGGCCAGGGTGACGGCGCGGGAGAGGGTCCAGGCGCGGTCGCTGCGGGCGGGGACGACGGTGACGAGCACCGGCCAGCCCTCGCCCCGGAACCAGGAGGCGAGTTCGGTGGCGAACGGCACGTCGAGCCGGTCGCCGCCGCCGGGCGCGCCCGTGCGCAGCGACGGGTCGACGGCTTCGGCGCCGTCGGTCCAGGCGGCGACCTGCGGCAGATGGCTGAGGATGGTCTCGGTGGGGCTCATGTAGCTGAACAGGGAACCCGGTCCCTCGTCGACGCTGAGGACGATGCCGATGACCTCGTCCGTCTCGTGGTCCACCACTCCCCCGCCGCTGAAGCCGATCTCCGCGAGTTCGCCGGGGGTCTCCGGGCGCAGTTGCACCTGATGGTCCCGGCCGCGGGCGGCGACCAGCGTGGCGCCGTGCCAGCGGCCGCCGTCGTCGCCCACCGGGAAGCCGTACATGCTCACCGGTCCGTGCGGCGCGGCGAGCCGGTAGAGCCGGGTGGTGTGGGCGGCGGGCAGGGGCTCGGCCAGCCGCAGCAGGGCCAGGTCGCCGCTGCGGTCGCCGAAGGTGTCCCGTTGCTGCGGCACGTACTCGTCCTCGCGGACGGTGGCCGCCACCCCGGGTACGCCGGGCACGCCGACGAAGTGGACGACGTACGCCTGTCCGGGCCGGACCACATGGGCGGCGGTGAGCACGCGGTCGGGGGCGAGCAGCACCCCGGCACCCAGGACCCGCCCGTCCGGCTCCTCGATGCGGGCCACCCAAGGTGGCGTCCGTAACCGCGACTTGACGGCTCGCTCCCCCGTGCGCGTCATGTCACCCGAGGTTACTCTTCGTGCGTTTCCGGTACCACTGGTGTGCACGGGGTTCGGCGGCCGGAGGGCTCCGCGCGCGCCTGCCAGCCGCTCCAGCGCCGTACGGTGACCGCGATCACCGGGCCGGCCGGCGGATCGTCGCGGTACTGCGGGTACTTGGCGCACAGCAGTCCGACGGCACGCGCGTGGGCCTGTCGTACGGCCGGGTCGGCGGCGCCGGGCGTCAGGACGCTCGCCTCGCCGTCGGCGCGGACCCACCACAGGTGGTCCCAGTCCTCGTCGTAGGCGTCGGCGAGCAGGCAGACCGCCGGGTGTGCGGCGATGTTGCGCAGCCGCTTGAGCCGGGCGGTGGTCTTCGGCTTGTGGTCGACGGCGGTCACGATCCGGTCGGCGGCGCCGGTGCCCTCGGCGCTCACGGTGACGCAGACGACCGGCACCTGGTGCGGCCGGCCCGCCTCGTCCACCGTGGCGAGCCGGGCCACCCGGGCGGCGGTGAACCGGCGCCGCGCCTCCGCCTCGGCCAGCTCCGGCATCCTCCGCTCCTCTCGCTCCCCGAACCCCTGAGTACCCGGCTCCCCGGCACTTCGGCTCCCCGGCTGCCCGGCTGCCCTCCCGCCCGGCTCGTCACCGAGGGTGCAGCGCGTCGAGTACGCCGAGCACGTCCGCGTCGGTGAGTTGCTCGAAGTCGTCGTACCACTGGCCGACGGCGCTGAACGCGGCCGGGCGCAGCGGGCACAGGACGGTGTCGGCCTCGGCGGCGAGCCGGTCGAGGGAGTCCGGGGCGCCGACCGGGACGGCGAGGACGAGCCGGGCGGGCGCCCGGCGCCGTACGTGCCGCAGCGCGGCGCGTGCGGTGGCGCCGGTCGCCAGGCCGTCGTCGACGACGATCACGCTGCGGCCCTCCACGCGCGGCGGCGGGCGGTCGCCGCGGTAGCGGCGCTCGCGCCGGTCCAGCTCGCGCCGTTCGCTCGCCACGGCCGGGGCGAGCCGCTCCTCGGTCAGGCCGAGCTGTCCGAGGGTGCCGGGGTCGAAGAGGGGCGGGTCGCCCGCGGCGAGGGCGCCGACGGCGAACTCGTGGTGGTGCGGTGCGCCGATCTTGCGGACGACGAGCACGTCGAGCGGGGCGTCGAGCGCGCGGGCGACGGGTTCGGCGACGGCGATGCCGCCGCGGGGCAGGGCGAGGACGACGGGGTCGGGCAGTCCGTCCCGCTCGCGCACTTCGCTCAGCAGGGCGGCCAGTCGCCGTCCGGCCTCGGCTCGGTCCCGGTAGCGCATGGGCTGCTCCTCCCGCCTGCCGGCGTGCTGCCCTCCCCGCACCTCCATGGTGCTACGGCGGCGCACCGGGCCGCCGTGCGTGGCGTGCCGGGCCGCCGTGCGTGGCGTGCCGCGCCGGGTCGCCGCACCGGGATTCCAAGCGGTGACCGGTCCTCACGCATTCGAACGCGTGAGCTATACACTCTGTGTATAGTCCCGGCATGGCTCTTTCGCGTTCCTCCGAGAAGAATCCGGCCTCGCCGCCCGCACACAGGAAGATGCGCGGACCCGGCCGAAGGTTGCGTCTGTCCGCGCTCGCGTCCGCCGCCGCCTGTCTGGCGCTGACGGTGTCCGGCTGCGCGCAGGTCAGCACGACCTCGCCCGCGTCGGCGCGCGCCGAGGCCGGGCACGGGGGCGCGCACGGGGCGCAGGCGGCCCGGCTGGGGACGGTGGACTGCCGCGAGGCCAAGTGCATCGCGCTGACCTTCGACGCCGGGCCCAGCGAGAACTCGGCCCGGCTGCTGGACATCCTGAAGGAGAAGAAGGTCCCGGCCACCTTCTTCCTGCTGGGCAAGCGGCACATCGACACGTATCCGGAGCTGGTCAAGCGGATGGCGGCCGAGGGGCACGAGGTGGCGAGCCACACCTGGGACCACAAGATCCTCACCCGCATACCGGACGCGCGGATACGCGAGGAGCTGAAGCGTCCCGACGACGCGATCGAGCGGCTCACCGGGCGCAGGCCGACGCTGATGCGCCCGCCGCAGGGCCGTACCGACGCCGACGTGCACCGGATCGCCAAGGAGGAGGGCCTGGCGGAGGTGCTGTGGAGCGTGACCGCGAAGGACTACACGACCGAGGACTCGGCGCTGATCACCAAGCGGGTGCTCGACCAGGCGTCCCGGGACGGGATCATCCTGCTGCACGACATCTACCGGGGCACCGTACCCGCCGTCCCGGGCATCATCGACGCCCTGAAGGCCCGCGGCTACGTCTTCGTGACGGTGCCTCAGCTGCTCGCGCCGGGCAGGGCGGAGCCGGGCAAGGTGTACCGCCCCTGAGGCGGCGGCCCGCGGGCGGCGCGGCCATGGGCCAGACAGGTGACCCGTGGCCGAACGCACAGGTCGGCGGCGCCGATTGCCTACGATCGTGCCGTGCCCTTCTTCTCTCTCGAACGCACCGTGCCGCTCTCCGTCGAGGAGACCTGGCGCCGGCTGACCCGATGGCCCCGCCACGGTGACGCGGTCCCGCTGACCCGGGTCACCTCGGTCCCGCCCGGACCGACCCGCGAGGGCACCCGCGTCGTCGCCCGGTCGGGCCTCGGCCCGCTCGCCTTCGAGGACCCCATGGAGGTCACCGTCTGGCGGCCGCCGGTGGACGGCGAGCCGGGGCTGTGCCGCCTGGAGAAGCGCGGCCGGGTGATCCTGGGCTGGGCGCAGATCGAGGTCCGCCCGGGCCCCGGCGGCCGCACCCGCGTGGAGTGGCAGGAGGATCTGCGTATCCGCTTCCTGCCGAGCCTGTTCGACGACGTCGTACGGCACACCTCTCGCACGGTGTTCGGCCGCGCCCTCAACCACCTGCTGCGCCGGCCCTGACGGGGGCTGGTCGGGGTACCGGTCAGGGGGCGGCCGGTTCCCGCGTCACCGTGGCGCCCGCCCGGCCGGCCGTTCAGGCCACCGAGCCGATCCTGCGGCCCGTGGGCCGCTTGGCGCGGTCGTGGTGGATGGGGGTGTGCGCGCCGGTCAGGGAGACGCCGCTGCCGCCGCGCCGGTTCGCGACGATCTCGGCGGCGATGGACAGGGCCGTCTCCTCGGGGGTGCGGGCGCCGAGGTCGAGGCCGATCGGGGAGCGCAGGCGGGCGAGTTCGAGGTCGCCGACGCCGACTTCGCGCAGGCGTTCGTTGCGGTCCAGGTGGGTGCGGCGGGAGCCCATCGCGCCGACGTAGGCGACCGGCAGCCGCAGGGCCAGCCGGAGCAGCGGTATGTCGAACTTGGCGTCGTGGGTGAGGACGCACAGCACCGTGCGGGCGTCGACCTCGGTGCGCTCCAGGTACCGGTGGGGCCACTCGACGACGATCTCGTCGGCCTCCGGGAAGCGGGCCGGGGTGGCGAACACCGGGCGGGCGTCGCACACGGTGACGTGGTAGCCGAGGAACTTGCCGACGCGGACCAGCGCCGAGGCGAAGTCGATGGCACCGAAGACGATCATGCGAGGGGCGGGTACCGAGGACTCCACGAGGAGGGTGAGCGGGGCGCCGCAGCGCGAGCCCTGCTCCCCGATCTCCAGGGTGCCGGTGCGGCCCGCGTCCAGGAAGGCGCCGGCCTCGGCGGCGACGGTGCGGTCCAGCTCGGGGTGGGCCCCGAAGCCGCCGTCGTGGGAGCCGTCGGGCCGGACCAGGAGGGCCCGGCCCATCAACTCGGCCGGGCCGTCCACGACCCGCGCGAGCGCCGCCGCCTCCCCTCGCGCGGCGGCGGCCAGCGCGGCGGCGACCACCGTCCGGGCCGGACCGTCCGCCCGGACCGGCACGACGAGGATGTCGATGACGCCGCCGCAGGTCAGGCCGACGGCGAAGGCGTCCTCGTCGCTGTACCCGAAGCGTTCCAGGACGGTCTCCCCGTCCTCGAGCGCCTGTCGGCACAGGTCGTACACGGCGCCCTCCACGCAGCCGCCGGAGACCGAGCCGATCGCCGTGCCGTCGGCGTCCACCGCGAGGGCGGCGCCGGGCTGGCGCGGGGCGCTGCCGCCGACGGCCACCACGGTGGCGACGGCGAAGTCGCGGCCCTGCTCGACCCACCGGTTCAGCTCGTCGGCGATGTCCAGCATCTGTCGGTCTCCTAACGGGGTTGCGTGGCAGGGGTGTTCGGCGGCCGCTAGTGGACGCCGAGCCAGCCCTCGATCGGGTGGAGCGCGAAGTAGACCAGGAAGACGACCGTCAGCCCCCACATGAAGGCGCCGATCTCGCGCGCCTTGCCCTGGGCGGTCTTGATGGCCACGTAGGAGACGACGCCCGCGGCGACACCGGTGGTGATGGTGTACGTGAACGGCATCAGCACGACCGTCAGGAACACCGGGATCGCGGTGGCGCGGTCGGCCCAGTCCACGTGCCGGGCGTTCATCAGCATCAGGGCGCCGATGACGACCAGGGCGGCGGAGGCGACCTCCTGCGGGACGATCGCGGTGACCGGGGTGAAGAACAGGCAGGCCGCGAAGAACAGTCCGGTGACGACGGAGGCGAGTCCCGTGCGGGCCCCTTCGCCGACGCCGGTCGCCGACTCGATGAAGACGGTCTGGCCGGAGCCGCCCGCCACACCGCCGATGGCACCGCCGGCGCCGTCGATGAACAGCGCCTTGGACAGGCCCGGCATCCGGCCCTTGTCGTCGGCCAGTCGAGCCTCCGTACCGACGCCGATGATGGTGGCCATGGCGTCGAAGAACCCGGCGAGCACCAGGGTGAAGACGATCATTCCGACCGTCATGGCGCCGACCTTGCCCCAGCCGCCGAACTCCACGTGCCCGAAGAGCGAGAAGTCGGGCATCGAGACCGCGCTGCCGTGCAGTTCGGGCGCGCCGTTGGCCCACTGCTCGGGGGCGACGACGCCGAGTCCGTTGAGGACGGCGGCGACGACGGTGCCGGAGATGATGCCGATGAGGATGGCGCCGGGGATGTTGCGGGCCTGGAGCATGAAGATCAGCAGCAGGGTGCCGGCGAAGAGCAGGACCGGCCAGCCGGCGAGTTCACCGGCGGGGCCGAGGGTGACCGGGGTGGCCTTGCCCTGGTGCACGAAGCCGGCCTTGTAGAAGCCGATCAGGGCGATGAACAGGCCGATGCCCATGGTGATGCCGTGCTTGAGCGCGAGCGGAATCGCGTTCATGATCATCTCGCGCAGGCCGGTGACGACCAGCAGCATGATGACGACGCCGTACATCACGCACATGCCCATGGCCTGCGGCCAGGTCATCTGTGGGGCGACCTGGGAGGACAGGACGCCGGAGACGGAGAGGCCGGCGGCGAGGGCGAGCGGCACCTTGCCGACGAAACCCATCAGGAGCGTGGTGAAGGCCGCCGCGAACGCGGTCGCGGTGATCAGCGCCTTCTGGCCGAGCGTGTCCCCCGCCGCGTCCTTGCCGGACAGGATCAGGGGGTTGAGCAGGAGGATGTACGCCATCGCCATGAAGGTGGTGACGCCGCCACGGACTTCGCGCGAGACCGTGGACCCTCTTCTGGATATGTGGAAGTACCGGTCGAGCCAGGACCGCCCTGCCGGGACGCGGGTTCCGTCACCCGCGTCGTCGGCTGCGGTCCTGGGCTCCACTGACTGCTGGGTCATGGGGGCCATCTCCCAAGGTTCAAAGGGGCACCCGCGCAACCGCCTTTACGGGCGCGGGATTTGGGAATGGACGACCCGGGGGACGGCCCGAGACGAACGTGTTGCCTGGTACTTCAAGGCCGCGAGCGGTGCGGAACTCGAAGGAGGGTTCCCCCGGGCGGCGCTGCGGAGTGTGTGACGTTCCCTGCGCCGCCCGGAGTGCTTTTCGGTGTTACGCGGTTCCCGTGAGGTGCTCGGGCCGTACCGGAGTGCGGTTGAGCTCCAGCCCGGTCGCGTTCCTGATCGCCGCGAGGACGGCCGGGGTGGACGACAGGGTCGGGGCCTCGCCGATGCCGCGCAGCCCGTACGGGGCGTGGTCGTCGGCGAGTTCGAGCACGTCGACCGGGATGGTCGGCGTGTCGAGGATGGTGGGGATCAGGTAGTCCGTGAAGGAGGGGTTCCTGACCTTGGCGGTCTTCGGGTCGACGATGATCTCCTCCATCACCGCCACGCCCAGGCCCTGCGTCGTGCCGCCCTGGATCTGGCCGATGACGGAGAGCGGGTTGAGCGCCTTGCCGACGTCCTGGGCACAGGCCAGTTCGATGACCTTGACCAGGCCGAGCTCGGTGTCGACCTCGACGACCGCGCGGTGCGCGGCGAAGGAGTACTGGACGTGCCCGTTGCCCTGGCCGGTGCGCAGGTCGAAGGCCTCGGTCGGCCGGTGCCGCCATTCGGCCTCGACCTCGACGCTCTCGCCCTCCAGCACGTCTGCCAGGTCGCCGAGGACCTCGCCGCCGTCGGTGACGACCTTGCCGCCCTCCAGCAGGAGTTCGGCCGTCGCCCAGGCCGGGTGGTAGGTGCCGAACTTGCGCCGGCCGATCTCCAGGACCTTCTCGCGGACCAGCTCGCAGGCGTTCTTCACGGCGCCGCCGGTGACGTACGTCTGCCGGGAGGCCGAGGTGGAGCCGGCGCTGCCGACCTGGGTGTCGGCGGGTCGGATGGTCACCTGGGCGACGCCGAGCTCGGTGCGGGCGATCTGCGCGTGGACGGTGACGCCGCCCTGGCCGACCTCCGCCATCGCGGTGTGCACGGTCGCGACGGGCTCGCCGCCCACGACCTCCATGCGCACCTTGGCCGTCGAGTAGTCGTCGAAGCCCTCGGAGAAGCCGACGTTCTTGATGCCGACCGCGTAGCCGATGCCCCGTACGACGCCCTCGCCGTGCGTGGTGTTGGACAGGCCGCCGGGCAGCTGCCGTACGTCCGCGCCCTCGCTGGACTCCCACTGGCGCTCGGGCGGCAGCGGCATCGCCTTGATCCGGCGCAGCAGTTCGGCGACCGGGGCCGGGGAGTCGACCGGCTGTCCGGTCGGCATGATCGTTCCCTGCTCCATGGCGTTGAGCTGCCGGAACTTCACCGGGTCCATGCCGAGTTCGGCCGCCACCTTGTCCATCTGCGCCTCGTAGGCGAAGCACGCCTGGACGGCGCCGAAGCCGCGCATGGCGCCGCAGGGCGGGTTGTTGGTGTAGAGGGCGATGGCCTCGATGTCGACGTCGTCGACGACGTAGGGGCCGACCGACAGGGAGGAGGCGTTGCCGACGACGGCCGGGGAGGCGGAGGCGTAGGCGCCGCCGTCCAGGACGATCCGGCACTTCATGTGGGTCAGCTTGCCGTCCCGGGTGGCGCCGTGCTCGTAGGAGAGCTTGGCCGGGTGGCGGTGGACGTGCCCGAAGAAGGACTCGAACCGGTTGTAGACGATCTTCACGGGCTTGCCGGTGCGCAGCGCCAGCAGGCAGGCGTGGATCTGCATGGACAGGTCCTCGCGGCCGCCGAACGCGCCGCCGACGCCGGACAGCGTCATGCGCACCTTGTCCTCGTGCAGGCCGAGGACGGGGGCGATCTGGCGCAGGTCCGAGTGGAGCCACTGGGTGGCGACGTAGAGGTGGACGCCGCCGTCCTCCTCGGGCACGGCGAGGCCGGACTCGGGGCCGAGGAAGGCCTGGTCCTGCATGCCGAAGGTGTACTCGCCCCTGACGATCACGTCGGCCCGGCGGGCGGCCGCGTCCGCGTCGCCGCGGACGATCGGCTGGCGGTGCACGATGTTGGGGTGCGGGACGTGCCCGGCGTGGTGGTCGTCGCGGCCCTCGTGGACGAGGATCGCGTCCGGGGCGGTGGCGGAGGCCTCGTCGGTGATGACGGGCAGTTCCCGGTACTCGACCTTGATCTTGGCGGCGGCGCGGCGGGCCGTCTCGGGGTGGTCGGCGGCGACGATCGCGACCGGTTCGCCGTGGTGGCGGACCTTGCCGTGGGCGAGGACCGGGGTGTCCTGGATCTCCAGGCCGTAGTTCTTCACCGCGGTGGGCAGGTCGTCGTAGGTCAGGACCGCGTAGACGCCCGGGGTGGCCAGGGCCTCGCCGGTGTCGATGGAGACGATCTCGGCGTGCGCGACGGTGGAGCGCAGGATCTGGCCCCAGAGCATGTCCTCGTGCCACATGTCGGACGAGTACGCGAACTCGCCGGTGACCTTGAGGGTGCCGTCGGGGCGGAGCGTGGACTCGCCGATGCCGCCCTTGGTCTGCGAGCCCTGCGTGATCTTCGTAGGAGCGCCGTTCGCAGGCATGTCAGACCCCCTCGGACTGGCGGGCGGCGGCCAGGCGGACCGCGTCCATGATCTTCTCGTAGCCCGTGCAGCGGCACAGGTTGCCCGACAGTGCCTCACGGATGTCCGCGTCGGTCGGGTTCGGGTTGCGCTCCAGCATCTCGTCGGCGGCGACGAGCAGGCCGGGGGTGCAGAAGCCGCACTGGACGGCGCCGGCGTCGATGAACGCCTGCTGGATCGGGGCGAGTCCGGTGCCCTCGCCGGTCTGCGAGTCGGTGCCCCCGGCCTGCCGGCCCTCGGCCTCGTCCGGGGTGGTGCCGCAGGCGCCGCTCGCGCAGCCGCCCTCGGCGCGCTGCCGGGCGAAGTCGGCGAGGCCCTCGACGGTCACGATGTCCCGGCCCTCGGCCTGGCCGGCCGCGACCAGGCAGGAGCAGACCGGTACGCCGTCCAGGCGCACGGTGCAGGAGCCGCACTCGCCCTGCTCGCAGGCGTTCTTGGAGCCGGGCAGGCCGAGGCGCTCGCGCAGCACGTACAGCAGGGACTCGCCCTCCCAGACGTCGTCGGCCTCCTGCGGACGTCCGTTGACGGTGAAGTTGACGCGCATTACGCAGCTCCCTCAGATGCGCGGCGGGCGCCGCGGTACGACTCCCAGGTCCAGGTGAGCGTCCGGCGGGCCATCACACCGACCGCGTGGCGGCGGTAGCTCGCGGTGCCCCGGACGTCGTCGATCGGGTTGCAGGCGCCGGAGCACAGCTCCGCGAACTGCTTGGCGACCGACGGGGTGATGATCTTTCCGTTGTCCCAGAAGCCGCCCTCCTCCAGGGCCGCGTTCAGGAACTCCTCGGCGGCCTTGGCCCGTACGGGCGTGGGCGCGGCCGAGCCGATGCCGGTGCGCACGGTCCGGGTCCCGGGGTGCAGCGCGAGGCCGAAGGCGCACACGGCGATCACCATGGCGTTGCGGGTGCCGACCTTGGAGTACTGCTGCGGGCCGTCGGCCTTGGCGACGTGCACGGCGCGGATCAGCTCGTCGGGCCGCAGGGCGTTGCGCTTGACGCCGGTGTAGAAGGCGTCGATCGGGATCAGCCGGGTGCCGCGGGCCGCCGACTCCACCTCGACCTCGGCGCCCGCCGCGAGCAGCGCGGGGTGGGCGTCGCCGGCGGGCGAGGCCGTGCCGAGGTTGCCGCCGACGCCGCCGCGGTTGCGGATCTGCGGGGAGGCGACCGTGTGCGAGGCGAGCGCCAGGCCCGGCAGCTCGGCCCGGAGGTTCTCCATGATCCGGGTGTACGGGACGGAGGCGCCCAGCCGTACGGTGTCCTCGCCGACCTCCCACTCGTAGAGGTCGCCGACGCGGTTGAGGTCGAGCAGGTACTCGGGCCGGCGGTGGTCGAAGTTGATCTCGACCATCACGTCGGTGCCACCCGCAATCGGCACAGCGGTGGGGTGCTCGGCCTTCGCGGCGAGCGCCTCCTCCCAGCTGGCGGGGCGAAGGAAGTCCATGACCGGCTCTCTTCTTCGTCTCGTGAGTCGTTACAGATGAGCCAATCCGTGTGCGGCGGTCCCGGCTCGTTCATGTGCTGTTAACGCGGAGTGGACTCAGTACACCGCTCCGTACTCCAGCGGGGTCAGTCACCGAAACCATGAAGGAGTTGGCTGGCCACGGCGGGCATCTTGTAGATTCGTATGAACAGAGGTCATCGGTTACCTCTCCGATTTCCCCGGGACACACGGGATGCGGCCCGGACGGCCCCGTCCGGACGGCCCGCGCACCCGCGCACCGGGTGCCTCACGGGTCCCCCCACCGGGATTCATCGTAGTTTTCGAGACAAAGGACGGCGGCGACGAGATGCGGCTGCGCGCACTGCTGGACACCGACGCGCTGGGGCTGCGGCTGCTCGGCGGCGAGGACGAGCTGGACCGCTCCGTACGCGGGGTCATGACCACCGACCTGCGCGACCCGAGCCGCTACCTCTCCGGCGGGGAGCTGGTGCTCACCGGCCTGGCCTGGCGCCGGGACGCCCACGACTCCGAACCGTTCGTACGCCTCCTGGTGCAGGCCGGGGTGGCGGCGCTGGCGGCGGGCGAGGCCGAGCTGGGCGATGTGCCGGACGACCTGGTCCTGGCGTGCTCACGGCACCGGCTGCCGCTGTTCGCGGTGCACGAGTCGGTGGCGTTCGCCTCGATCACCGAGCACGTCGTACGGCAGGTCTCCGGCGAGCGGGCCGGCGACCTGGCGGCGGTGGTGGACCGGCACCGCCGGATGATGACCTCGGGCCCGGCGGGCGGTGGCCCCGACGTGGTGCTCGACCTGCTCGGCTCCGACCTGGACCTGCGCGCCTGGGTGCTCTCGCCCACCGGCCGGCTGATCGCGGGCTCCAAGCTCGGCGGTCCGGCGCTGCCCGCCGAGATCTGCGCGGGCCTGGCCGCCGAACACCTGGCCGCCGCCCGCACGGGACGCCGCGGGCCGCACCGTGTGCCGCTCGCCGGGACGACGTACTCCCTCTTCCCGATCCGCTCCTCCGGACGCTCCCCGCAGGCCGCCCGCGACGTGCGCGAGTCCGTGCTGTCGGACTGGCTGCTGGCGGTCGAGGCGGACGCCGGGGACTGGCCGGAGGAGCGCCTCGACCTGCTGCAGGGCGTCACCCAGCTGATCGCCGTCGAGCGGGACCGCCGTGACGCGGCGCGCACCGTCCGCCGCCGGCTCGCCCAGGAGGTGCTGGAGCTGGTGCAGACGGGTGCCGCGCCCGCCGAGATCGCCGCCCGGCTGCGGGTCGCGGCGCCGGTGCTGCTGCCCGGACTCGGCGCGGCCCCGCACTGGCAGGTGGTCGTGGCCCGGGTCGAGTGGGAGGGCGACGAGGTCGAGGGCGGTCCGGTGGCGCAGTCGCTGCTGGAGGAGATCCTGGTCGACCCGCTGGCCACCGGCCCCGAACCCTCGGACCGGATCGCCGTCGCCCACACCGGCGACGAGGCGATCGCCCTGGTCCCGCTGCCCGCGATGGCCGCCGAGCACGACGGCTCGGAGCCCGGCCTGCTCGCCGACGCGCTGCTGCAGACCGTACGGGAGCCGCTGTCGGCGGGCCTGAACGACGACGGGCGGCTCACCCTCGGCGTCAGCGCGGCCGTGCACTCCGCCGAGGGGCTGCGCGGTGCCCTGGAGGAGGCCCGGCACGCGCGCCGGGTCGCCGCGGCCCGCCCCGGCCGGGTCTGCGCGGCCGGCCACCAGGAACTGGCCAGCCACGTGCTGCTGCTGCCGTTCGTCCCGGACGACGTCCGCCGCGCGTTCACGGCCCGGCTGCTGGACCCGCTGAAGGACTACGACCGCCGCCACCGCGCCGAGCTGATCCCGACCCTGGAGGCGTTCCTCGACTGCGACGGCTCCTGGACCCGTTGCGCCACCCGGCTCCACCTGCACGTCAACACGCTGCGCTACCGGGTCGGGCGGATCGAGCAGTTGACGGGGCGTGACCTCTCGCGCCTGGAGGACAAGCTGGACTTCTTCCTGGCCCTGCGCATGAGCTGAACCCGGCGGGGCGTGACGCCGGGCGATCAAGTCACGCCATCGGGCCCCTACTTTGTGAAAACTTTCACCCACCCTCTTGGCCCGGCACCGGCATTGGTGCTGGAATGCCGCCACCACTCAACAGCTCAACGGCGTGCTCGGGGAGGGCAACGTGGCGCATTCCGCCATGTCTGGTAATGGAACGACCGCCGGTGACGATCCACTCCAGACCGCGGTATGGCGGTTGCGCTCGCGGGCCTGCTGGGCCGACGCGGCGGCCCTGCTGCCACCGGACACCCCGGCCCTGGCCCTGCAGCGGGCTGCGCTGCTCGTGGAGCGGTGCCTGTACACCGAGCGGGGCTGGGAGGAGGCGGAGGACGCCCTGCGCACGGCCGAGGCGCAGGCGCACACCGACGAGGAGCGCGGGGCGGCCGCCTGCGAACGCGGCCAGCTCGCCTACGCGGCCACCCTGCACGGGGTGCGCGACCGGGCGGACGAGGCGCGGGCCGCGCTGGGCCGGGCGGCGGCGCTGATCGCCCCGGGGGCAGCTGGCCGGGCACTGCTGGACTTCCGCCGGGGCCTGCTGGCCGAGAACCTGGCCCGCTCCCCGCAGGCGGCCCGTGCGGCCTACCGCCGGGCGCACGCGGGCGCCACCGCCCAGGCCGACCCGCTGCTGCTCTCCTTCACCTGGCGCCATCTGGCCGGACTCGCGCTGCGGGACGGGGAGTTGACCGAGGCGCGGCACGGCTTCGCCGAGTCCCTGCGGATCCGCGAGGAGCTGGGCTACCTGGTGGGCACGGCCCCGGCGCTGGCCTCCCTGGCGGACGCGGAGTCCGAGCCGGAGGCGTCCCGGCTGCGGGAGGAGGCGGGACGGCTGTTCCGGCTGCTGGGGGGCGTACCGACCTGGCTGGCTCGCCAGTTGGCGCCGCCCGCTCCGGGGGCGGCCACGGCCTAGCGGGGGGCGGGGTGGCGGGGCGAGGGCATGACGTCGTGGCGCGAGGCGGCCGTGCCCGGGGGCGCGCTCAGAGGCAACTGAGAGCTTCCTGTGCCAGGCTGGCGCGCCCCGAGTCCCACCCCCCTCAGGAGTGCTCCCGTGAGTCTGGTCAACGGCCTGCCGGCCCATGTGCTGCTGGTGCACGTCGTCGTCGTGCTGATACCGCTGACCGCGCTGGCGCTGGTGGCCGCCGCGATATGGCCCCGGGCGGCCCGTCGGCTGGGGGTGCTGCTGCCGGCGCTCGCCTTCGCCGCCCTGGTCAGCGTGCCCCTGACCACCCAGGCCGGCGAGTGGCTCGAGCGGCACGTCGAGAGCGACGCGCTGGTCCGGCGGCACACCGAGCTGGGCGACGGGCTGCTGCCCTGGGCGCTGGGCCTGTTCGTCCTGGCGGCGGTCGTGTGGTGGACGGCACGCGGCACGAAGAGGGCGGTCCCCGGCGCGGACCCGACGGTCGCGGCCGGCTCGGCGGACGCGGTGGACACGGCGGGTTCGGCGCGCGGTAGCCGGGCGGCGGCGCTGCCGGTGCGGATCGTGGTGGCCGTCCTGTCGCTGGCCGTGGCGGCCGGGGCGGTCGTCGACGTGTACCGGATCGGCGACTCCGGCGCGAAGGCCGCCTGGCACGACGCCTATTCGAAGAGCGCGCACGGCTCGCAGGACGGTTCCTGACCGCCACGGCCCGGGGCCGGGGAACCGGAGCCTGGACGTGGGCGACCCGTACGCGGGCACGGGACGCGGGCCCCGGACGTAGGAGCGTCACGCCGCGCCCGGGAGCGGGACACGGACCCGGCCGCGGGTGCGTCAGGCCGCGCCCGGGAGCGGGACGCGAGACCCGGACGCGGGACCCGGGCCCCGGACGTAGGAGCGTCACGCCACACCCGAGAGCGGGACGCGAGACCCGGACGCGGGACCCGGGCCCCGGACGTAGGAGCGTCACGCCACACCCGAGAGCGGGACGCGAGACCCGGACGCGGGTGCGTCAGGCCGCGCCCGGACGCGGGACCCGGACGACCGGGGCGCGGCTCGGGAGCGGAACCCGGGGCGCGACGCGGGACACGGGTCCGGGCCTGGACGCGGGTGCGTCACGCCGTACCCGGAGCGGAACGCGGACGCGGGCCAGGCAACGGAACGCGGCCGCGGAACCCGGAGCGGAACGCTAGGCCCGGACGCGGGACGCGAAGCCCGGACGCGGGACGCGAAGCCCGGACGCGGGACGCGAAGCCCGGACGCGGGACGCGAAGCCCGGACGCGGGACGTCGTAGCGTCGGGCCGCGCCGGCGAAGTGTTCGCCGACGCGTCGCGCACGCGTAACCCGGAAGCGGGACGCAAGGCCCGAAGCGCGACGCGCACGCGGAACCCGGAGCGGGACGCGAACCCCGGACGCGGCACGCGAAGCCCGGACGCGGGGCGTCGTAGCGTCAGGCCGCGCCGGCGAAGTGTTCGCCTACCAGGCCGCGCACCACGTCCAGGTCGCGTGCGATGAGCGCGTCCAGCAGGGCCGTGTGCTCCGCCGCGTCCGCCAGCAGGTCCGCCCGGCGCTGCCGGACCGGCCCCCCGACCAGGGGCCACTGCGCGCGCCGGTGCAGGTCGTCCGCGACCTGCACGAGCTGCTCGTTGCCGCAGAGGGACAGCAGCGCGCGGTGGAAGGCCCGGTCGGACTCGGCGTACGTCGCGGGGCAGCCGGAGGAGGCGGCACGCACCGTCGCCTCGGCGACCGGACGCAGTGCCGCCCACCGTTCGACGGGCACCGTACGGGCGAGCCGCAGCATCACCGGCACCTCGATGAGCGCCCGCACCTCGGCCAGCTCGGCCAGTTCCCGCGCGCCCCGTTCGACGACCCGGAAGCCGCGGTTGGGGACGACCTCGACGGCACCTTCCAGCGCGAGCTGCTGCATGGCCTCGCGCACCGGTGTCGCGGACACCCCGAAACGCTCGCCGAGCACCGGCGCCGAGTAGACCTCGCCGGGCTTCAGCTCGCCCGCCACCAGGGAGGTGCGCAGCGCGTCCAGGATCTGGCCGCGCACCGAGGAGCGCTGCACGAGCCGCGGCCGCGGGAGCGGCGCCTCGCCGTGCGTGTGCTCGCCCCGGGCGCCCGCCAGTCCGGCGTCGCGCTCGCGGACCGGGTCGGCCGCGCGCGCCTGCGCCGGCACCCGGGCCGCGCCCTGCGGCCCGGCGTGGGCCCACGCCTCGGCGGCGCCCTGCACGCCCTGCTCCACGCGCTCCTCCTCCGGGCTGCCGGCACTTAGGGGTCATTAACGGCGGGTTGTTACTTGTCCGTCAAGCACCTTAGGCGCACAAGGCGGCACTTCAAACTTGCCCACGAGCCAGTTAGGTTTGCCTTACCTGCACAGTCCGCCCCCGCCGCCGGGACCGGAGGTACCGCCATGCCCGCCGCGGCCTGACCGCTCTCCGCCGCGTACGCCCGCCTCGCCAGGGCCGGCGCCGGCCCGGCCGTGACCGTCCTCGGACCGGCGGACCCGCTGCCGCGCGGTGACGGATGGCTCACCACCGCCGGGCTCGCGCCCGGCGGTTGCGGCCTCGACGCGTTCCTCGCCCGGGACGAGGCGCAGGCGCTGCGGGACTACGGGCGCCCCGCGCGGCCGGACGTCGTGGCGAGCTTCGGCCTGCACCGCTACGCGTGGCCCGCCTCCCTGCTGATCACCGTTCCGTGGTTCCCGCACCGCCGGGTGCCCCGGCTGTCCGTGACGCATGTCTCCTACGACCGCGGCGCCGGCCGCATGGCCGTGCGCCCCGCCTCCTTCGCCTGCCTGCCAGGCGACCCGGCGGCCGCGCCGCCCGGCGCCGTCGTGGTCGACGACGAGGGAGGCGCTGCGGGCCGAGGTGCGCGCGGCCGTCGCCGAGCACCTG